>DETS01000044.1:689-27821 GCA_002361735.1 Lachnospiraceae bacterium UBA3282 | reverse complement strand
TCAAATTGCCGATTGAAAAATAAGGTCATCAGACTTATTTTTCAATCTATCCATCCCCGTCTGTGATTCCTTTCTCTCTCAAAATCAGCGAAAAAACGCCCGCAGCGCCCCATTCACCTTCGCCGGCTGTTCCGCAAAGGAAAAATGCCCCGCTCCCTCGCACACTACCAGTCCCGCGTCCGCAATCAGTTCCTCCATCCGCCTCGCATCCCCGATCGGCGTAGCCGTGTCCAGATCTCCCCAAATCAAAAGCGTCGGACACTGCACCAGATGAATCAGGGGCTCCAAATCCTCATTTACCACCTTTACCAAAGTGGCACGCATCAGGGGCGTCGCATTATTATAGTCGGCGGAACCCCGTTTTCTACGCATTTCCTCCACTGCGTCAGGGTAGAGAAAGTGCATCACAGGCGTACTCATAAACGCGCGCCCCGCCTTATAAAAGCGGAGGCTGAGTTTTTGGCGCAGGGTCTTTTTCGGCAAAATCCCCGCGCTGTCTATCAGCACCGCCCGCTCGATCACAAACGGCAGATCATCTCTGGCATTCAGCTTAAAAAATACGCGTCCTCCGAAAGAGTGTACCACCACACTCAGACGCTTCACCGCAAAGGACTCCATAAAATGCAGAACAAACTCGGTATAGTCATCCACACACCAAGATACGGGCGGCTCCTGCGTTTTCCCAAAACCCGGCATATCAAGGGCGATCACCCGCCTGTTTTGCTTCAGCGTGTCAATAATCCCACGGTATAGGGTAATATTCGCCCCCCAGCCGTGCAGAAGGAAAACGACCTCACCTTCGCCTTCATCTGTATAGTTCACGGAAATTCCATCTACCTTTTTGATCATAAGCGCTCCCGCGTATTTCCAACATTCACAATCCGCACCGTCTGTGCACTATTCTATACCTATGTCGGGATGAACCGACACATTACCATTGTATTGTATTTCCCGCATGTTATCAACCGAAAAATAGCAGAAGCCGCGCTTCCCTTTAGGAATATGCCCGTTAATCCGCCAGATAATCCGCATAGTCCTCCTCGCTCGCAAACAGCATATACCCTCCGTTCACATATCCCATATAACCGCTCTCCACTGCATATCCTTTCATCCTCATATCCTCCCTTTTCGCTCGTTTTGTATCGAACTCATGTTCTAAAGAGAGGATATCATGTATTAAGTCCTATATTTGGGACTCTGTATTCTTTTTTTGCGTCTGCTCGATCGAAACTGTTTCGGGGTAACGCCTTTATATCGTTTAAAATTTTTAATAAAATGACTGCAATCGGAAAATCCCGTTTCCTGACTGATATAATTCAAGTCAAAATCGGTAAACATGAGAAATTCCTCCGCCTTATAAACCCGCATTTTTTCTATATACTGTTTACAGCTGATACCATACCGCTCGCGGAATTTTTTTGCAAAACAGGAATAACTCAGCCCACATTGTTCCGCAATATCCACCACACGCAGATTCTCCGACAGAGAAAAGTCGATATATTCGGTTATATTTTCTATCGTATAATCCTCTGTCTGTGAGATAAATTGGCCGTCAATCACCATACCGTCATCAAGCCAGAGACGTATGATTTTCATCAAAAGCTCATAGATATTAGCCTGCAGGACAAGGTCCCTCCCATATTTATAATCGGTAATCTCCGACAGACATGCTGCCCAGATTCTGCCGCATTCCGCCTTCTCCAATTCCTCAGATTCAAATCGTATTTTCATATCCGATTTTTCGGCATATTGAAAAATACTTCTCAGCTTCGGCGCATAGGCAGGCGTGTGCGTAAATCGGTTGATATCGAACTTCAAAACGGCATACCGCGGCATCTTGTCATCTACAGGGTAGATTGCATGCACCGCTGAAGGATGAAAAATCATCATTTCCCCTTTATGCAAAGTAC
The DNA here is from genome assembly GCA_002361735.1 of Lachnospiraceae bacterium UBA3282. Classification (GTDB taxonomy): domain Bacteria; phylum Bacillota; class Clostridia; order Lachnospirales; family Lachnospiraceae; genus UBA3282. The sequence goes on along the minus strand of DETS01000044.1, from coordinate 25,911 downwards.
AGGAAAAATCATTACAGTGCATCTCCGCCTGCCCTTCCAGCATATAAATAAACTCCGCAAAGTAATGCCAATGCGGCTTTACGGGAAAGACATTTTTCCCCGCATCAAAAACAAAACATTCTATAGGCGTATTCAAGGAATCACTCTTTTCAAACAATCCGCTCATTACACTACCTCGCAAAGAGATTTTTACCATTTTTTCACACAATTATTATAGTACAGGCAAAGGCAAACCGCTATACTGAATTTCAAAAAATGAGGCGGGAGAGATATGAGCAGAACAAATTACGGCAATGAAACAGAAACCGTCACAAAAAGTCCCTTTCGGATTTTTGTGAATCAAATCGGATACTGTCCCGACAGCAAAAAAACAGCCGTCATGAATTTCCCATGCGAAAACTTTCAGATCATCGACCGCAAGGGGACCTGCCGGTACCAGGGAAAGGCGATGCGTTTCGGGTACGATAAAAACGCGGGGGACACCGTGTACCAAGCAGATTTTTCCGACTTTTGCAAAAAGGGAACCTATCGTATTGTTGCCTTAGATGAGACATCAGCAGAATTTTGTATCGCAGAATCTGTATACGACGGTGTTTTTTTCGACATCACAAAGGCGTTTTACTACCTGCGCTGCGGCTGTGGTCTTGATGAAAAATACGCGGGTATATACAGCCATGGAACATGCCATACCTCTCGCGCCTTTGTTTATGATGACAGACAAACGGAACTGGACGTGACCGGAGGCTGGCATGACGCCGGTGATTACGGCAGGTATGTTACCGCCGGCTCCTGCGCGGCAGCACATTTACTGTATGCGTACAAACTGTTTCCGACTGTCTTTAAAAAGCAGAAACTCAATATTCCCGAAGAAGGCGATCTGCCCGACCTTCTTGCCGAATGTCGTTACGAACTGGAATTTCTGATGAAGATGCAGCGCGAAGACGGCGGCGTCTATCACAAGGTCACTACAATGCGCCATGCGCCTTTTATCATGCCGGAAGATGACAGGGAGCCTCTTTATCTTTTTGCGGTTTCCTCGATGGCGACTGCAGACTGTGGGGCGGTATGCGCTCTTGCAAGCGGCATTTACGAAAAATATGACAGTGAATTTTCAAAACGGCTCCGGCAGACCGCGGAAAAGTCATGCAGATGGCTGGATAACAACCCTGCGTTTATCGGCTTTCAAAATCCCGACGACTGCAATACGGGAGAATACGGAGAAGAAGACGATGCTTCCAACCGCTTCTGGATCTACGCTGAAATGTACGCCTTGACAGGCGATCCTGCATACCACGACCGCATGAAAAAAGCTCTTACGAATGAATTTTCTCTTACAGCCATGGGGTACACGCAGCTTGGAGGTCTGGGCGCTCTGGCTTATCTGCTGTGCGGTCAGAAAACCGATCAAGCCCTTACGAATCGGTTTACGGACCATTTCCACCGTGAAGCAGAACGATTAAAGTCCGTAGCTGACAACAGCGGATACGGCTGCGCAATGGAAGAACAAAATTTCACCTGGGGAAGCAATATGACGCTGCTTGCGCACGGCATGGTCTTTGCGATCAGCGACTATTTGAATAGGGACTGTACCTATAAAAACTATGCTGCCGCACAGCTTAACTATCTTCTGGGAGTCAATCCGACGGGCTACAGCTATGTAACCGGAAACGGCGAATTTCGCTGTAATTATCCTCATCTTCGTCCCGCCCATGTTGACGGCATCGACGAATGTATTCCGGGAATGGTAAGCGGCGGTCCGAACCGCACCCCGTGCGATCCGGATGCCGAAAGACTGATTCCCAAAGGAACGCCTCCCATGAAATGCTACGCCGATCATGTGGGCTGCTACTCCCTGAATGAAATCACCATTTACTGGAATTCACCCGCTGTGTTTTTGCTGGGCTATTTATGCTGTAAGGATTGATCATTTATCGTCTCCTGTCGATTCCCGCTCTTTTGTAATAGGCCGCCTTATCCTCATACATACGCGCCTCCGCCGCTGCCATGACAGCATTTACGCCGGTGGCGCTGTCTTTTTTCCAATCGGCACCCACCGCCATATTGACGGAAGACCCCGCCATGATTTCTTTCAGTTTCGCGACTCTCTCCTGAAAATCCGCCTCGTCAATACCGGCACAGATTGCCAAAAGCTCGTCGCCGCCAATGCGAAACAGCTCGTAAGCGTCCCCAAACGCCTCCTTCATACAAGTACAGGCAGAAAGGATCAGACGGTCTCCCGCCGCATGCCCTTCTGCGTCATTTACACGTTTCAACCCCGTGATATCGCCGTATACGATCCCTATACTCTCGTCGGCTTTCCTATTCTCCATGTACTCCACCATGGCATAACGATTTCCGATCTGGGTGAGTTGATCCAGATAAGACATCCGCTGCAGGTTTCTCACCAGGTTCCGCATCTTTAGCATGGATTCTATAAAATGCCCCATGATCTGCAGCATATTGGAAATATAGCTAAGCGCCTCCGCCGGCGGATTATCCACCCCGTAAAAACCGATTATCTTACCGTCTTCATATAGCGGCACTTCCGTGACGGAAGAAACATTCTGTTGCTTCAACATTTCGTATTGAAGGGGATTCTTTGTCTTGATATCCTCAACATCCCTGACTACGACACATCTGTTTTCCGCGAAGATACGATACCATCCCTCGCAGACTTTAGCGGGAACATTTTGCAGATTATCCTTTTCCGGCGTCACGCCGCTCGCCACCCACTCGTAGGTATTATCGTCATTTCCCTCCGCATTTTTTTCAAAAATATAAACCCGTTCACCGCCCAATGCCTTTCCCAGATACTCGATGGCAATCTTTAGAGAAGTATCGGGATCGGGAGCTTGCATTGCCATCCGCAGCGCTTCATTGATCAGCGCTTCTCTGTTTTGATAATCACGGATGATCTCTTTTTGTTGGGTATCCGCACTGATATCAACGGAAAACTCTATGCGCAGCCGCCTTCCGTTCATTTCTATGATCGTATCTTTGACCAGGATATGCCTGTTGTAGACGGGATTGTAATAGCGCCACTCCTTAAACTGCCCCGGAACAAGCTCCCTGTTATTGCAGATTTCGCAGGGCGCGGAAGCGTTTTGCAGCACTTCGTAGCACTTTTTCCCCTTTGTCTGCTCTAATGATGTAAGACCGCAGATGGAAAGCGCCTTTCGGTTCATATAAATAAATTCATAAGTATCTGCGTCCGCAACATAAACCAGCTCGTTCAGGTTTTCAAAAAATTCCCAGATTTTTTCCATTCACAGATTCCCTTCTAAAAGTCACATCGGCATCCTTCACCAATCCGCACTCTGCGCGACATCATCATCACAAAACCGCAGAGTGCATAATGCGCATTTATTATACCACAGATATCATATACTGTGCAAAAACAATTTATGCCGCTAATCGGAAACCCCGCTTCCTGCCACCTGTGTTCCATAAACGACCGACTATCGAAAAGCCATTGAAAGAAAAAATCACTTCGCCTATAATGGCATCACGATCACATCAGAAAGGAGGACATAAACATGCAGGTTGAGATAAAAATCGACGCATCCTGTCACGAACCAAAACTGATCATTTTCACCGACACAGTGACCGAAGAAGTCAATGCCCTGTTACAGAGACTCTCAGACCATAATCTTCCCATCATTTCCGGAATCAGAGACGGAAAGACAAAAATTTTAGAGCCGGACGATCTGTTTCGGATCTATGCCGGCGGCGGAAAAGTATTTGCCGCAACAAGTGACGGCGAATATCTGCTGCGCCTCAGACTTTATGAAACGGAAGAACGTCTGAATCCGGCACAGTTTGTTCGTATCTCAAATTCGGAGATCATCAATCTAAAGAAGGTGAAAAATTTTGATTTAAGCTTTACCGGCACGATATCCGTCGAGATGACGAACGGTGCGACCACTTACGTCTCGAGACGCTATGTCGCCAAGATTAAAAAAATATTAGGCTTGTAAACTACGATTTGGAACGGAACACAATAAAACAATCAATGAAATGCGCAGACAGCTGCGCAGAAATGGAGAAAACTATGAATATAAAAAAGAAGATCCTATTACGCGCGATATCAGGTTTCCCGCTTGGACTGGCGATCGGCTATCTGATCACGATCGTGATCTCCCTGATCTGGGCTGACGGTTATTATGCGTCCTGCGTACCCGAATTGGCGGAGATGATGGGAAGTGAAATCAATGCCGTTATCCTGCAGGCGCTTTTATGCGGCATTCTCGGTATGGGGTTTGCCGGCTGCTCCGTCATCTGGGAAATAGAAGACTGGGGCATCGCCAAGCAGACCGGAATCTACTTCCTGATCGTATCGCTCGTCATGATGCCGATTGCTTATATTACCTACTGGATGGAACACAGCTTTTGGGGCGTTGTTAGTTACTTTGGCATTTTCGCCTTTATCTTTGCCATCGTATGGGCGATCCAGTACGCCCGGGCAAAACGCAATGTCAAGCGAATGAATGAAAAAATGGAATCCTTTCGGTAAAGAATCAATAGAGCGGCATCTTTCCCATAACGAATGAGTAAAGCGGCATCTTTTTGATAGGGAAGGCAAAAATGGGAACGTTGCCATGATGACGAAGAACCGGCACAATGGCCGGTTCTTTTGTCACCTTATTCGAAAAGTTATGTGAGTTATACGGATGCCGATACCTTCATCCCCGTATTTTCGGACTGCTCAACGGTCCCTGCGCCGGAATAAAACACCGGTTCCAGATCCGCCTTCGGTTTTCCGCTCGTTTCGCCGTCTAAATCCGCGACGTCCGTTTCCACACCGTCCACAGCATCGCTCCCCGCAGCCGTATTTTCTTTCAGGAGAACCTTACCGTCCTCACTGATCTCCACAGTGTCCACGATTTTATCGTTCTTATTTTCCTCTCTTTTCTCCTCCAGCTTTTTCTGCTGCTCCTCACGTTCTTCCCTGCGGTTTTCGATCATCTCCTCGCGCTGCTTCTCCGCGATCTTTCTGGTTTCCTCCGCATCCTTCTTCATGCCCTCGTCGGCCACTTCCTTATATTCGTACGCGTCTTCCTCGCATTCGTTCATATAACCCATGGCGCGTTCCATCATCGCAGTGTCGCCTTTGAGCCTCGCTTCCTTAAACACCCGAAACGGAGTATTGAGCATTTCCATATTTGTCCTCGCTCCAATCAAACCCTCCATTGTCTTTGTATGCATATTCTGTTCCTCCTTTTTTGAAGTGTTCTGCCGGTGCAGCTTTTCTGTTTTGCTGCCCGAAATAAATGGCTGTCTATGATTGGTTTCGGTAACGAAAACGCTGTCTCTTAGCATTTCGTCTCAAACAACCCGTTCCGTGTCATAAACGGTTTCCCCATAGGAAGCAGGATTGAAATGTCAAACATACCATCCTGTATTTCTGTGTTCATAACGCCGTTGTATCTTTGCACCGCATCGCTCACGTTTAGCAGACCAATTCCATGTGACTGTGGATTTTCCTTTTTTGCGGAACCGTCCCTTTGTCTTTCCTCGCTATCCATACTGTTTTTAACTTCCAATAAAAAGCAGTTTTTGACTGTCTGTGCCCGCACACGGATAAAGGGCTGCTCTCCCCGCTCCTGTCCTTTCCCTTTTTGCTGCAATCTCTCGCAAGCTTCTAACGCATTGTCCAACAGATTGCCGAACAGGACGCAGAGATCAAACTCATTCACGCAGCCTTGTTTTGGTATCCGCACGTCACATTCCCAATCAATTTCCTTTTCCTCAGCCAGTTTCCGCTTCTGACACAAAAGCGCATCCACCGCCCGATTTCCCGTAGCTTCCTCACACATTTCAAACCGTTCACGATTCTCCATCCTTTTTAAGTATTCCCCAAGCTTTTCCCACGCCTGTTCCTCCCACAATCCGCGAAGCGCAAGCACATGGTTTTTCAGATCATGCCGCAGCCGCTCCGCCTGCGCGTACTGCTCCTCCAACGTCTGATAGACCGCCGCCTGTACTTGAAACTGCTCCGCTTTTTTCTGTTCCACATAGATCCGATCCATACCGAAAACAGATGCCGTCACTGCAAACAGGGATAAGCCCGATAAAACGCCCCAACCGATATATGTGAAAATCTGATCGTAGTAAATTCCCATATCGCCGGCGCTTCTAAAAAAAACACCATGACCGGCGCCCCAATTCGCCACACAGACCACCATCACCACCATAAGCAGCGGAAGGATCAGTACCGCATACCATCTCCAGGGCTTTCCGCGAAAGGCAGCCTTAAGCCGACCTTTCATCCCGTATACCACCATCACCGCCAGGCCGAAACTAACCCAGGTGAGCAGTTCAATCTCCATCTCATTGGTTTCTCCCAAAACAGGAACGGCAATCCCCTCCGCCGTATGTTTCCATACCAACAGCAGGCAGGACAGCAGGGCGTCAAAAAAAATATCAACCAGCGATACCAACGTGATCACCGTCACCAACAGTGCCGCCACACGAATCCCTTTTTCCATTCTCACACCCTCCCCTTCATATATTGTAGAATTTCTCCGCAGAATGCCTCATACCGCCTCTTGGCAATGGCGATCCGCTCTCCGTGATCGAGAATGATTTCCTGTCTGTTGTAGGCGTCCACATATTTTAAATTGACAAGATAGCTTTTATGACAGCGGAAAAACCCCTTTCCCTGCAGCTCTTTTTCCAAAACGCCGATCTGTCCGTAATAGCTGAATATCCCGCCTGTCCCGTGGGCTTCGATCAGACGCCCGCGTATTTCAAAATAATAAATATCATCCAAAAACAGTTTTTTATTCTGTCGGTCTTTGCTGACAAGGAGAAATGCCTGCGAGCGTTCTTTTGTTTTACGGACAGCCTTCTGCAATACGCTTCTTAATTTTTTGTCCTCGATTGGTTTTACCAAATAATGAAACGCTTCCACATCGTAAGCGTCAAACACATGATCCCTGCTGGCGGATATGAAAACAAGCAGTTTATCATATGCCTTTTCCCTGACAAGCTGCGCCGTCCGCATACCGTCCAGACCGCCCATGATGATATCCAGAAAAATAATGTCGAAAGACTCCTGCGACTGCAGTAATTCCCGCCCGCTGTAAAACTGCCGTACCTGGCAGGGCACATTCATTTCCTCTAAGATGCCTTTGATCTTTCCCGCTATTTTACTGCACGCGATCGCCTCGTCGTCGCATACCGCAATCCATAACATACTATACCTCATTTCTGAGCAACTTGTTGCGCTTAATTTCCTGCTCTTTTCGCTCGCGCTTGATTTCCTGCTGATATGATATGTATCGGCTTACGGGTCGGCGCGCTTTTGCTCCTGTCATAAACGGCGTTTCCCGTGTCATAAACGAACGCCTTTTTCTGCCTGTGACAGAAAACAGCGGCAACTCTATCCGAAAATAGATTTACCGCTGTATCTTACTCTTATCAATAATGATTTTTCTCTTACAAAATGATCCGGTACTTTTTACATCCCTGTAATGTTACGATACAGCGCACGGATCGTCTCTCCATCCGCCAGCCCTTCCGAAAAAGCAGTCGCACTGCCCGCCGCCAGCCCCATAGAAAAGGCATACTTGTAATCCTGCTTTTCCAGCCATCCCGCCATAAAGCCTGCCGCCATGGAATCCCCCGCACCGACACCGTTTATCAGTTTACCGACAGGAGCAGGCGCTTCCCGGACACTGCCGTCCGCCGCCGCGAGCACTGCGCCCTCTCCTGCCAGAGAAACCAGCACATTGCACGCCCCCATCTCCTGTAACTTCCTCGCATAAGGAATCACGGAAGTGCGGTCCGTCAACGTCACGCCGAAAAGCTCTCCCAGTTCGTGACAGTTAGGCTTGACTAAAAAAGGATGCATGGGAAGCGCCTGTTTTAGCTGTTCCCCCGCCGCGTCCACAACGACCAGAACACTCTGCGGCGTCCGCTCCATCAACCCGCGGTAGCTGTCCTTCTCCAGAGAATGCGGAATGCTGCCCGACAAAAACAACACATCTCCCGCCGCAAGCTCCTGCATTCTCTCGCATAGACGCGAAAACGCTTCCTGCGGGATCGAGGGACCCTGTCCGTTGACCTCCGTTCCCTCCACGGAACTGAGTTTGAAATTGATACGCGTCAGACCTCTTTCTAATAAAATCAATCCGTCTTCAATTTTGCGCTCCGCAAGCTGTCTCTTTACTTCCTCACCCGTAAAGCCCGCCACAAAACCAAGCGCCGTGCTCTCCAGACCGAGGTTTTTTAAGACCGTGGAGACATTGATGCCTTTGCCGCCCGCCGTCAGCATTTCCGACGACGTGCGGTTAGTATAGCCTAATTTGAAGTCATCCACCGTCACCGTATAGTCCAGTGACGGATTCAATGTTACGGTATAAATTTTTTGTTTCATTACAATTTCCTAACCAATATTATATTCCCATCTCAGGTTCTGTAATCCTCGGCAATACCAGAAGAATTATATTCTTCTAATAAATCTCTGGCCAAATAAATGTCACTCATACAATGAATGTCTGATACGCCATCACGAATCAATTCCCTCTCTACAGATTGATAGAAAAAATCCATCGCTTCTTTCACTGTTATGTGTGCAAGTTCCGCAAATTTCATAATGATTCTTCCATATTTCATTTGCAGCAAAGTAGCGCTTGCTTTCATACACAAAAACTCCTCTCAAATTTCAAATAGTTATCTATCGTTTCTTGGTTACGAAAACAAATCTGCAAATTTGGTTTTTCCATTGCCAGCCTGCCAATTGCCTCTTTACGGCTGATTAAATTTTCAAAATACAATTCTATTGTATCAAATACACGATCATTTGCCACCCCACCGACTATACTATCATAATCAGACAAGTCTTTCCCCGCGCGGCACTGCGAAATAAAATCCAGCCATTCATCTGAATAGGTCTCGAATTTTTTTGTCCGAAATCTATCAAATGCCATTTCATCAAAATCGTAGACGGAAACTATGCCACACCTTCCCTTCCTGATGAACTTCCGGCACCAATTCTTTGCCTGTTCCTCAATCGGCGTTGCATAGAAACCGGCTCCGAAATCAACTTCTTTTCTTGAATGCAAAATATCCGGTTTTTCTATTTCTCTATCGGAACCATGAAATAAAATCATAACGCAACTCCCTTTTCCCGCATTTTTTCAATGCAGAAAATTGCAAATTCTGTCTCTTTTTCCGTGTAGTCTTTCTCCGGAATTGCATTCATAATATCTTCACTCCTTAAAAACTTATATCATTTCCCGCAGGAATAAATCCCTGCCGAACAGGGTGCCGCCGCAAAACCGCCCGCCGCGCCCTCGATCTTACCTCCTATCGTATAGAGCGCTTCACCGGGGGTGATGCCGCCGCCAAGAGGCTGCTTTCTGTCAGAAGGATTGATGACCACCAACAGTTTCTCATTCGCAGTCTTCCTCACAAATACAAGCGGATAATTCTCCGTTTCGATAAACTCGATCTCCCCGTCGTTTCGAAGCGCTTCATGTGCCTGTCGGAAAGCGATCAGCCGTTTCACCTCACTGTAGAGAGATTTCTCATCGTCGATCTGCGCTGCCACGGTCGGGCGATCCGCCGCACTGTCCTGACGGATATAAAGCTTCGCGGGGTCCGCCGCGGAAAATCCCGCATTTAAGGAAGCGTCCCACTGCATGGGAGAACGCGCGCCCGTCCGTTCATAGCCGCCCTCCACCGAAGGAATCCCCTCCACATAACGCATCCCGATCTCGTCGCCGTAGTAGATAAAAGGCGCACCCGGCATCGTCAACAAAAAGGCGAACGCCAGCTTCATCTCGTCAGGGGTCAGGTGCCTCGCCAGCCTGTCCATATCGTGATTGCCCGAAGGGATACAGATCAATCCGCCGCAGGACTTCGCATAGCTCTCCTGATATTTCTTCCAAAATACCGCGCTGTCTCCTTTGCCTCTCTTGGCAAACCACGGCTCCTCACATCGAAACATATCATTATAATGCGACGGTCCGAAATGCAGCAGGAAATCCATGTGGAAACCGCCCGCTAAAGACTTGTCCGGTTCGCCCCACTCAGATACCATCACTGCCGCCGGGAACTCTCTATCCAGAAAGGCGCGGATATCCTGCCACAGCTTGATCGTTCCTTTGCTCTCCTCGTCGCCTTTGACCAGAGAGTGCGCCATATCCACGCGGAACCCGTCACAGCCTGCGGAAAGCCAGAAGCGCATCACATCCTTCATGGCTTCCCTCGTCGCCATCGGTCCCGGCGCGTCCATGGACTGCTGCCATTTCTTTTCGGGATTCGGCTTGTAATATCCATAATTTAATGCCGGCTGGTGGGAAAAGAAATTGACGCCGCAGGCGCCCACCCGCTCGGACACGCCCTTTAAGGCATTCATCCCGTCAGGCTCCTCCCAGGTGCTGTCCGTCCACACATAGCGATCCGTAAACTCGTTTTTCTCCGCCTTCATAGACTCGCGGAACCATTTGTGATTGACCGAAGTGTGACCGGGCACCAAGTCTAAGAGCACGTGCATATCCCGCTTATGCGTCTCCTGAAACAGCCGCACCAAATCCTCATTTGTGCCGTAACGGGGCGCGACGGTCAGATAGTCCTCCACATCGTAACCCGCATCATAAAAGGGCGACTTGAAACAGGGGTTCAGCCAGAGCGCATTGCAGCCAAGTCCTTTGATGTAGTCCAGCTTCTCGATGATGCCGTTTAAATCTCCGATTCCGTCCGCGTTGGTGTCCCTAAAAGACTGCGGATAGATTTCGTAAAAAATCGCGGTGTTGAGCCATTCGGGTCTGGTTGTCATAGTAGATTCCTCCTACTCTTTATTTTTTAGAGGGTACGCCTGCCCTCCAATATCCCTTTTCTAACACAATACGCGCATCCATCGGCAAAATCAATCCCAAATCCTATCATTTTTTGATACTATACTATTATTCACGTGGTGCTTATGGTACATTTCATAATTCTTATGCCATCGCCTTATATCGCATATAAACATATTCAAAAATTCTCTGCTTATATGTATAAATTGCGTCATCCGAATAACAATCTGGCAATCCCATCCACAAAATATCCTTAATAAGTACTTCTATCTTTGCTTGCGTTTCCGCTTTATCCGTCCAATGATCAAGTTCCGCTATTTTACTCTTAATCTTGTCAAGTAACTCTACCGCGACTTTTTTTATTTTCTTAATATCTTCTTTTGAAAGGTTTTCATCAAAAAGCATATCATATAATGATAATTCCTCATCGCTTGTAAAGCCTTCACGGACGTATCTCTGTTCTTCCTGATTCATAGAGTTTGCCAAATCCATAAGCTCCATAAACACCTTTTCGATATTCGCCCTATCCTGTTCTTTATTATAGTCTTCAATAATTTTCTGATAACGCTCATAATAATCAATACGCTGAGGATTAACCTTAAGCATCTCATCTAAGCGCGCCTGAATCAGTTCGCTAAGTTCCGTCAACATAAGATTCTTCTTTTTTGCTTTCGCAAATTCCCTGCGGAGCAGATCAAAATCGATCTTACTGATATCAAACCGTTTCGCCATACTTTGGCTGCCGGATATCCTCTCTATCAAAATATAGTCGTTCAGAATACCATTGATCTGCACCATTAAGTCAACTGTATCTATATGTTTTTTCTTTTTCCTTAATTCATCAAATATAGCAATAACTGCATCTTTCCTTTTCCTATCGCCATCTGAAATATTGCTTCTGTCTAAATACTTCATCATACGAATAAGCTCATTGCCATAAGTCATATACTGTTTTTTACTTTCTCTGCTGTCCGACACAGCATTCGCCGCTTCCTGCAGCAGCGCAAGTTTCGTAAAATCCTTCGCCTCCACAAGATCATTTAACAGAAAACCTTTCCTATACAAAAAGTCTTCCGCCGCCGCGATAACTTCCAATACCCTTTTTATCAATACCGCCTTATCAATCGTCGGATCGGTATTTCTGCCTCCTACATTTGCCGTATAATCCGCAAGCGCTTTGCGAAGCGCCTTTACAATACCGATATAGTCAATAATAAGCCCGTTGCTCTTACCCTCCGCCACTCGGTTTGCCCTTGCAATCGTCTGCATCAGCGTATGCGCTTTCAATGGTTTATCCAAATATAAACAAGACAAACATGGTACGTCAAATCCCGTAAGCCACATAGCACAGACAAAGACTACTCTTGTGAGACAAACATTGTATTTGTAAAGTCAAATTTATTTGTGCCTGTAATATTAGAAATTGTTACAAAAGGAATTCCGGCATCTACTTTGGGAGGCGGTTGATGATCCCCATCCGCAATTGAAACACATATATCAATCAATTTATATTTTTCCCAACTCATAACCCCATTCCCTCATCTTCTGCAAAATACCATTTCCCCCAGTATAGGCAAATTTTGCCTATACTGCTCCTTCGCTGAATGGCTTCTCTAACGCAAATTAACCTTGTATCATCTCATCCCACAGTCCCATCTCTTTCATATTCTCAGAAATGGTATTCATCAGTTCATTGCTCTCAGCCTGCAGCTCCAGTAACTCCTTATGTATTTCAATCATTCTCTCCCTAAAATCAACCCCATCATCTTCTTCTGGGGCTACGCCCACATAGGCACCCGGCGTAAGCGACCATCCTTTTTCCTCAATCGCTGCCATATCCGCAATTTTACAAAGACCGAGGATGTCTTCATACTCACCCTCTCCAAACTTACTATAGAGCCAGTTTGCCTCTTTAACGACATCCGCAATTTCTTCTACAAATGCAATCTTTTCATCCCATGCAGCCTGTAGCTTTTTCTTTTCTTTTTTATTACAATTCTCCACAGCATCCTTGGCAGACTCCCTAAGTGTTTTCAAATGATCTCTTACTATTTCAATTCCGCCCGTGAATACATCATCCATCACAGCATTGAGAGCATCTTCGCCCGCTTCAGAAATCATTCTGTCAAGAACAGTCCTATATTCTGTCAGCAACGCCCTGTATTTCTCCGTCTCGCCTCGATAAAGCCAGACAATCGCATTCATATTCTTGAGCTGCCATTCACTCCATTCATTTAAAGTGCGGTCTACCACTGTAAAATAATTTCTCGCATCTATGAAAAGAACTTTATCCCTTAATTCATCTGCTTTTCCCTTATCAAAAAACCACAGCGAACAAGGCAGGCTCTTGGTATAAAAGAAGTTGTTTCCTACGCTGATCATAACATCTACATGACCTGTTTTTACAAGCTTTTCCCTAATATCTTTATCGCCTCCCTGACTATCTGTTGCGGAAGAAGCCATAACAAATCCTGCTCTGCCCGTTTCGTTAAGATACGCATAAAAATAGGAAATCCAAAGATAATTTGCATTTCCAATCTCTTTGTTCTTATTCTCTTTCGGCATACCAAAAGGAAGCCTACCGGCATTGGCAGCTGATTCTGCCTTTACCTTGTCCACGTTGAAAGGCGGATTAGCCATAACATAATTACAGCATCCCTCCAGACTATGTGCATCATGATAAAAACTATTTGCCTCATCCCCTGACTTGATTACTCCGGTCAAGCCATGTACAGCCATATTCATCAGACAAAGCTGTGCATTATACTCGACCTTCTCCTGTCCGTAAAAGGTCATACTGCTGTTTGCCTGCAATCCCGCCTCATTTACAAAATCTCCTGTCTGTACAAACATCCCGCCAGAACCACAGGCAGGATCTAAAAGGACACCATTTGTCGGCTCTAAAATATTAACTATCATTTTTACCAATGACTTTGGCGTAAAGAAAACACCGTCATCGGAGGCAATATTTTTTGCAAATTTATTCAGGAAATATTCATAGATACGACCAATAACATCGCCGCCAACATCATCAAGGGCATTGTTATTGAAGATTCTGAGAAGTTCTCCCAGCAGATCATCTGAGAAATCGGTATAACTTTTGGGAAGTACTCCTGCAAGCTGTTCACTCTGCTGCTCTACCAGTTCCATAGCATTATTTACCACTTCACCAAGACTTCCCATAGCCTGCCCCGAGATATTATTTATTTCGAGCGAAGCCACATTCTCAGGTAGATTTACAAGCCAGTTATATTGCGCCATTTCAGGCAGAAAGAGCGCGCTTTTCGCAGTAAAATCACTGGCTTCTACAGGCATCTTCCTACCATTTCTCATAGGTCTGGTCTTTAAAATCTCCTCCTCAACCATTCTAAATCTGCTATAGGCATATCTTAAAAACAACAGACCAAGTACCGGCATACAATATTGATTGGAGGTCAATTTTGAACCAGCTCTGAGCAAATCCGCCGATTCCCACAAATCAGCTTCCAGTTTTTTAATACCTTTATTATCCATCATAAGTTCCTCTAACTTATTTATTACTTAAACAGTTCCGAATGTGTTCCTATCCTGTTAAGCATCAAAACAAGCACATCACCGTATATCTCATACTTCAAGCGCTGCCTTAAGTTCATCTATACCAGAATATCTCGGCGCATCAGGATCAGCCATGAGCCTTCTTCCCTCCTCAATGGCGGCTACCGTTGTTTCGTTCGGTACATCCAGTTTTAATTCAAAAGGAATCCCATGTTCACGAATCGCGGTCCTCAGAAATATATTGACAGCCGTTGTCATATTCAGACCGAGTTCAGCAAAAATCTCCTCCGCCTGATCTTTGATACTCTTATCTGTCCTAATATTTAAATTTGTGGTTGCCATACGAAAACACCTCCATTCGAATATATTATATCCGAAATATTCGTTTATCGTCAACACATTGTCAACATTATTGCATAGATATTTCCGCATCCACATCCTCCACGTGTGAACAGCCATTTTCTTTATAAAATAACTGCAATTCGAACACATTCGGTTTGTAATATTGATTTTCTGCACCCAATTGTATATAATATAGAAAAGCAAAGAGGAGGCATCACCATGGCACAGGCAACTTTCAGCGTCCGCATGGACGAAGTATTAAAAAAACAATTTGACACATTATGTCAGGAATTTGGTATGAATGCTTCTACCGCAATCAATGTATTCGCAAGGGCTGTGGTAAGACAACGCAAAATTCCGTTCGAAATTTCATCTCCCGAATCGAATATCACGCGTGAAGGTGCAATGCAGGCATTTACGGCTTTACGAGCACAAGCCAAAGATAACGGGATTGCTGATATGAGTTTAGACGAGATTAACAGAGAAATCAATCTTGCCCGCATGGAGGCTGACCTATGATCTGCTATGCGGTTATTGACACCAATGTAATCGTGTCGGCATTGCTTTCAAGCAAAGATGATTCCGCCACTGTCCGGATACTGGAGCATTTGATCCATGGCACAATCATTCCTGTATATAGCAATGCCATCACGAAAGAATACCGAGAAGTACTGTCTCGCAAAAAGTTTGGCTTCTCAGGCGAAACCATAGAATATTTACTCTCTGCTATCGAAAAATACGGTATTTTAGTTGATCCTTCTCCTTCTGGTGTAACGCTTCCGGATATGAAGGATCTCCCCTTCTATGAGGTCGTGTTAGAGAAGCGCGATGAGGATGCTTATCTGGTTACCGGCAATAAGAAGCACTTCCCTCAAAAACCATTTATTGTAACGCCGCGGGAACTTCTTGATATACTTTGTCAGTAACATCAATCCGCTCCCGCAAGCAGCATCTCCCCCATCTTCACAAGCGCCTCCTCCGTCAGCGCAAGCAGTGTCTCCTCATCCTTCTCGATCACGCCGCATTTTTTATAATTCAGGAAAAAGGCGGGCCCCGCCTTGGGATCGAAGCGCAGTCTGCCGTTAAACTCGCCGATCAGCAAAGGGATGTTTTCCACCCGCACGGCGGCGTCGGGCAACAGCGTAAAGCGCACCTTTTCATCCTTCCCCTTTATCTCCGGCATAAAGAGTGCGTGCGCATGGGATCGGATGAGCGCGATCCGCAGAAGATTTTCCGCCGACTTTGGAATTTGACCAAATCGGTCAAGCAATTCTTCCCGCATATCGTCGCATTCTCTCTCGTTTTCAATCCCTGCGATCCGTTTATAGATATCCAATTTCTGTGTCTCGTTGACAATATATTCGGCAGGGATGTAAGCGTCCACATCCAAATCCACCATGGTATTGAAATCCTCGATCACGTCAATTCCCTTCTTGGTTCTGACCGCCTCATTCAACATCTTGCAGTAGAGGTCGTATCCCACCGCCTGCATATGCCCGTGCTGGCTTTTCCCCAAAAGGGTGCCCGCGCCGCGGATCTCCAAGTCGCGCATGGCAATCTTAAAGCCGCTTCCCAAATCCGTAAACTCGCGGATGGCCTCTAACCGTTTTTCCGCCACCTCTTTCAATATCTTATCCCGCTTATACATCAGGAAGGCGTAAGCCGTCCGATTGGAACGTCCCACACGTCCTCTGAGCTGATAGAGTTGGGACAGTCCCATCTGATCGGAATCGTGAATGATCATGGTATTGACGTTGGAGATATCAAGCCCCGTCTCGATAATGGTGGTCGCCACCAGCACATCGATCTCGCCGTTTACGAAATCATACATAATGCGCTCCAGCTCCGACTCCTTCATCTGCCCGTGAGCAAAAGCGACATTCGCCTCGGGAACCAATTCGCTGACTGCCGCCGCCACATCCGCAATATTGTTGACGCGGTTATAAACATAGTAAACCTGCCCCTGCCTGGCAAGCTCTCTGACAATGGCTTCCCTGACCATCTCCTCATTGTATTCGCAGACAAAGGTCTGGATCGGCAGCCTGTCCTCGGGCGCCTCCTCCAACACGCTCATATCGCGGATCCCCACCAAACTCATATGCAGCGTGCGCGGGATCGGTGTTGCCGTAAGCGTCAGCACATCGACATTTTCCTTTAATTTTTTGATCTTCTCTTTATGTGCTACGCCGAAGCGCTGTTCCTCGTCGATGATCAGAAGCCCCAGGTCTTTATATGCCACATCTTTTGAGAGTACGCGGTGGGTACCGATCACGATATCCACCATGCCTTTCTTTAAGTCCGCTATCGTCTTTTTCTGCTCCGCCGCTGAACGGAATCGGGAGAGCAGATCGATGCGCACGGGAAAATCTTTCATTCGTTCCACAAAGGTATGGTAATGCTGCTGGGCAAGGATGGTGGTAGGCACCAGATACACCACCTGCTTATTTTCCTGCACTGCCTTAAATGCCGCGCGGATGGCGATCTCCGTCTTACCGTAACCCACGTCGCCGCAGATCAGGCGGTCCATGATCTTATCGCTTTCCATGTCCTCCTTTGTCGCAGCGATAGCGGCGATTTGATCCTCCGTCTCCTCAAAGGGAAACATCTCCTCAAACTCCCGCTGCCAGACTGTATCCTCGCCGTAGCAGTATCCCTTCGCCGCCTGCCTTGCCGCGTAAAGCTCCACCAGATCGGATGCGACCTCCTCCACCGCCGTGCGTACTTTGGACTTGGTCTTCGTCCACTCCTGCGTGCCCAGTTTATTGAGTTTCGGCTTTGCACCCGCATCCGCGGACGCGTATTTCTGGATGACGTCAAGCCCCGTCGCCAGCACATAGAGCACCCCGCCGTCGCGGTAGGAAATCTTCATATAATCTTTGGTGACATGCTCCACTTCCACCTTTTCAATGCCCTGATAGATGCCCAGGCCGTGGCTTTCGTGTACCACAAAATCACCCACCTTGAGGTCATTGAAATCTTGGATCCGCTGCCCCTGATAGACTTTTTTCTTTCTCTTTTTTTTCTTCTCCGCGCCAAAAATATCGCTCTCCGCGATCACCATAAATTTCAAAAGCGGATACTCAAACCCCTTGCGCACTCTGCCATAGCCGGTCATCACTTCCCCGGGCTGCACCTCGCGCAGCGGATCTTCCGTGTAAAAGGCGCTGATTTCAAGTTCCTGCAGATCCTCCGCCAACCGTTTTGCCCTCGTCCTCGAACCGGAGAGCAGCAGAATACGGTAGCCCTTTTTCTTATAGGCTTTTAAGTCCTTTACCAACGCATCAAAACTATTATTATAAGAAGAAAGGCTCCTCGCCTGCACCGCGTACTTGTGATCGGTTTTAAAAAGCGGATTTTTCCCTTCCATCGCGGAAAGACTTACCACGCGCATTGCGCCGAATTTCGCAGCCACCTCCGCCGCGGGGTAGAGAACATCCATCTGCCCTGGCAGGATATATCCTTTCTCAGCACGGTGGCTCATACTTTCCCGAAATTCAAATTCCACCGCGTCCACATGCTCTTTGATCCGCAGCGGTTCATCCAAAAAAATGCAGCTCTCCTGCGGAGAAAAGCACGACAAAAAGGAAGCAAGCTCCGGAACAAAATAGCGGATATAACTCTCCAGATTCACAGCATTGTAAGAAAATCCCAGCTCCAAAAGCGTCTCCGAAAGCTCCCGCACCTGCATCTCGATACGGTGCGCCTCCTCCGTTTTCATCTGCTTTCGCAAAACTTCCGCCTGCTTTTTCCCTTCTTCGCTGATGCGGGTCAACCCTGCCGTCAGTTCCTTCCTTGTCAGGACAAGCTCTGTCGCCGGATAGATTGCCACCGACTCCAGTTTCTCGATGGAACGCTGGCTTAAGACATCAAAGCTGCGGATGGACTCGATCTCATCCCCCCACAGTTCGATCCGATACGGGTTCTCCTCCGTCAGATCAAAAATATCCACGATGCCGCCGCGGATGGAAAACTGCCCCGGCGCCTCCACCTGATAAGCATTCTCATAGCCCAGCTCCACTAACTTTGCCGAGAGTTTTCCCTCCTCTACGGCAGTCTGTTTATCCAGATGCAGTACCCATGAGCTCCACGCTTCCAAGGGCGGCTGGGGCGTCATCAACGCATCGAAGGTAGTGATCACGGTAAGCGGCGTTCCTTCCGAAAGCCGCCGCAGGCAGCGAATCCGTTCCGTGGTCAGGCGGTTGCCGTGAATGTCCGCCTGAAAGAAAATGAGATCTTTTGCCGGATATAATATGACATTTCTGTCATAAAATTGGTATTCTTCATAGATTTCCTTTGCCCGCAAATCGCTGTAAGTAACGATCAGTTTGTGACGAAAGCCCTCGGAAATGCCGTAGATCATATGCAGTTTTTGGGAATCCACGCAGCCGGAAAGGGCTGCCTGCGCCTCTTTTTTTGTCAGGAGACTCCTGATTTCCTCGTATGCGTTAAGTTCCGTAAGCGGAGCCAGTAGTGCTTTCATATGATTACGATTCTCCGTTTTCTGCTGCCGGTGCCTGCTGCTTGGCAGCGTCATCTTTTTCTCTGCTTTCCTGTTCTGTCTGTTCTTGTTCTGTTTTGGGGGGCTCTTTTTTCGGCGGTTTTTTCCGCACATTGTAGCGGTTCATCGCCGCGTCCGCTCCCTCCGCAATGATCGTCTCGATGGCAAGGGTCGCGCGTTTGATGCTCTCAAACATCAGATCCCGCTCCTCGGGTAGGAAATGCCCCAGCACATAATCCGCCAGATCCATTTTTGGCGGCTTCTCGCCCACACCCATGCGCACCCGTATAAATTCATCATGTCCCAGATGAAGGATGATATTTTTCAAGCCGTTGTGCCCGCCGTCGCTGCCGCGTTTGCGGATGCGGAACTGTCCCGGTTCCAGGTTGATGTCGTCCGAGATCACGATCAGTTCCGATTTCTCGTCCGCCTTATAAAAGTCTATGACGGAACGGATGCTCTCACCACTCAGATTCATATAGGTGAGAGGTTTTACGAGCACCGCTTTCTCCCCTGCAACAAACCCTTTGCCGATCACAGCCTTATGCTTTTTTTCACCGATCACAATATCGTTTTTTTCGGCAATTGAATCAATTACTTCAAAGCCGATGTTGTGTCTGGTGTTTCGATATTTTCCGTCCGGATTGCCCAGACCTGCAATGATATACATAGCCGCATCCTTCCAAATTTTGAAACTTTTTCTGATATATTTTTAGGCACCAAAAAAAGCAGCCGCACCCGCACATATACGGATGGTTGCTCTTTCTATTTCATAATCTATTCATTGATTTTATCAAATATTTTATAGTTAACATCCAAACTTGTCAGTATCACTTTTAATGCCACATAGTCTTCTTTTAAGTCCGCGTAAGTCTCAACCGCCTTTTCTTTCTTCGCCAAAAGCATCCGCCTTTGTACTTTCTGAAAATCATTGATTGACCTTTCAATCATCTCACCATTACTGAGCACAGCATTGTCTCCCATTTCAGAAACAGGGTTATCAGATAGGCTCAGTATACCATAGCCATGGTGCAAAGTCTATTATAATTTAGATAACCGCCTGCTTCCAAAAGAAAGGGACGCTCTCGCGTCCCTTCCTCGTGACCTTTATACGTTTACTCACTATCCGGTTCCATAAGCGCACGTTCATAGCTTTCCAGGATCACTCTCTGGATCATGTCCCGCGTATCAGAATTGATCGGGTGGGCGATATCGCGATATTCGCCGTCCGACGCCTTCTTGCTGGGCATCGCAATAAACAGACCTTTTTCACCTTCAATTACTTTAATGTCATGAACTACGAATTCATCGTCGATCGTGATTGAGACGATTGCCTTCATTTTGCTGTCTTGAGTCATTTTACGTACGCGGACATCAGTAATTTTCATGAAGCTCAGCCTCCTTATCATATGATACCGGCTGGATATTTGCCGGTTTTCACAAGCTTTCCTCACAAGTCATACTCATCAAGCCACGTAGCTTGTAATAAACATTCCATTAACTATACAGACAACCTATTCCCCCTCGACAATCACTCCATCACCATGTTCCCTCCACACTGTCCGAAATCGCGCTCCTGATTTAGAGCGTGTATCTGTCGTTGTGCTCCACGACGATTTCGATACCATCCTCCCCTTTGTGGTATGAATTTGCACGGATCGTGCCCCGGCTTTCCACAATGCAGTTCTCTATGTGTGTATTATCCCCGATATACACATCATTCAGGATGATAGAGTTTTTGATGTAACAGTTGCTTCCGATATAGGTCTCCTTAAAGATCACGGAATCTTCTACCGTTCCGTTTACGATACAGCCGCTGGATATCAGACTGTTTTTAATACTGGCTCCTACATTATACTTCGCGGGCGGTAAATCGTCCACCTTGGAATACACATCGGGATACTGCTTGAAGAAGTAATCCCGAATATCAAGCTTCAGGAAATCCATGTTGGTCTTAAAGTAATCTTCTACGGTAGCGATGTTGCTCCAGTACTCCTTCATCTTATAGCCGTAGATTCTCTTTAAGTTCTTCTGGCGGATCAGGATATCTTTTACAAAATCGTAGCGATCTTCCTCCTTGCACTTCTCAACCAACTCGATCAGCAGCCTTCTCCTGATAACATAGATACCGCAGGAGATTGTGTTTGACTTCGCCACCACGGGTTTCTCCTCAAACTCCTCGATACGGCTGTCCTCATTCATCTTGATCGTACCGAAACGCTCTACATTCGCGCCTGCCTCCATGTCCTTGCACACCACGGTGATATCTGCCTTCTTCTCGATGTGATACTCCAAAACTTTATTGTAATCCATCTTGTAGACACAGTCACCGGAGACGATCACGACATAAGGCTCATGGCTGTTCTTTAAGAAAGACAGATTCTGTGCAATCGCATCCGCCGTTCCGCGGTACCAGGCGTTGCTTTCCGCCGTCACTGCCGGTGTCTCCACAAACAGTCCTCCCTGTTTGCGTCCGAAATCCCACCACTTAGAGGAGCTTAAATGCTCATTCAGGCTGCCGGCATTATACTGCGTAAACACAGCTACCTTATTGATATGGGAATTGGTCATATTACTGAGTGCAAAGTCGATACTCCTGTAACTTCCCGCAATGGGCATCGCACATACCGCGCGCTTCTGGGTCAATTGCCTGATCCTGTGATTATTACCACCCGCTAAGATAATTCCGATTGCTCTCACGATTTATCACCTGCCTTAATCAAAGTTTTGCCGCTGGGAAGATTGCCATTCTCATAATCCTCAGGTGTCGTCACGCCGAACACCACGGAATTTTTCCCTATGGTCGTCCCTTTCGGGATCACACTCTTTTCGCCTATCGTCACCAGCTCGTGATCGTAGATGTGAGGATCTGTTTCATTGGGAACCGCCTCTCCGACGCCCAGTTTTACATTGTCCTCAATCTCTACATTCTCCGCAACGATTGCCTTATAGAGCTCGCAATTACTGTCAATCTTGGTCCCATTCATAACGATGGAATCCCGTATCACCGTACCGGCTCCTATGGTCACGCCACAGCCGATCACGGAATTATAGACTTGTCCGTAAATCTCAGAGCCTTCGCCGATGATACTTCTCTCCACCACGCTGTCAGGCGACAGATACTGCGGCGGCAGGATCTCACTCTTTGTATAAATCTTCCAATATTCCTCGTAAAGATTGAACTCCGGCACGAGGTCGATCAGTTCCATATTTGCCTCCCAGAAGGAATGCAGCGTTCCCACATCCTTCCAGTAGCCGTTAAACTCGTAAGCAAAGAGCGGTGCGCCCTTGCCATGGCAATAGGGGATCAGATGTTTTCCAAAGTCAAGTCCCGGCTGTTCTTTGTTCGCCAGAAGCGCTTCCTTAAGCGTCTTCCAGTTAAAAATGTAAATACCCATCGACGCCAGATTGCTGCGCGGATTCTCGGGCTTCTCCTCGAAATCCGTGATTCTGCGGTTTTCGTCGGTGATCATGATACCGAAGCGTTTCGCCTCCTCCATGGGTACGGGCATGACGGCGATGGTCACCTCAGCCCCATTCTGCTTATGGAAATCAAGCATCACCTCATAATCCATCTTATAGATATGATCTCCCGAAAGGATCAGCACATATTCCGGATTGAAGTTTTCCATGTAGTCGATGTTCTGATAGATCGCATTGGCTGTACCGGTGTACCACTCGCTGTTCGCGCTCTTTTCATAAGGAGGAAGCACCGTAACGCCGCCGATGTTCCGATCCAGATCCCACGGAATGCCGATTCCGATATGGGTATTCAGGCGAAGCGGTTGATACTGGGTCAGCACACCTACCGTATCGACACCGGAATTGATACAGTTGCTGAGTGGGAAGTCAATGATCCGGTACTTACTGCCGAAGGACACCGCCGGCTTAGCTACCTTCGACGTGAGTACGCCCAGCCTGCTTCCCTGACCGCCTGCTAAAAGCATGGCAATCATTTCTTTTTTTACCATCTTTATCACCCCTATTTCTATAAGAATTTATATATTTTATAACAAAAAACCTTCTGATAAGTAAAGTATACCACAATCTGCCTGAAAACTGAATATAATTTACAAGATTTTTCAGCATCCAGCCAAACGGATATATAAATAATATACAATAAAACAAAGTATTTTTCAATCTCTTTGTGAATTTTATCTATATAAGTTTTGGGTTGGTTTTTTCTCCGGAAATGAGTATAATAATAGTAAAAAATGTAAAAAGGAAAAAACTTATGTACCAGATTAATTTTCACGATCCGATCGCCGTCCATTTTATCGGAATCGGCGGCATCAGCATGAGCGGCCTGGCTGAGATCCTTCTGACGGAAGGCTTTACCATATCGGGCTCTGACCGCGCCCCCTCCGACCTGACAAAGCGGCTGGAAAGCAAAGGCGCGCATGTTTTTTACGGACAATGCGAAGAAAACCTCTCTGCAAAAATCGACCTTGTAGTCTATACGGCTGCCATAAAAGACGATAACCCTGAGCTTGCCGCCGCCAAAAAACTCGGCATCCCCACCCTGTCCAGAGCGGAGCTTCTGGGGCAGATGATGAAAAACTATAAAGTACCCATTGCCGTGAGCGGCACCCATGGCAAGACCACCACGACCTCCATGATCTCTCAGATTCTGCTGACGGCAAAGACAGATCCTACCCTGTCCATCGGCGGCATCTACCATCCGATCGGCGGCAACATACGGATCGGCGGTTCTGATCTCTTTGTAACGGAAGCCTGTGAATACACCAACAGCTTTTTACACTTTTTCCCAAAGATCGGCATCATTCTTAATATAGAAGAAGACCATCTGGATTTCTTCAAGGATCTCGATGATATCCGCAGTTCCTTCCGCCGTTTTGCACAGCTTTTGCCTGCTGACGGCACACTGATCATCAACGGCGATATCAAAAATGTTTCCGAGATCACCGATGGGCTGTCCTGCCGGGTGATTACCTACGGTTCCTCCCCCGAGTTTACCTACAGTGCGTCCGAGATCAGCTACAGCGAAGACGGCTGTCCCTCCTTCCGGCTCATGCAGGAAGGGAAACCCGCGGGCACCTTCACCCTCAAGGTCCACGGCGAGCACAATATTGCAAATGCCCTGGCCGCCATTGCCCTGGCAAAGCTTCTGCACATTTCCGGTGAAACGACTGCTGCAGGACTCTATGCCTTCACCGGTTCTGACAGACGCTTCGAGTATAAGGGGCAGGTAAACGGCGTCAACATCATCGATGATTATGCTCACCATCCCACGGAGATCCGCGCGACCTTAAACACCGCGGCAAAATATCCTCACCAGAAAATCTGGTGCGTCTTCCAGCCTCACACTTACACGCGGACTAAGGCGTTTCTTGATGAGTTCGCCTCCGCCCTCTCCCTCGCCGACGAGGTCATCCTGGCAGATATCTACGCCGCGCGGGAGAAAGACACACTGGGCATCAGCGCGAAAACCCTGCAGGAGAAGATCCTCTCCCTCGGACACCCCTGCCACTACTTTCCCTCCTTTGAGGAGATCGAAAATTTTCTTCTAAAAAATTGCACAAAAGATGATCTGTTGATAACTATGGGCGCAGGCGACGTTGTAAAAATCGGTGAAAACCTGTTACAAAAATAATTATTCACAATATCCACAGAAAAGAACCCCGGGCGGTTAATTATTTTCTGTGGATATTTTGTGGAATACGGGGTGCACTTTTCCGGCCTCTTCCAATCCTGTCCACATTATCCACAGGATCAGTTATTCTCAAAATTTATTTACGCTTATTCGATTCTGACAGTTTGCCCATTTTCTTTCCCGGAAACAAATGTTATACTCAGAAAACAAGCGGGAAAACTCGCTTCCTTTTATACGGCCGGCAGCCTTGTTTGGCAGCCGGTTACTATTATTTCTTTCAGGGGTGTTATGATGGGGGTTTTAACAATTTATCAGGATAACTATACTGACTCCACGGTTATTTCCAACCGGTTTATCGATGAATACATGCAGACGGCCAACGACGCGCAGCTGAAAATATATCTTTATCTGATCCGCATGATGAGCGCC
>DETS01000044.1:0-370 GCA_002361735.1 Lachnospiraceae bacterium UBA3282 | reverse complement strand
TCTGATCCGCATGATGAGCGCCAGACTTGACACCAGCATCAGCGATATCGCCGACAAATTTAACTACACTGAAAAGGATGTGGTACGCGCTCTCAAATACTGGGAGAAAAACCACCTTCTTCTTTTGGACTATGACGAGCGCAAAAATATCGCCGGCATTCATCTGATGGATTCGGGGGCATCCCCCGTCAATATGACCGTTGAGGCTCCCTCCGTCGGAATGACTACTTATCCTTCCGGCCGGATGGCCGCCTGTCCTTCCGTGGCTCAGACGGCACCTGCACACGGCCTTTCAGCTGTGCCGGAGAAGCCAAATTACACTGCGGAGCAGCTGCAGGCCTTCAAATCCGACGAGGATACCTCAAGGCTT
>DETS01000035.1:2104-9827 GCA_002361735.1 Lachnospiraceae bacterium UBA3282 | reverse complement strand
TCCATTAGACTACGGGTGCCCGCTTTCGATGTAATTTGTTACAAATTTATTACAAATTTGTTACACCTTTTGCATCATACCACAAGCGGGCACACTTGTCAAGTAATGGCCGTTAAGAAATAATTTCCTCGATTTCAGCGTTTGTTCGATTATATCGATACAATCCGTAGGAGAGCACCTCCTCCGCTTCCACCTGCGTCCTGTTGACCTCGCTCACCATCTGTCTGTAAAAGTCATATTCCTGACAGTGATCGTCGGGCAGCAGCAGTACCTCATGCACAGAGCTTGGTAAAATCAAAAGATCGCAGTCAAACTTCTTTGCCAGCTCCTCCATCTGCTCGGAATAAAGCATGGCGGATGCGCCAAACCGCTTCTCTTTATTGGTAAGGACATACATCGGCAAATCGTCTTCTCCCTGTACGGTGATTCCCGTCATATCCTCAACCAATTCCCGCATGGATACTAAAAACTCAGGCATATCCCGTCTGGTGTTGCGTTTTGCCGTGCGATAAAGAGACTCGGCATTCTGCCGCCACATCATCATATGCTGTCTGTTGATGGTGATGGATGCACCCGCGAGCAGCTCATCCTCCAAGGCATAATAAAATACGATTGCCAGATCATGCCAGCGAAGATGGGGAGCCTCCTGCAGAAACTTCCTATTCTCCGCAAAACTGACCAACTTGTAAAAAATCCTGTTCTTCACACTGTTATAATCGTGGAAAAAGTCCATATCCAGATCCAGCGCCATGGACTGTTCCTCATGGCAGTTGATGATCCTGCCTGCCAAATCGTCAATGCTCTCACCTCTTAGATATTCCTCATAGAGCCCTTCCAGATAGATAGTGGGAAATACGCTGTTCTCCTGCCTGATGATGGCAACTCCCGTCAGTTCCACACCATTATTTTTGGTCACCCGGATCACTCTGATCTCGTAGGCATCTCCCATTTTCTCCTGTAATGTTTCCGCAATGTTTTCCACAAATGTCTCAAAATTCATATGACCCTCTTTCCCATTCTCTCCGGGCATATTTTTGAGATAGTATAAAATGCGCAAAAGAAAACAATACAGACTTTCGCCTGTATTGTCTTATGGGCTTTGGGATATTGCGTTTTCTTATACTCTGGACAGATACTCTCCTGTTCTGGTATCGATCTTGATCACTTCGCCGTTATCCACGAACAACGGTACCATCACCTTTGCTCCGGTCTCCACGATAGCGGGCTTGGTCGCGCCTGTCGCGGTATCGCCCTTGAAACCGGGCTCCGTCTCTGTAATCTGCAGTTCCACAAACAACGGCGGCTCGATTGCGAACACATTGCCATTGTAGGAACAGATCTTGACCATCTCATTCTCTTTCACGAACTTCAGAGCATCCCCTACCGCATCCGCGTTCAGCGCAATCTGATCGTAGCTCTCCGTGTCCATAAAATTATACAGGTCGCCGTCCGAATATAAGTACTGCATGTCCTTTCTGTCAATACGCGCCTGCGGGAATTTCTCAGTAGGGCGGAAACTCTTTTCCACCACACCGCCATTGATGATGTTTTTCAGCTTCGTTCTGACAAAGGCAGCGCCCTTGCCGGGTTTTACGTGCTGAAACTCAATTATCTGATAAACATTACCTTCCATCTCGACGGTAATGCCGTTTCTGAAATCACCTGCTGATACCATGATTCTATTTCCTCCTAAGTCTTCACAAATATAATTCTTTTCTAGTGTATACTAAATGACTTCATTTTTCAACCTCTTTCGGAAAATTTTCCAGAATGAAGTCGATCGCCTGCAGATAACCGTCCAGTCCCTGCCCGTAAATCTGCTTATCACAGACCGGCGCCGTCACCGAAACTTTACGAAATTCCTCCCGCTTCGTGATGTCGGAAATATGAATTTCCACCTTGGGAACGGTAATGCTCGCCAAGGCATCCCTGATCGCGTAGCTGTAATGCGTAAAAGCGCCCGGATTGATAACGATCCCTTCCGTTCCGTCAAAGTAGGAGTCCTGGATCCTGTCAATGATGGCTCCCTCATGGTTGCTCTGGAACACCTCTATGGTACTGCCCGTCTCCTCGCCCTTCTTCGCAATCATCTGCAGCAAATAATCGTAGTCCTGCGTACCGTACACACTTTTTTCCCGAATCCCCAAAAAATTCAGATTCGGTCCGTTGATCACCAATAACTTCATTGCAATCTCCTCCTCTATCATTCTGTTACCGTTTCTTCAATCTCCCTCAGGATCTCATCAAAGCTTTTGCCATCTACCGTGATCACGACATCCGCCGCCGCCCTGTAATAAGGATCTCTCTCCCGCAGCAGCGTCTCTATCTTCCCCCTCGGGTCATCCCCCTGTAAGAGCGGTCTCGTGGTGTCATCTTTGAGCCTTTCATAAATCGTCTCAGCCTCCGCCCGCAGATAAAAAACCTGTCCCAATTCATGCAGGAGCCGCTGATTTTCTTCCCGCACGGGTAATCCGCCGCCCACCGAGATGATCTGATTCGATGTCGTATCCAGAAGTTTCTGCAAACATGCCGTCTCACAATCTCTGAAATAGGGCTCACCGTCCGCAGCAAAAATCTCAGATATGCTTCTTTTTTCTTCCCTCTCGATTTCTTTATCCGTGTCTATGACGGTACGACGCAGGCGGTAGGACAGCCTTAAGCCCACCGTCGTCTTTCCACAGCCCATAAACCCGATCAGTATCACATTTCCCATGACCTGCCTCTTCCGTTTTCCTTTTTACGAAATTGCGTCCTTTAGTTTCTCGTAAACAATCCGTGCCTTACTCTCCGACACTTCCACGTCGTTCCACAATTCGTAGGCAATGATCCCCTGATATAAAAGCATCATAAGACCATTGTAAGCCCTGCCGCCATGCGCTTTCACCAGCCGCATAAATTTCGTCTCCCACGGATTGTAGATCAAATCAAATCCCGTATGCACTTTCTCATAAAAAGCATCATCTGCGATCACCACATCCTCATTGTTGGGCGAAAGCCCCACGGAAGTTCCCTGGATCGCCAGATACTTTCCCTCGGGGATTGCCGTATAGTCCGCAAGTTTCATCGGCATGACCGCCTCTCGGCACGCCGAGGCATTGACCTCCGCCGCCACCGTCTGCGCCCTGTCCAAAGTGCGGTTTAGCAGATATACCCGTTCAGCGCCTTTTGCCGCACACAGCCAGGCAACCGCACGGGCGGCGCCGCCCGCACCAAGCAGAATGATCTGCTCCCCCGCAATTTTGATACCCTCTGACAGCATTGCCCGATAAAGCCCTTCCATATCCGTATTGTAACCCCGGTAGCCGCCTGTCGTCCGTACCAGCGTATTGACCGCACCGATGTTTTTTGCCAGATCATCAATCTCCGTCAGGCAGGCAATCACTTCACTTTTATAAGGCACCGTCACATTTAGTCCCAATATGTTTAAGGCCTCCGCGCCCTTTACCGCCTCCGCCAGCCTTCCCGGCTCCACATGAAAAGGTACATATACAAGCTGCTGTCCGAGCCTTTCCGCCAGCGTATTATGGATCAGCGGCGAAAGCGTATGTTCCACGGGATTCCCGATCAGCCCGCAGGTTCTTGTCCTACCGT
The DNA here is from genome assembly GCA_002361735.1 of Lachnospiraceae bacterium UBA3282. GTDB lineage: Bacteria > Bacillota > Clostridia > Lachnospirales > Lachnospiraceae > UBA3282. The sequence continues at coordinate 6,236 of DETS01000035.1, read as the reverse complement.
TTATCTCCACCTGTTCTCTCCTCCTCTGCCAATTCTTCGTACCACACAGGTGCTTTATCTCTCTCCGCTTTGCTTTCTCAGGGAGCGCCTGTAAAAAAACAGCACGATCCACTCCAGCCGCCTTTTTAAGACGATCTGAATCTCCTCCTTGGGATGGATTGGTTTGACCAAATAAGTCAATATCCCGACACGCTTTGCACCCCACACATCCGTAAAGAGCTGGTCCCCCACAAAGAATGTCGTCTCCGGTGTCGTGCCCATCAAGTCCATCGCCTTACAGTAGCCTTTTTTCCCGGGTTTCCCCGCCTTAAACAGATAACGCGAATGCACTTTATCATTGAAAGTCTTCACCCGCGGTTCCTTGTTATTTGACAAAAGCACGCTCTCAAGACCAATCCCGCGCAGTCTCTCAAAGAGGTCGATGCTTCTTTCGTCAGCCGGCGCCCCATGCGGCACCAGTGTGTTGTCGATGTCAAAAATCACGCCGCGGAAACCTTTCTGATATAATCCTTCATAATCGACTTCGTAAGCAGAATTTAGATATTCATCCGGGTAAAAACATTCCAGCATACTGCCTCTCTCCTATTTCATTCGATTCCAATCGAGTAGGGAACACCTTCCCAACTCGTGCGCCGGGCGTCCGTCAGCTCGCTGACAAATTTCACTTGGACGCCCGTGTGCATCAATAAAACACCCCGCCGTAAGGCAAGGTGTTTTTAGGCTGCTTTCCAATCTGTAGAGAGCTTACTTGTCCAACACGTTCTTAAGCTCCTCCATAAAGGTATTGATGTCCTTAAATTCACGATAGACGGAGGCAAATCTGACATACGCCACGGCCTCCAGATCTTTGAGCTTATTCATGACCATTTCACCGATCACCTGACTCGGGATTTCCTTTTCCTCTTTGTTAAAGATCTCCGTTTCCACCTCGTCTACCAACTGGTTGATCTGGTTTGCACTGATCGGTCTCTTATGACAAGCCCTGAGTACGCCCGCCTCAATCTTGGCACGATCATAGGTTTCCCTGTTGTTGTCTTTTTTGATGATGATCAACGGTATCGTCTCTACCTTTTCGTAAGTGGTAAAACGCTTATCGCACTCGTCGCAGACACGTCTCCTGCGAATGGAGCTGTTATCCTCCGCCGGCCTGCTGTCAATGACTCTGGTATTCTCATGGCCACAAAATGGACATTTCATCCCGGATATCCTCCTTATCCCCCTGTAAATATGCAGTACTCAATATGATTATTATAGGGGAAAAGAATCATTATGTCAACTATTTTATGGAAACCACTTTGCAAACCACTTTGCAAAACCGCTTTCCGTTTTATCAAATGCAAATATCCACTACAATAATATCCGGTCCGATCTTTTTGATATCCTTATAGCCGATCACATAGTCCGGCGTATTTCCGAACAGGCTGCACCACTTGTTTTCGCCGGGAATGATCAGCTTGCAGATCTGTCCCGTACATTCGTCAAACTCAAAGTCGCTGACTCTGCCAAGCCGCTCACAGTTTTTCAGATTGATGACTTCCTTTTTCTTTAACTCCGAAAATAACATGGAAACCTCCGCAGGAGGACTTACTACATCTTATGCGCCCTCCCCGAAAAGGTGCCTGTGTTACTGAATTTCCACATAGTCCGCAAAGACGTAACCGTACTCGTAATCCGGCTCCTCCGGCAAAAGGATGCGATACCAGGTACCGCCCTCCACGGCTTCCGTATACTCGTAGCTTTCTCCCGCCTGCGCCTTTTTAATGACAGTCGTGCCGTCCGTGCTCGGATTATCCCTGATATTCACAGCTGCCGTGGTAACAAGCGTACCGCCCGCCGCAACTTCCTCCGCTCCGCCATCGTCCCACGGCTCCTCTGTCAGCTCCTGGCCTCCTTCGGACGCTTCGCTCTGCTCGTTTTCTTCTGTTTCTCCGTTTTCGGCTTCCTGTTCCTTCGCAATCTTATCATAATCTTTCGGCACATAGCGTTTGTACAGATTGTAACCGAGAACAGCCAGAATCACCAACAGGATGCAGCCGACCGCAACGGTCATGATGGAGAGGATATCTACACTCTCCTCCTCGTCATCCTCGTAATCGTCGTCTTCGTCCTCCCAGTCTCTGGATCTCGGCGGGGCCTGCCTCTTTTTGGGCGGCGGCGCTGCACTTGCCTTCTTCGGCGGCGGGGCCGGACTTGCCTTTCTCTTTGGCGGCTCTTCCGTACTCACCTTCTTTACCCGGCGTTCTCCGGACACCTCGGTGCCGCATCCCGGGCAAAATCTCACGCCTTCTCTAAGCACTTCCCCGCATTCGGGACACCTTCTCTTTCTTATGATTTTCGCACCGCACCCCGGACAGAACTGATCGGAATCCGTAAGGCGCGTGCCGCAATCAGGACATACCATAACACTTACTCCTCACTTTTTCAATCTATTTACTCCTAACAAGAAATTGTACCAAAAAACTCGACTTTTGTAAAATCTAATCCAACATTTTTTCTTAATATTTTGTGAATAATTTCCTGCCGTCTGCGCATGCTTGATAGAAAACCCGTAACAATTCAGCCTTGGCTGAACTGCTGCAAAAATTCCATATGAAACGAATACGAAAGGCTGGTAACGTTATGATACAGGGCAAGGTAGAAATCTGCGGCGTCAACACCTCAAAACTTCCGCTCCTCAAAAATGCGGAAAAGGAGGCGCTGTTCAAACGGATCGAAGAAGGCGATCAGGAGGCGCGAATGGCTTATATCAACGGCAATCTTCGCCTGGTCTTAAGCGTTATCAAGCGTTTTCATTCCAGCAGTGAAAACGTGGACGACCTTTTTCAGATCGGCTGCGTCGGACTGATTAAGGCAATCGATAACTTTGACAGCTCTCTCAACGTGAAGTTCTCCACCTATGCCGTGCCCATGATTGTCGGGGAGATCCGCCGTTATTTACGAGATGCCAACTCCATTCGCGTATCCCGCTCCTTAAAGGACACCGCCTACAAAGCAATCTATGCCAGAGAGCAGCTGACCCGCAGCAATTCCAGAGAACCCACCGTCGCAGAGATTGCTACTGAGATCGGCATCCCCAAAGAAGACATCGTCTATGCTCTGGATGCCATCCAAAGCCCCTTAAGCCTCTATGAGCCCGTCTACACGGACGGCGGCGACACCCTCTATGTGATGGATCAGATCAGCGACAAGAAAAACGGGGAAGAAACCTGGGTGGAGCATATTTCCCTGACAGAGGCCATGAAAAAGCTGTCCGAGCGTGAGCATGAGATCATCACGCTGCGCTTTTTTGAAGGAAAGACGCAGATGGAGGTGGCGGAGAAGATCGGTATCTCGCAGGCGCAGGTGTCGAGGCTGGAGAAGAATGCATTAAAGACCATGCGGATGTATTTGACGGCGTGAAAAACCGGGAAGGGCGTCCCTTCCCGGCTATTTTTTCATACGCAATTCATCCGCCAGCTTTCTTAATCTATAAACTTCATTTATAAGCCACGGAATGTCCTGCCTTGCATTTGCGATAAAATCCTGATCGTCCTGTGTCGCTCCAATTAACTCAATATCATTTCCCGCTGTTTTTATAAAATTTGAACCGCATGTATGATCCCGCCCTTCTATAAAGGATATCCACGGTCCATCGGTAGCGCGATTACATCTTTCTATCATTTGTTCAAGTTTTGTATCATCCATTTTAAATTCCATCAGCAATTTCTCCATTGTCTTTTTCGCTGTAATCACTTCAGCATAATTCGCATATTCACTTTTGATTACATAAGCACTGGCAACATAAAGCAACCTTGTACACCATTCAAATATGCTCTTTCATCATTCTGTTCATATTTATCAATGTAATCATCTGCGGATAAATATGCAGCAACGCTCCTGCATAATAAGACGGATGGGAATAATATACCATCTCGAGTTTTTGCTTGGTAGTACCGACCGTTCTGAAATGTAACCTACACCCTGCCTGAAATTTTCATTTTATAGTGATTGATGCTTCAGGCGCTCGTTTTCTGCAAGGAGCAGACGAATCTGTTCTTCCTGCGCAGCAATGGTTCGGTCACGCGCCGCAAGGGTCTGCTCATGCTCTAGGCGGTCCCTCTCAATTTTCCGCTCATAATTTTTCAGATCTTGT
>DETS01000035.1:0-1705 GCA_002361735.1 Lachnospiraceae bacterium UBA3282 | reverse complement strand
CGATTTTTCGCTCATAATTTTTCAAATCTTGATAATATTCCAAACGGTCACGGCAGCGCTTGCGCACCGTCTCATCCGCGTTCAGGGCATAAAGCGTATCCGCGGCTTCCTGCAGGGCTTCATCTATCGATGCACTCATCCTAATCTCCTCCCATGTTGATGCTTTGAACAGTTTCGCCCAGTCACTGACATGGTATCTCCTGTCCTCCTCTGTCGCAAGCTCCGTCCGTGACAGATCGACCACACACAGAGTCAGGCTGTCACTGTATTTTTCATGGTCATGTATGCTCAACAGCTTATAGGTATCATAAAACTTCGGACGTTCCGGGAATAACGTATAATCAAGGAAGCCGATCTGTATGGCGGGTTTCGCCACACTGTAATCCTGTCCGTGCTCCAGGCTGTCAAAGGAGCGGCACAGATAGGTAACGGAGCGCTCATGCCAGTTTAAGCGGTTGGCCACCTGCATCTCAAGATTGATCAACGTGTTGTCGTTGAGCAGGACATTGACATCCAGGCGAAACTCCTTATCCTTGACGGTTTCGCCCAGAACGATCGGGTTCGTCACTACGGCGGAGATCACCTCGTCATCGCGCAGATGGAGCAGGGAACAGATCAGGCCGCGCAGCACCTTGTTGCTTGACTGTAAGACGGCGCAGAACATATAGTCGTTGGTCATGCCGTAGCGGACTGCGCCGTGTACATCCGCCGGGAGTTTCAGATTTGTACTCATAGATATGCCTTCCTTTCATGACGGCAGTTTTCAGATTTGCCGAAGACGGGGATTCCCCGAAGATGCCAAAGACTTTTACAAAAAGCAGGGGTATAAAATAATTTCTGCCTGCATAACGTCTCGGCTGTTTACGTGTATGAATTAGATATAGCATAGGAAAATGAGAATTGCAATTATTTATTGCAGTATGACCTGTAGAAAAATAGTATACGAAATACTGATAATATGAATATCAATATCCATATATAGATAATAAATGACAAAAACGGTGCTAAAAATACAATATATTGTGTTGTGCAGAATTGCTTCCTATTTTAAGTTATCTTATAAAACCGACACCCAAAACAAACAAGGGAACGGAAGAACCTTTCTTTCATTCTTCCATTCCCTATCTGCATTTCATGTCAGTCCTTACTCAAACTTCGCAATATCATAAGTCAGCGTGATGTCCTTCTCCCCATACAGCTTAAAGTAATTCTGCACGATACGGTCCGTCACCACACGCACATTCTCCCGCTCCGTGCCCATAAGCACCACCAAAAACTGGGAGCTGCTGTATCTCGCGCCCACATCCACGCCGCGCAGGGATTTGCAGATTGCCTGCTCCATGCACTGCATGGCCGTCTCCATCCGCTCCAGCTTGACTTCGCTGCCATTGGCGGAAAACAGGGTAAACAGCAGGAGCTGCGTCTCTTTTTTATCTCTTTCTGACATATGTGTCACAAAATCATATACATGCGTAAATTCCGTATAGTCCACCTGAAATACGCCGTGATAAGAATCGTGCGTTTTGATGGCGTCCATAATCTTGACCAGATCGTTCTGAGACTGTTCCGGCGTGCGCAAAACCCCCGTTTTCTGATAGAAGCCGTAACGCATACCGCTCCTTTGCTTTACCAGATAAAGCGCCTTATCCGCCCGCCTGTACAGCTCATCGAACTCCCTGCCGTCCGTACCGGAAATACTGATACC
>DETS01000002.1:48940-49793 GCA_002361735.1 Lachnospiraceae bacterium UBA3282 | reverse complement strand
CGATAGAAAAGCCTGCCGTGGGTTGGTACCTGTACGCCGTCAACGATTTTGCTGGCACGCACATCGGAGATATTGGTCAATCCTGCCAATACGCCCTTGCCGTTTAAGTCGCGAAGACCGCGCTTTACGTCAAATTTAGTAAATAATTCCGTATCGATAATTCCGGCTTGTTCGCTCATATTTGCAAGCCGTATGATTTCCGGTGTGATCTCAGAGAAACTGTTTTGTTCTATCATACTATGTACCTCCTTTCGAAGCGGCAAAATTCCTGACATAACGGTGTATGAAGCTTAATGATACACCGACTCCATAATCATACCATGAAAAAATATGGCAAAACAAGAAAAATCAGCGAAATTAACAGAATTTTAATATTATGTTAACAAAATCGGCATGGATTCTAGTAGGAAAGTACCAAAAAAAAGGAATTTTTCGTGGCATTCACCACTTGGGACTGGTTTTTTCCGTTAAGAGGGCTTACAATGTAACAGGCTGAGTTTATTTTATGTCTCAGGGATAGGAGAGAAGACGGAGAATGGATAAGAGAGAGATTTTGAAGCGGGTGGATCACACCCAGTTAAAGGCGTTCGCGACATGGGAGGATATTGTGACTCTCTGCGATGAGGCAATCGAAAACGGAACGGCTTCTGTCTGCGTACCGCCGACTTATATTGAGCGGATTCACGAGAAATATAAAGATGAGATCAATATTTGTACAGTGGTCGGTTTTCCGCTGGGGTATTCGGTGACGGAGGCAAAACTTGCGGAGACAAAGAAAGCAATCGAGGACGGAGCAAGCGAGATTGATATGGTGGTCAACATCAGCGACGTGAAAAACGGTCTTTATCAGAAA
>DETS01000002.1:9279-48655 GCA_002361735.1 Lachnospiraceae bacterium UBA3282 | reverse complement strand
GTGAAAAACGGTCTTTATCAGAAAGTGGCGGAGGAGATTCGTGCGTTAAAGCAGGCATGCGGCGACAAAATCTTAAAAGTCATCATTGAGACCTGTTATCTGACAAAGGAAGAAAAGATTGCCATGTGCAGTGCAGTGACGGAAGCGGGGGCGGATTATATCAAGACTTCCACAGGTTTTGGCACCGGCGGTGCAACCATTGAGGATGTGCGCCTTTTTAAGGAAAATATCGGACCCGATGTAAAGATCAAGGCGGCGGGCGGTATTTCGACGATAGAGGATTTAGAAGCATTTGTAGCGGAGGGGTGTGACCGTATCGGGACCTCGAAAGCGGTGGGGCTGCTCAAATAAGGAAGCAGATACAGAAAAAATAAATTGTATACACGGACACAATATTGCGATTTTGCATTGAGATTCAAAATGTGATATGTTATACTGTCGAAGGTGTTAAGGGTGAAATTTCAGATGGGAGGAGAAAATATTATGAAGAAAAAAGTTTTAGCGCTTGTGCTTACCGCGGCAATGGTCGGTGCGGTACTGACAGGCTGCGGCGGTAACGGAGAAAGCGCGGCGGCAGGGACGCCTGACAACGGAGCAAAAGTAGTAAAGATTGGCGTTTATGAGCCGGCATCCGGAGATAACGGCGCGGGCGGCAAACAGGAAACGCTGGGGATGCAGTATGCGAACAGCAAGACGCCCACGGTGCAGATCGGCGGTGAGGAGTATCAGGTGGAACTGGAAATCGTAGATAATGAGTCCTCCAACGACAAGGGACCCTCTGCGGCGGCTTCGCTGGTAAGTTCTAAAGTTTCCGTTGTTCTCGGTTCCTATGGTTCCGGCGTTTCAATTGCGGCATCTGATGTGTTTAAGGATGCGGGGATTCCCGCAATCGGCGTGACCTGTACGAATCCTCAGGTAACGGAAGGCAATAAGCATTATTTCCGTATCTGTTTCCTGGATCCTTTCCAGGGTACGGTGCTTGCTAACTTTGCAAATGAAAACTTTTCTGCGAAGAAGGCGTATATTCTGACGAAGCTCGGTGACGATTACTCGACGGGACTCGGTCACTATTTTAAGGAAGCGTTTACGGGGCTTGGCGGCGAGGTAGTGGAGGAGACTTTCCAGGAAGGCAACAGTGATTTCATTTCCTACATTACATCAGCGAAAAATGCGGGAGCGGATGTCTTTTTTGCACCGGTATCGACAGAGGCGGCGGCGCTCATCATCGAGCAGTCGGCGGCACAGGGGCTTACGATACCGCTGATGGCAGGCGATACCTGGGATTCCAACGTCATTCTGAATGCGGCAAAGGGGAAAGACGTACAGATCTATGTAACGACCTTCTATCAGGAAGGCGGTAACGAGGAGTTTGATAAAGGCATCAAAGAGTGGATCAATGCAGATTCCACCGCAAAGGCAAATAACGGCGGTGACGATACGGTAGCCGCGGTGACGGCAATGGGTTATGATGCTTACTATGTGGCGCTGGAGGCGCTCAAAGCGGCGGGATCGACAGACCCGGCAGCAGTCAACGAGGCGCTCTGGAAGGTGACTTACAGCGGCGTATCGGGTGAAATCGCGTTCAACGAGACGGGCGATGCGCTCCGGGATGTGGCTTATGTCAAATGCGCGAACACCGAGACGGGCGCATGGGACTTTGTGGCTGTTCAGGGTGTAAAATAAAATCAGGATACCTGATGGCGGGGGAAATGATGTCTCCCGCCATACTTAGTTTACCGGGAATGGGGGAGACAGTATGGAGTTTATAACAAGAAACCTGCCATATCTGATGGCGGGTATTTCCGTGGGAGGGCAGTATGCGCTCATTGCAATCGGCTACACGATGGTTTATGGTATTCTGCGGCTGATCAATTTTGCGCACGGCGATATCTTCATGGCGGCAGGACTGATTCTTGTGTATTCGGCGACAGTGATGCCGATGTATCTGGCGATTCCGTTGATGATCATTTTGACGGTGCTGATCGGTTTCATGGTGGAGCGTGTTGCCTATAAGCCGCTTCGATCCGCGCCGCGAATGTCGATTATGATATCCGCGATCGGCGTTTCTTATCTGCTGCAAAATCTCGCCCTTTATGTGACAGGCGGGTTATCCCAGCAGTATCCGGCGATTCCGTGGATCAGCGATACGGTAACGATCTTTGGATCTACGACAAAACGCGTCACGGTGATCACGCCGGTGCTGACCTTAGTGTTGGTTGTGCTTTTGGTGCTGCTGATCAAGTATACGAAGATCGGTATGGCGATGCGCGCCGCGTCGAGGGATTTTGAGACTTCGCAGCTGATGGGGATTAAGATCAATTCCGTTGTGAGCATGACCTTTATCATCGGTACGTTTTTGGCAGCAATCGGCAGTGCGTTGTTCTTTACTAATTATACGGGTGTGACCCCGACGGTCGGCGCAATGCCGGGACTCAAGGCGTTTGTGGCAGCGGTGTTTGGCGGAATCGGCTCCATTCCGGGGGCGGTGATCGGTGCTTTTATCATTGGTATCTGTGAAAACATTATCAAAGGAGTAGGGCTGACGACCTTTTCCGATGCCTTTACGTTTGCTCTGCTGATCATCATTTTAATCATAAAACCGACGGGATTGTTTGGCGAAAAAGAGGCGGATAAAGTATAAGGAGGCGTTCTAAAAATGAGTAAAAAAACAAAGATGGCATGGAACGTTTCTCTTATCGTGGCATTGCTTGCGTTGCTCTTTCTTCTCGAGCAGATCATGCCCTCCGGTTCCATGCTTTTCACGGTATTAAAAAAAGGCGCGATCTATGCGCTGGTAGCAGTGTCCATGAATCTGTTAAACGGATTTACGGGGCTGTTTTCTTTGGGGCAGGCGGGTTTTATGCTCTTAGGGGCATATACCTATGCGATTTTGACGATTCCTCCGGAATCGAGAGCCAGCGTCTATCAGTATTATGACGGCGGTATTGTCAATTTTGCAATTCCCGTTCCGCTTGCGTTGATCGCGGGCGGGCTGATTGCGGCAGGTTTCGCTTTTTTGATCGGACTTCCCGTGCTGCGCCTAAAGAGTGATTATCTGGCAATTGCGACTCTGGGATTTGCGGAGATTATCAGAGCTGTTTTCCAGTGGGATAAGCTGGGACCTTTGACGAACGGTTCCAATCTGCTCAGAAGTTTCCCGACTTTTCAGTCGGTGCTGTATCCGTTCATTGTATCGGGCATCTGTATCGCCTTGATCGTCATGCTGATCAACTCCACTTATGGGCGTGCGTTTAAAGCGATTCGTGACGACGAGATCGCGGCGGAAGCCATGGGTATCAATCTGGCGCATCATAAGAGACTTGCTTTTGTGATCAGTTCCTTTTTTGCGGGGGTTTCCGGCGGACTGCTTGCCATGTATCAGACAACCATACAGGCGTCGATGTTCAAGTCGGCAATGACTTACGAGATTCTGCTCATCGTTGTGATCGGCGGTATCGGTTCCGTGACGGGAAGCTGTATCAGTGCATTCCTGTTTATCGCCTGCTCGGAATGGTGGCTGCGGTTTCTTGACAATGAAAACTTCTATATCGGCAGCTTCCATGTTCCCCTGCTGCGTGCCGGTTTCCGTAAGGTCGTCTTTGCGGTCGTCATCATGGCGATGGTATTATTTTATCGGCAGGGCATTATGGGAACGAAGGAATTTTCCGTGGAGGCATTGCAGAACTTTTTCCGAAAGCTGTTTGTGCGAAAAGGCGTGAAAAAGGCAGGTGATTCCCATGAGTAATGAGAAAAGAGAGCGTAATGCGGTATTAAAATTGGAAAATCTCACCATGCAGTTTGGCGGTGTGATCGCGGTTGATAATGTGAGCCTTGAAGTAGGCAAGGGCGAGATCCTTTCCCTGATCGGACCTAACGGCGCGGGAAAGACGACGGCGTTTAACATGGTAACCGGCGTTTACGCGCCGACAAACGGCGCAATCTATTATAAAGGGGAAAAAATTGTTCAAAATACGCCGCAGGGCAAGATGAAAAAGCTTTATCAGGGAGAAAATGCGGGGCTGTATGCGGGAAAACGAGTGATTGCGCCCACGCCGGATAAGATTACCAAACTGGGGATTGCAAGAACCTTTCAGAATATCCGTTTGTTCAAAAGTCAGACCGTATTTGAAAATATCCTCATCGCCAAGCATATGCTTCGCACCAGCAATCTCTTTACGGCGACGTTTCATTTGAATGCCAGGGAGGAAGCGCAGATGCGGCAGGAATCCGAGGAGCTTTTGCGGATCATGGAACTTGAGGATGTGCGGGATGAGCTGGCGACTTCGCTTCCTTACGGGAAACAGCGGCATTTGGAAATCGCCCGTGCGCTTGCCACCAAACCGGAACTTCTGCTCTTAGATGAGCCGGCGGCGGGTATGAACCCACAGGAAACGCTTGAGTTAACACAGTTCATCGGACGGATCCGCGGCGAGTTTGGACTGACCATCTTTATGATTGAACACCATATGGATCTGGTCATGGAGATCTCCGACAGGATTCATGTGCTGGATTTCGGAAAGTCAATTGCGGAAGGAAAGCCGGATGAGGTACGCAACAATCCAAGGGTGATCGAAGCCTATCTGGGAGGTGCGCAGGATGAGTAATATACTGGAAGTGAAGGATCTGAATGTCTCCTATGGAGGAATTAAGGCGGTCAAGGATATTTCTTTTGTGGTGGAAGCGGGAGAAATCGTGACGCTGATCGGGGCAAACGGAGCAGGGAAAAGTTCTACGCTGCGATCAATCGTGGGGCTGGTGAAGCCGGAGAGCGGAGGAATCACCTTTAACGGGAAAGAGATCGCGTCGCTCCCCACAGATCAGATTGTGAAAGAGGGGATTACGCTCGTTCCGGAGGGAAGGCGAGTGTTCTCTGACTTGACGGTGCTTGAGAATTTGAAGATTGGCGCCTATATGAGAAAGGACCCCCTGGAGGAAGATATCAAATGGGTGTATGATCTGTTCCCAAGGCTTAAAGAGCGCTCCTGGCAGCTTGCAGGGACGCTTTCAGGAGGAGAGCAGCAGATGCTGGCGATCGGCAGGGCACTGATGAGCAGACCAAGGCTGATCATGATGGATGAGCCTTCCCTTGGACTGGCGCCCATTATCGTGCAGGGTGTGTTCGATATTATTCGGGAGATCAATAAGCAGGGCATGACGATTCTTTTGGTCGAACAGAATGCGAATATGGCGTTAAAGGCGGCGCACAGGGCATATGTTATGGAGACGGGGAACATTACCTTGAGCGGAACGGGAAAAGAGCTTGCAGAGAATGAAGAAGTCAAGGCGGCGTACCTTGGTAAGGCAAAATAGAGTTTATAAAATATTTAGGATATATTTCCCATTTTCTGTTTGTATTTTTGGAGGGAAAGCAGTATAATGTTGATAAGCGGAGGACTGTCTTCGCTTATCAGTGACAGAAAACAGCCGGGTACGGAAATGGGAATGAAATAGGGAAATAGCGGTTATTGTAACAGAAAGGAGTATGATCAGGATGAAGATAGGCGCAATATCATCTCAAGGGAATCTTTTTAAGACATATTCCCATCTTGCCAGTGGAAAGCGGATCAATACGGCAAAGGACGATGCTGCGGGGCTGGCAATCGCACAGCGGATGCTGAGAGAGGAAACGGGGCTTCGCGTGGGCGCGGACAATGCCGGCATGGCGATTGGTGCGGCTAATGTAGCCGAGGGCGCTCTTGGCGGGATGTCGGATTATCTGCAGCGAATCCATGACCTTGCGTTACGGTCCATGAATGGGATCAATTCTGACGCGGATAAGCAGGTTTACCAGAAAGAAATCGATCAGCTCAAGCAGGGAATCGAATCTCTTGCAAAGAATACTTCTTTCAATGAGCAGACGATGTTAGACGGCAGCATGGCAAACATGGATATCGCGGTTTCACCCAGCGGAGCAGGAATGAGCATTAAGATGGAAAATTCCACCCTGGCGGCGCTTGGGATTGCGGATCTGGATGTTACTTCCAAGGATTTTAATCTGGACTCCATCAAAAAGGCGATGGATATGGTGTCGGAGAGAAGAAGTAATCTTGGGGCATCCACGAATGCACTGCAGCATGTTCGCAATTATAACTCTGCGGCATCGATCGAACAGCTTTCTTCCAGAAGTCGTTTGGAGGATTTGGACTTTCCGAAAGCCATCTCCAAAAAGAAGCAGGACGAGGTGATGGGGCAGTATAGAATGCACATGATCAGACGGCAGATGGAGCAGAAGAAGTCTGTTATGGGCTTGTTTTAAGGTTGACTTTTCAGGGTCTCTTTGAGATAATGAAAAAGATGTACGGCTAAATATTATTAAGTAAGGAGGAAAATAGAAACATGGCAACAAAAGCGTATTATCCCATTTCCGAGATTGGCGCAGGCAAGGTTGGTTTTTCCAAGACCCGTTCCATCATTGAGGCGGCTTTCTACGGGAACAACGTAGTGAAGGTGAACACCTTAAGAGAGGCTTATGAGCTGGCAAAAAATTCACCCGGTACGGTGGTGACGGATATGCCGATCAAGCAGGGTGAGACCTTCGGGCTTCCCGCTGACGCTAAGGTACTTCTCTTTAACGACGGCGCGGTGACTGGTCGTTACGCGGCGGCACGCCGTATCAAGGGCGAGCCCGGTGTTGACGAGGCGAAGTTAGATAAGGTTGTGATGGACGCCATCTATGAGACCCGCTGGAAAACCATGTACCATGCGGAATGCTTCGTAGGTCTGGATCCCGAGTTTATGGTAAAGGCACATCTTCTTATTCCCGAAGGGGAGGAGAATCTGCTTTACAACTGGATGATTAACTTCCAGTATATGTCTGATGAGTATGTAAAGATGTACAAGAACTCCAAGGCTGTCGGTGACGGCAAAGAGCCTGATATCTACATCTTCTCCGATCCTCAGTGGGCACCGCATGAGGCTCCCGATGTGGACTACAGCTGCCTGAGCGATCCGCTGACACTGTGCTACTTCGATACCAACCAGAACTGTGCGGCAATCCTTGGTATGAAGTATTTCGGCGAGCATAAGAAGGGTACCCTGACCATGGCATGGGCACTTGCGAACAGAAACGGTTACGCAGCATGCCACGGCGGACAGAAAGAGTATTCCTTGGAGGGTGGTAAAAAGTTCGTTGCTTCCGTTTATGGTCTGTCAGGTTCCGGTAAGTCTACCCTGACGCATGCAAAGCACGGCGGCAAATACGATAAGTTCGGCGGCATCAAAGTGCTTCACGACGATGCGTTCATCATTAACAGTGATACCTGCGCATCCATTGCTTTGGAGCCTACCTATTTTGATAAGACGGCTGACTATCCGACAGGCTGCCCTGATAACGAGTATCTGTTATCCGCGCAGAACTGCTCCTGCACGATGGACAGCGAGGGCAAGATTCAGCTTGTGACCGAGGATATCAGAAACGGTAACGGCCGTGCAATCAAGTCGAAACTGTGGTCTCCGAACCGTGTGGACAAGATTGATGCGCCCGTAAACGCGATTTTCTGGATTATGAAGGATCCTACGATTCCGCCGATCATTAAGTTAAAGGGTTCCGCATTGGCATCCGTTATGGGTGCAACGCTGGCAACCAAGACTTCTTCTGCAGAGCGTGTTGCGGCGGGTACCGATATGAATGCAATCCGTATCGTTCCTTACGCAAATCCTTTCAGAACCTATCCTCTGGTCAATGACTATGAGAAGTTCAAGAAGCTGGTGCAAGAGAAGAACGTAGACTGTTACATCGTGAATACCGGCGACTTCATGGGTCATAAGTGCCAGAAGGAAGATACGCTTGGCATCCTCGAGACCATCGTTGAGGGCAAGGCAAAATTTGAGCAGTGGGGTCCTTTTGAGGATATCGAGATTATGAACGACTGGAACGGCAAAACAGGCGATTTCACGCCGGATTTGAATGATGCCAATTACAGATCTCAGTTAAAGAGTGCTATGGAGACCCGTGTGAATGCGGTCAAGGGCTTTGCTGAGAAGAAGGAAGGTTACGATAAGCTTCCTGACGAGGCACTGGCAGCACTTGAGAAGCTGGTGAATGCACTGTAAGATAGATAGTGCGCAGAAGACTGTCAAGAAAATAATGACGATAGAGAACCCGGGAATCGAAAAGGTTTCCGGGTTTTTTATCAGATGGGAAATGAGGTGGAAATATTTTTGGGGAGTATTGAAATACAAATTTTATAAGCGAATTTTGGATTACTCAAAACAAGTTGGCGGGGAAAATATGCAATGGATATGCAAAAGTGGCGGGGAAAATATGCAATTAGATTGACTTTATAAGGATGTGCTTTCCTATCCGGTGGGATATGTAGATCATTTGGATATGTATTCGATGGATTTTGAAGAATTTTTGTGGGCAAACGGCGTAAAAGAATTTTCCATATCGTTTCAGGTAAAAGAATCAAGTGAGAATCTTGTAGAGAGCAATTTAGAAAAAGAAACAAATTCATTACATGACGTGATTAAGGTTGGGAAGGACATATCATGCGTTACAACATTTCAGTGATCGATGACAATGCCGCCGATACGGAATACATCAGCGCTCTTGTCGCCCGCTGGGCGAAAGAAAGCGGGCACACGGCGCGTATTTTGACCTTTCTGTCCGCGGAAGCCTTCCTGTTTCGATACGAGGAAGAAAAGGACTTCGATATCCTCTTACTGGATATTGAAATGGGGGAGATGAACGGCGTTGACCTTGCAAAGAAGATACGGCTAAAAAACGATGCGGTGCAGATTGTTTTTATCACCGGCTATCCCGACTTTATTGCGCAGGGGTATGAAGTCGATGCCCTGCATTATCTCATAAAACCGGTTTCCTATGAAAAACTGTATGCGGTGCTGCAAAAGGCGGCGGTCCATCTGGAAAAGGCGGAGAAGCGGCTGCGCGTGACCTATGACCACAGTACGGAGTTTGTGCCATTTTCCCGGATCCTTTACGTTGAGGCACAGAAGCAGTATGTGCTGATCCATACGTTTGACGAAATGTATCGCATGAAACGGTCTTTTAGTAAAATCCTCGAAGAATTGGATGAATTTTTTTATAAATGTCAGCGGTCGTTTTGCGTCAATCTCAGCCATGTTACACGGATAAAAAACAACAGTGTGGTGCTGAAAAACGGTGAGGAAATTCCCATCAGCCGGGGAATGGCAGAGAGGATTGGAAAAGAGATGATTCGACTGTTTTAGGGAATGTGAAAAGACGGCAATTGATAAGGAATCATAGGTAAGGTGTACTGATGATATTTCAGAAATGGATTGATAAACGGATTGAGGATTACCAGAGCGACCTGCTTCAAAAATACTGCGACGAAGTAGAGTCGATGTATAAGAAAATGCGGGGCTGGCGGCACGATTATCACAATCATATCCAGGCGATGCAGGCGAGCATGGCTCTGGGGAAATATGAGGATGTGAACGCCTATCTGCGCCAGCTAAACGATGATCTGACGCAGGTGGATACCACAGTCAAGACCGGCAGGGTGATGATAGACGCAATCTTGAACGGTAAGCTGAACATCGCGGCGCAGAATGAGATCGCGGTAAATGTCAAGGCAAAAATTCCGGAGAAAACGCCGGTCAGCGACGTGGATCTGTGCGCGATCATCGGCAATCTGCTCGACAATGCGATTGAGGAGAACAAGAGGCTCCCGCGGGAGGACAGATTCTTACGCATTTACATCGGGCAGAAGAATACCCAGCTTTATCTGGCATTTACCAACGCCGCCGGAAAAAAGCGTGAAAAACGAAGGAATCTGTTTGCGTCGGCAAAAGGAGAGCAGCACGGGCTGGGGCTTATGCGGGTGGAAAGCCTTGTCAGAAAATACGGCGGTCTTTTCTCGGCAGACAGCGAGGACGGCGGATTTACGGCGGAACTGTTGATTCCCTTACAATAAAATTAAAAAACGCATTTCGTTCACCGAAAATGACTTTTGGTTTACGGGATGCTTTTTTAGTGTATGAAAGGTATATGATAAGTATAGTATTTTGGGCGTTTGTGAAACTTAGCCAAACGCCGTAATATCTTACATGCTTTGAAGGAGGCAGCTGGATTTACGATGGAAAAAGCAATACAAAAAGAAGAAAAACGCAAGCCAAAATACGGATTGTTTTCCTGCGTGGGATATATCTATAAACTGCTGTGGCAAAACGAAAGGAAACTGGTGTTTGGAGGAGTGTTAACCGTTCCGATTTCTCTGGCGCTTGCGGCGTTTGCGCTCTATACACCGTCGGTGATGCTCTCGGCTTTAGAAAAATCGGGCAGATTCTCGCAGGTAGCGCTGGTGATCATAGGCTTATTGTTTGCGCAGCTTTTGTGTAGTCTCTCTGACAATGTGTTTTCTTCAAAGATTTTTTGTGCAGAGCTTTATGTCGTTGCCCACTTAAGATTGCTCTGGGAAACTTATCTGCGGGACAGGGATCGGTATCTTGGCTATGATCCGGAAGTGCAGAAATGGAATGAACGGGCGATGAATGCATCCAAAGACAATCATACATCAGGGGTGCATTTTCCGATGGATTTCTCGAATATGCTTTCGGAAATTCTGAAATTTCTGCTGTTTGGTACGGTGGTCTCCCTGCTGCATCCGGTCATCATCCTCCTGCTTGCCGCAGGCTGTGCGTTAAATGCCGCTATGGGAAAGTGGGAGCGGAGAAAAAACTGGGAAGAACGGGATATTCGCAACGATCTTGAGAAAAAGATCAACTGTATCACATGGTCGATTTCTCAGGATCTCAGTTATGCCAAGGATATACGGCTGTATGGCATGAAGGGGTTTTTGCATGATCGTATGATGCAGCTGCTTGATTTGAATTTAGCAGAGAAACGGAAGATGGAACACCGCGGCATCTTGACGGCGTTTGTAAACTTTCTTGTTGTTTTCGTCCGCGACGGGGCGGCATATGCTTTCCTGATTGCGGAAGCTGTGCGGGGAAATGTGGATGCGGCATCCTTTGTCCTGTATTTCTCGGCGATCACATCTTTGTCCGGTGTGATGGGCAGTATCTTAGGAATCATAAACAAAGTATCTGAGGGCGCGATGCAGGTATCTGACTTTCGGGAAGCGATGGAAATAGAGGGCAGGCTTAATCGCGGGGCGGGCATTCCGATACCAAGTGAACCTTTTTCAATAGAATTTAGAAACGTTTCTTTTCAATATCCGGAGGGGGAGAAAAAGGTGCTGGAACATGTTTCCTTTCAGATCAAGGCGGGTGAGAAGATTGCGTTGGTAGGATTAAACGGCGCGGGAAAGACGACACTCATCAAGCTGATGTGCGGATTGCTCCTTCCTGACGAGGGGGAGATTTTGCTGAACGGACACAGCTTATATGCGTATAACAGGGACGAGATGTATTCGTTGTTTGGCATCGTGCCGCAGCAGTTCAATCTGCTGCCGATGACCATTGCGCAAAATATTGCCGCAGCTAAGGAAGATGAGATTGACAGGGAAAAGGTGGATTACTGCATTGAACTGGCAGGATTGAAAGAAAAGATGGCATCTTTACCAAAGGGCGTAGATACGCCGCTTAGCCGGGAGTTATATGAGGACGGGGTGGAGCTGTCCGGTGGGGAAAAGCAGAAGCTTTTGCTGGCGCGGCTTCTCTATAAGGATCCGCCCTGTATCATTCTTGATGAGCCGACGGCGGCGCTCGATCCGATTGCGGAGGATCGGATGTACCGCAGTTATCATCAGATTGCGGACAGGGCGACGTCCATCTTTATTTCTCATCGTCTGGCGTCAACGAGATTCTGTGACCGCATTTTTCTGCTTGACGGGGCGGGCATTGCGGAAGTCGGTACCCATGACGAACTAATGGCGGCAGGCGGAAAGTACAGGGAATTGTTTGAACTGCAGAGCAGATATTATAGGGAGGGGGAGAAAGGTGAAGTGGAATGACACGACAGGGAAGCGCACATTACAGGAGGAATGGGGGCTGATCCGGCGCGGAATCAGGATCATAAATGAAATGCTGCCGCATTTTTGGCGGTATCAGATGCTCTGTACGTTTGCGGAGACGCTTTTTCCTTATTTTGGTCTTTATCTGTCTGCACAGATGGTGAATGAACTGGCGGGAGACTGCAATTTTGAAAGACTGCTGCGGCTGGCAGGGATCACGGTTTTTGGAGGTCTGTTCCTTTCGATTACGGGAAGGCTTTTGAAAAGCAAACGGGATCTGTGTGAGGCGTTTCTGTATCAGAAAAAAGATATTTATATGGCGGATGCGCAGAATGATTTCCAGTATGAGCATCTTGAAGATCCGGATGTTGTATTTCAGCGTGCGAAAATACATGCCGGTCTCGATGCCACGGGCGCAGGGCTTTATCAGGTCAAATGGCAGCTTTGTGCATTGCTTAATGATCTTATGGGGGCTGTTTTCTCCGCTTCCCTGACGGCATCTATGCTGGTCATGACTGCGCGGGGCGAATATAAGGGGGTGTTTGCCTTTATCAATTCCCCGGCTTCCTCGCTGGTGGTCTTTGCGCTGATCCTGATCAATGCAGTCTGCTCCGTCAGGATTGCCGCGATCCGCAGTGTCAGGCAGCAAAAAGCGATGGGCGATCTGGCGAAAGAAAATACGCGTCTGGTTTCATTCATGCGCTTATGGGGAACGGATATGATCTTTTTTCATCTGGACGCCCTTGTTCTCAAGGAACTGAGAAGGCAGCTTCGCCCGAAATGGATCGAGGAGATGGAAAAGGTGACGATCAAATATCATTCCCTGTCCATTTTCTTAAATGCCGCGTTAAATCTCTGTGTCTTTCTCTTTGTGGCGGCGAAGGCGTTCATCGGTGTGTTTGGCATCGGCAGCTTTATTCTCTATCAGGGGACGACGCAGCGGTTCGTGACGGCTGTCTCAAACGCTGCCGCGGATATCGGACGCTTAAAAGATAATAATCGTTATCTGGCGATCCTTTTTGACTATCTGGATCTGCCAAATGATATGTATCAGGGCACGCTGGCGGTGGAAAAGAGGGATGATATCGACTATGAGATCGAATTTCGGGATGTGAGTTTCCGCTATCCCCGCACGGACGAGTGGGCGCTTTATCATGTCAGCATGAAATTTAAGATTGGGGACCGGCTGGCAATCGTGGGTGAGAACGGTTCGGGAAAGACTACCTTTATCAAACTGCTCTGCCGTCTCTATGATCCTACTGAGGGAAAGATTTTATTAAACGGCATTGATATTACAAGATACCGCTACGATGAATATATGGCGCTTTTCTCCGTGGTGTTTCAGGACTATAAGATATTGGGTTTTCCGCTGGGGGAGAATGTGGCGGTAAATACAATCTACGACGAAACCCGAGTGCGGGACTGCCTGATCCGCGCGGGACTTAGCGATAAACTGGAAAGCCTTGACAACGATCCGTCCGCCAAAGAGAAAAACAGTTTACGGCGGGCGCTCTGGCGCGATTACGACGCGGAAGCGATAGAACTTTCGGGCGGTGAATGGCAAAAAGTAGCGCTTGCGCGCGCGCTTTACAAGGACGCTCCGTTTGTGGTCTTAGACGAGCCGACGGCGGCGCTTGACCCGATCGCGGAAGCGGCTGTCTATGAGGATTTTAACAAGCTGACGGAAAACAAGACATCTGTGTTTATCAGTCACAGGCTGTCAAGCTGCCGTTTCTGCGACTCCATTGCCGTGTTCGACCATGGCAGGCTTATACAGCAGGGGGCGCATGATGTGCTGGTGGCTGACGCAGGTGGTAAATACAGTAAACTTTGGCACGCGCAGGCGCAGTATTATGAGGGAGCGTGATGCTGCCAGTCGGACTTTAATATGCCATAGTAACAGTTGTCTACGATGCCCTGATTGTTTCGGTCTGCGCTGCGCATGGTGCCCTCATACCGCAGACCGCATTTTTTCATGACGTTTCCGGAATGCGGGTTTTGGGGATCATGCCTTGCTTCGATGCGATTGACATCCACCTCCTCGAAAAAGAATGTGATCAGTGCCTTCAAAGCCTCGGAAGTGATGCCCTGATGCCACCACGGTTTTCCGATGCAGTATCCGATATGGACCATGGAGAGATCCTCATTCATGTTTACGACGCTGATGCTGCCGATCGGTTCGTCAGTTTCCTTTAATACGATCGCCCACTGATAATAATTTTCATTGGCATAGGAATTGAGCCATATTCCAATCACATGTTTTGTGACGTCGATATTGGCGTGTGTGGGCTAGGTCAGGAATTTAGTCACTTCGTCGTCGGACGCCCAATTTCGGAACATGGGTTCGGCATCTTCGGCGGTAAATCTTCTCAGGATCAGTCTTTCGGTTTCCAGTCTTTTTGTCCCGCAGTGTTTCATATGGTTGCCTCCATGTCTGATAATTTGCCTTATAGTATAGGGCAATTGTTATGTTTTGGCAAGTTGAACGAGGCCTGTTTGGGAAAGAACTTTATCCAAAGAAGACCAGCAAATACTTGCTATTTTTATCGATACTCAATATAATAATGGTTATGCAGCGAAAGCTGGTGCAAAAGATAGAGATTGTTTGCTTGATACAATAACAAAGTACCTAAGATAAATAAGCCAATATGGGAGAGGCATGGAGGTAAAAATGGAGAAAGAAACGATATTCCGTCTGGCGAAGCCCAAAAAGAAAGGTATACTGCCGATTATATTCAGCCGATTTCTGATCATAGTCCTTTTGCTGATCGTGCAGGTTGCCCTGATCGTGGGGATCTATGGATGGCTGTATGAATATGTTCCCTTTTTCTCTGTACTTTTTGGCGTATTCACGTTGTTGATGACCCTATATCTGTTCAACTGTGAGATGGATGCGACGGCAAAACTGACATGGATCTTTATGATTGCTTTATTTCCTCTGCCGACGGCCTTTTTTTTGTCTTTTACACAGACCAATGCAGGGCATGCAAAGATCAAAAAGCGGGTGGAGGAGTTGATTGGCAGCACCAAAGGGGCAATCGCGCAGCCTGAGGATGTGATCCGTCAGGTAAAAGAGGATGGATCGGGGGTTGCCGCGTTAACGACGTATCTGAACAGGAGCGGATGCTTTCCGCTGTTTAAAAACACGGAAGTGACTTATTTTCCCCTT
The DNA here is from genome assembly GCA_002361735.1 of Lachnospiraceae bacterium UBA3282. Lineage (GTDB taxonomy): Bacteria > Bacillota > Clostridia > Lachnospirales > Lachnospiraceae > UBA3282. The sequence goes on along the minus strand of DETS01000002.1, from coordinate 33,586 downwards.
GGTGAGGATAAGTTTGCGGCAATGCTTGAGGAATTGCAGAAAGCGAAGACTTATATTTTTATGGAATATTTCATCATAGAAGAAGGCTATATGTGGGGAAAGATTCTGGAAGTGCTGGCAGAGAAGGCAAAGGCAGGAGTGGATGTGCGCGTGATGTATGACGGGATGTGCGAGGTGGCGCTTCTGCCTGCCGATTATCCGAAGCGGCTGGCAGGGCTTGGCATCAAAGCAAAGGCGTTTTCACCGATCCTGCCTGTGGTATCTTCCCATTATAATTACCGCGACCACCGTAAGATCCTGGTGATAGACGGGAAGGTCGCTTTTAACGGCGGCGTCAATCTGGCGGACGAATACATCAATCATGTGGAGAAGTTCGGGCATTGGAAAGATACGGCGGTGATGTTAAAAGGAGAGGCGGTAAAGAGCTTTACACTGATGTTTTTACAGATGTGGAACATTGATGAAAAGGCACCCGAATTTTTCCCTTATCCGGAGACAGAAAGCTTCCGTCCGGAACAGGCAGGCGGTTACGTGATGCCTTTCGGGGACTGTCCGCTGGATGAGGATAAGGTGGGAGAGGCCGTGTATATGGATATCCTAAACCGAGCCAATGATTATGTACATATCATGACGCCGTATCTGATCCTCGACGGGGAACTGGCGGCGGCGCTAAAATATGCCGCGCAGCGGGGCGTGGATGTGAAATTGATCCTGCCGGGTATCCCGGATAAGAAGGCGGCGTATGCGCTGGCAAAATCGCATTATCAGGCGCTTGTAGATGCGGGAGTAAAGATTTACGAATACACGCCGGGATTTGTCCATGCAAAGGTTTTTGTGAGCGATGATGTCAAGGCGGTGGTGGGAACGATTAACTTAGATTATCGGAGCCTTTACCATCATTTTGAATGCGGCACTTTTCTGTATCAGACGGCATGTATTGCGGAGATTGAAAAGGATTTTCAGGATACGCTTGCAAAGTGCCGTATGGTTACGCAGGAGAGCATTAAGCATGAAAAATTGAGTTATAAATGGATGGGCGGTTGCTTGAAATTTATAGCACCGTTGATGTAGGTGTAATTACCAAAAAATCCTGTTGTATTTTGCGGTCGATTCGTATATAATAAGAGTAACCTGAAATGCACGACTAAGTCTTGTTATTTTGAACCTACAGATACTTTAAACGGGATTCCTACATTGTCATATAGATGTCAGGCCTCCAGCCTTCGGGCATTACGCAGTGGAAGACAGAAGTATGGTTGCGGTTACCCACCTAGCGTTGCTAGGAGTCAAAATACAAGATCCGGCATTTTGGGGGCATAGATACAAAAGATGGGCAGGCAGTCGTCACGTACGGCTGCTTTTGCTGATTTTCTTATCTTTTTTCATCAACTTCATCGCCGCAAAGCGGCCCGATACCGCCGCCATCGGCAGACCGCCGTTCGTGGAAAGCCACTGGCTTGCCAGAAAAACGTTGGATAAACCGCGGATGCTGTTTTTTGCAGTCAGGCTTTTATAACCCTTTTGCTCGAAGAAACTCATATATGCGCCTTTGTATGCACCGCACCATTTTGTGAAGGTGTAGGGTGAATAGGTGTCCAGAATGATCAGCCTGTTTTCAAGGGCTGGGAACAGGTGGCAGATGTGGTGTTTTATGACTTCTGCGATTTTTTCTTTTTCTGCAAGATAGCGCGGACGGTCTGCATGGAGAGTCTTCCAGTATTCATAATCGGCAATTTCTTGCGGGATATTACACAGAATGACCCGCTTGTCTACAGGGAAAAGACTCTCGTCATAGTCATAAAGGCGGATGCCGATGTGGTCAAAATCACTTTTCCCGACGCGGTAAGGCTCGCAGGGATGAACGGAGGAACCGCAGGGCAGTCCGCAGTCTTCCGGACCAAGGATGCCGAAAGAGATTTGAAAGACGGAGGAGACGTGATAGCCTTCTTTGATCTCATACATTTTCCTTAAGTTTTTATCCATATATTTCGCGGGTAGGAGCTTGTCAAAGGTTACGGCAGGGTCGGCGGCGCAGATTACAAAATCGCAGGAGACCTCACTTCCGTCCGCAAAGGAGACAGATTTTGCCTGATGTCCGTCGAGTTTGATATTGATGGCGGGCATATTTGGATAGAGTTTACCGCCAAGTGATAAAAAGCGGTCTGTGATGCGTTTGATCATGCCGACGGAACCGCCCATGGGGATGGCGGCAGATCCTCCGGTGTAAAAACCGATGGAACTAAGCAGGGTGATCGCTTTATAGGAGGTGTGCAGATATTGTGTGATCATTTCACGCACGAGGGGATTCTGAAAGCGTGCGGCAAGGTCTGCAATGGTGTCGTTTCCGTATTCGTTGATGACTTTTCCCATATTCGCCATAGTCATGCCGAATTTCAGATATTCGATCAAGTTCATGTCGGCGAGGGACTTCTCGCAGGGAACGCGGACGGACTCAGACAACCTGATATGGTCGAAAAGTTTGTTGATTTCGAGACTGTCCTCGGGTGCGGCTTCCAGAAATTCAGCCCGTGCCTTTTCCGGATCGCTCCAAAAATGCAGGGTTTTGCCATCTCTATGAAGGCAGTAAAAATAGGGCTCGCGGTAGAGCGTGGTATCATCAGTCAGCGCGCCGATATTTTTCCAAATCGGATAGAGATCGTTTGCGGGAGTACTGCCGGTCAGCCAATGGATACAATTGTCGATGTGGTAGCCCTGCCTGTTCCAGCCGGTGCATTCCCCGCCGGGCGTGGCGTTTTTTTCATAGAGAGCAACTTCATAGCCGTTTTGCAGACTGTATATGCCTGCGGAGAGACCGGCGATACCACCGCCGATGATTATGATTTTTTTCATTTCTATTTTCCCTTTCCAATGTTGGCAAAATGCTTGTTGGTTCCGGCGCTGTCTCTGGGCGCAGTTTTCGAAAATTCCATTCTTGTCTTAGTTTCTCAAGTTTTGTTTTTGATGATGTCGATGAGCCAGTCCACATCGGGAAGTTTTCCTGTTTCTACGAGAGCGGGAGAGACGGCAAGTTGTTCCATGATGCCCTGTACGCTGCTCCAGAAAGTGAAGGATAGGGCGTAGGGGTCACCCCCACGAAAATACCCTTGTTTCTGACCGGCTTCAATGAGTTTGGCGGATTGTTCTACCTGATCAACGCGCATGGCAATCTCCCGGATCTGCGTGGGGATACCTTCGCTTTGTCTTGCCTGTGCCATCAGGACAAACATATGAAAGACCCAGAGATTTTCTTTGGCATAGGAAAAGAGTGTGTTTAGGAAACCCTCGAAATAGGCAAGCGGATTATCATAGGGGAGTTTCTGCGGAAGATTGGTGCCCTCTGCGCCCATTCGTATAAGCACTTCGTAGAGCTGCTCTTTGGAATCAAAATAGTGAAACATCAGTCCTGTGCTCATATGAGCCGCTTTTGCGATGTCCCCGATCTTTGTCTCGGCGTAGCCTTTTTTGACAAACAGCTCCAGCGCCTTTTCCAGAATCAGTTGTCTGCGTTGTTCCTTTTGTTCCTCTCGTGTGGGCATGGGATTCTTCCTTTCAATGTGTCATAAACTGCGGATTGAAAAAGCAGCATATCAATTTTGGGTGGTTTGTAACGTTACCATTGGAATCGCAATTAGTTAAATATATATTCAATGAATATATGTTCAATATACGGCGGATAAAGAAAAATGTCAAGAAGAAAAAACAAGAATCGATAAACAGGACATAGTGTTGTCATGTTTTTTGTGGTATCCTAAATAAAAGAGCGGCGTAAGACATAAACACGTTTATGCGCTCGCAACTAAGCAGAGGTAAAAGCGGCGCAAAATGGAGGTAACTATGAAATATCATTGGATTGATGAATATCTGTTGGCAAAAAGGAGTGTGACAAAGGATCTCCAGAAAGATTGGAATTGGGTAAGATATCATATCGGAGGGAAGATGTTTGCGGCAGTCTGTCTGAATCAGGATAATGTGCCTTACTACATCACCATGAAATGCGACCCTGTGGAGGGTGATTTTTTGAGACAGCAGTATGAGGATATCATCCCCGGTTATTACATGAATAAGCAGAATTGGAATTCCGTTAAACCTGACGGAGCGGTGCCGGACGACCTGATGCGCAGGATGCTGGACGAGGCTTACCGCCTGCAGCTTGCTTCTTTCAGCGGCAAAAAACAGCGGGAGATCCTCGCGCTTTCCGTCTGCGGTACGGACTGTCAAAAATGCAGCTGTTATGGGGAGATGTGTCAGGGCTGTAACGCGCTGAACGGAAAAGTATTTCATGCGCCCAAGGGGAAGGCATGCCCGATTTATCACTGTGCGGTGAATCAGAGTAAATTTGCTAACTGTGCCGGCTGTGAGAAGTTACCCTGTGAAATCTGGAAAGCGACAAAAGATCCTTCCATGACGGATGAGGAGTTTGAGGCAAATATTACCGAGCGGGTGGGAAATCTGCGGGGAAAGTAAACATACCGTCCCGAATATCGCCCGTTGCATGAGGTCATCGCTTGCATATTTGCAGTCTATCATTTATAATGTTGTGAGATGTTTACTGACAGGCAAGACAGGCGGATAGGAGAGACCGGTATATGTTAGTGATTCTGATCGCTGTATTTCCAGCAATTTTTACCATTTTAGCATATCGTTATTTCTATCATAAAGAGAGTCGTTTGAAGGATCATTGGAAGGAACTTGCGATTCTGATTGTTCTATACAGTATCGTGGCTAATCTGTTGATTGTGACCGGATTGCATTGGATCGGATTGCAGTCTTTTAATTTGTTTGAAATGGGCGTGTCATTCAAGCTAAAATGGCTTGGACTGCAGTTTGGTTTTGGTGTTATTTTTATGGTGATTTACCATAACATAAAATGTATTTATATTGAAAAATTATCTCTTTGGCGTCATTTCAAGAAGGTATTACCGGCAATTCTGTTTTTAGATGTTACTTATGCGGTTTTTACCCCAAGTTCCCTGTTTTTAAGCAATATAGAAGAGTTCTCTATCGCCTACTTTAAGATTATACCGGTTTTGCTGGTTGTGATGCTTATTCTTACACTGGCAGCATGGCTTGTGGCATTGTGCTTTACGAATGAAAAGAATGCGTTTTTTTCTTCAGCCATTATTTTTTCGGTAGGATTTGCTTTGTATATTCAGGGAAATTTCTTAAATCCGGATTTCCCGGCACTTGACGGAACGGAGTTGATTTGGAGTAATTATGCCACAGAAGAAAAGATAAGCACGGTCTTTTGGTGTGTCAGCATTGCGGCAGCGTTTTTGGCGGCTTGGCGTTGGAAAGATAAAACGGCAAAAGTGGTAACATACGCCTCCGGTTTTTTGTGCCTTGTTCAGATGCTGTCGCTGATCGTACTGGTGTTTACGAACCCTCTGGGTAAAACCGTAGATTACGGAATGTCAAAGGAAGGACAGTTTTCATTAGGGTCAAAAGAAAATATCGTTATCTTTGTTGTGGATACGCTGCAGGCGGATACCCTGAATCAATATGTTAATTCGGAAGCATATATAGAAGGCGGATTAGATGATTTTACCTTTTTTGATGAAGCTGTGGGCGGAGGAGCTCCGACACGAATAGCAATTCCTTTATTGCTTACAGGATATGAATATGAGCCGAGACAGTCGATAGACGAATATAGTGAAGAAGCATGGCAGGAAACACCGTTATATGATGATTTGCATGCAAAAGGATGGGATGTGCGGTTATATACTTCTATGAGAGCAACGGCAGGCTGTTCCGAGAAAAATATTGATAATTATGAAATGACAGGTGCACATTGGGTTGGCAATTATCCGAAATTTGGAATTCAATTATATAAGTTAGTAAATTTTTATTTGTTTCCGCAGTCATTCAAAGAATACTTCTGGCTTGCTACCGATGCGATATCCGATGAAATTGCGTCTTCCAATGTAGGATATTCGCTTGACGATCTTCGATTTCATCAAGATCTGGAGGCGGTTGACGCATTAGAGACCGGTTATGAGAAGGCGTTTCGTTTGTATCATTTTAGAGGGGTTCATAAGCCGTGCTATATTACAGCAAATCTGGAACGCGTAAAGGATGCTGATCTTTCGGAACAGGAAACGCTGCAGGGAATCATGAAAATCATTTTTTCCTATATGGAAAAAATGAAAGAAGCAGGAGTATATGACAACAGTATGATTATAATTCTTGGGGATCACGGACGGCACGAGGACGGAAATCTTGAGAACAATCCGGCTGTTTTGATAAAACGTCCCGGAGAGTCACATGAACTCGAGCATAATATGGCTCCCATACACTTTCGAAATGTGTTCGCAACGATGGCGGCTAATATCATGACTGATTATTCAAAATACGGTCCCTGTGTTTATGATCTTGATGAGAACACGGATGTTGAGAGATGCCATACGATTGACAAGTCCATCTTGAATAGAAATGTTTTTCAGGAACCGAATGATGATTCTTTATTGTATACTAGGCTTATGATTTCCGGGAAAGCGGGTGAAATAGAGTATCATATATTTGATCCTTTTTCCGTTAACCGCATTTTGTATCATATGGGAGACAAAATTGATTTTGAAGCGGGAAACGCATATGCGAAAGAGCTAAATTATCGACTTTATCAGGAAGATTCTGTCGCTATAGCCAGCAACGAATTAAGTATCTGTTTTGATCTGAGTGAATCCGGTGGGAAAAAATCAAAAAAGGATTTTGTGTTTCACTTTATTTACTCAGATGTTTATAATGACTCACAGTTGATGCGGGTGTATGCAAATGGAAAAAAGATAGAGTATGTCACCTGCACACAGGAGGAAAGCGGAACAGAAAAAACGGTTACGATTCCTGCCAAAAATCTGAAAAACGATAAATTGGTAATACGCATGGTGTTTCCCGGTGCTGCGTTGGTGGAGCAGACAGATTCCGAAAACAGTGGCAGCAGAATATTATCGATGGCGTTTCAATCCATGTGGCTGACGCAATAAACAGAAAGGGATAAAGAGTCCCGCAGAAAAGACATAATTCACAACTCTCAGACATAAAGATAAGGGAGAAAACGATAAGGACGACTTTATGAGATACGATATGAGGCGGCTTGCCAAGCTTTCGCTTATCTTTATGGGACTTCTGTTTCTGTTGCTGCTGCTTTTGGGCCGCAGAGCGAAACAGGAGACGACTTCCGAACCGGAAGGAGAAAAGATAACGACGGAAGATGTGGAAATCCTGCTTGACGCGCTGGGCGGGGAGCTTACGGTCCCACAAAATGAGGGAAAGTCGGGAAAAACAACGGATACTGCTGCAGTTGCCGGATATTCCCAAAAGACGGTGACGGACGATGATGCGGATATCGTGACAGCACATTCGCTGTACTTTACGTATGGGCAGTATGAGGCACTTTGTGCACAGCTTGTGGGAACGGATGTTGTACTTCCGGATTTTTCGGATCACTATGAGTCTGCGCATGCTCTCTTAAAGGAAGACTGGTACAAAGCTTTCCGCATTCTGTTGGCACATCTGGACAAAGAGTCTTCTATCTGGGAGACTACGGTTTTTCTTCTGAAAGTGGACGAGAAAAGGAAAGAGGCTTACACGGAAACAGGCGCCATGCAGGGGGCTTTTTCGTATTGTTCCGCGGCATTTGCCGACAATGCGTTGCAGGAGATGAAGGTCTATGTAAAAAACGACGTGCTCCTGACGATCGTGGAGGTGCTGCCTGAGGATCATTATCTGGGCAGTGTTTGGGTGATGGAGGTCACGGGGAATCGTTTAGATTGTTTTTATCGGCAGGTTGCTTTTTCGGCGGAAGTTTCGGATGAGGCAATTTCACAGCTGCCGCAGCGGGAGCAGATTGCCGACCTGACCTTCCGGAACGGGGCGCTTGTGCAGGCCAAAGAGCAGCGGGAAAAGGTGCATGGCAGGCTGCTGAGGCTTTCGGAAACGGAGCTGGAAATCGAGGGCGAGGGAATCTTTGAACTGGCGGAAAATGCGGCATTTTACAAGCTTTACGGGAAGCTGGCTTCGCTATCCCACAGCGATTTGCGGGTGGGCTGCGCGGATACGGATTTTGTTTTGAGAAAAGGGAAGGTCTGTGCCGGGCTGGTGTCGGAGCGCGAGGAGGCAGATCGGATCCGGGTACTTTTGAAAAATACGGCGGCAGGAAGCAGCTTTCACGAGTCGGTAACGCTCACTGTGGACGGAGAAAAGACGGTTCTTCGTCAAAAAGATATGAAGGTGGGGGAACGCAGAATTTTTCAAAGCGGGAATCTTACGGACAAGGTTTTGGTGGAACTGGAAAACAGTAAAAGAGAGGAGCCTTTTTATCGGGGCAGCGTGGAATGCCTGCGGATGGAGGAAGGGATCGTCGTGGTCAACGAGCTGCCGTTGGAAGAATATCTCTACGGGGTAGTGCCAAGCGAGATGCCCGCATCCTATCCGGCGGAGGCACTTAAGGCGCAGGCCGTCTGCGCAAGGACATATGCCTGCCGTTACATTCTCCATGCGGGACTGCCGTCCCTCGGTGCGCATGTGGACGATACGACGTCATATCAGGTTTATCACAATATCGCGGAGAACGCAAATACGACTACGGCGGTGAAGGAGACGGATGGGCTGCTGCTAACTTATCAGGGAGAGCCGGCGGAGAATTATTATTATTCCACTTCCTGTGGCGCTGATTTGGAGGATGAGACGCTGCGGGAGGAAGAAACCTTTCGGGCGTTTATTGAAGCGGCGCATGAGGAGGATGTTGAGAGGGAGGAGCCTTGGTACCGCTGGACATATCAGGTGGAGGAACTTGACGAGAAACAGCTTTATAAGCGTTTGCAGGAGCGATATCGGGCGGTGCCTTCTCAAATTCTGACAAGGACGAAGGGCGGCAATTACGCATCGGAGCCCATCGAAAAGTCGGGAAAGATCAAGAGCCTTACCATTACGGAGAGAGGAAACGGAGGTATTGCGCAGACGCTTTTGATTGAGACGAGGCAGGCGGTTTATCAGGTTTTATCGGAGTACAGCATCCGCTATGTGTTATGTGATGGAAAGAGCACCGTTAAAAGGCAGGATGGGAGTGAGAGTGTGCAGCGTACGCTGGTTCCCAGCGCCTTTTTTGTGATGGATACGGATGCAAAGACTGGAAAAGACGGGGAAACTGTGGTAGGATATACCTTGACCGGGGGCGGCTTTGGTCACGGGAAGGGAATGGCACAAAACGGCGCGAAAGCGCTCGGTAAGCGGGGCGCTTCTTGTGAGGAGATTCTGGCGGCGTATTATCCGGGCTGTACGGTCAGGAGTGTTGCGGATATCAATCAGGAGTAACGGAGACGGGAAAACGATGCGCATGATTTATCGGCTGTTTCTCATATTTCGCGATTTTAACTGGCAAATGACGAAGAAGAATATCAGCGCTTTTGCGGCGAGCACAGCGTTCTTTCTTTTTCTGTCCATGATACCGCTTTTAATGGCGCTGTGTGCGATCCTGCCGTTCACGAGATTGACCGAAGCGAATCTGATCGGCGCGATCACGCAGTTTACGCCGGACGCCGTGGACGGTCTGGTGGTGCGTGTCGTGTCGGATGTCTATGCAAAATCGGCGGGAACAATCACAGTATTTGCCATCGTCACCATCTGGTCGGCAGCAAAGGCTATGCTGGCGCTTATTTACGGCTTAAACGCGGTCAACGATGTGGAGGAGAAGCGAAACTATGTGGTGCTGCGGATGATAGCCTGTTTCTATACGGTAATCATTTTAGTGGCAATGCTGGTGGCGCTGTTTGTGATGGTATTCGGTAATGTAATTGTAGATATTCTGCTGCGAGATATCCCGCCGCTTCACATACTGGTGCATTTTATCATGCGTTTTCGTTTCCTTGCGTCGTGGCTGATTCTGACTTTTATTTTTGCTATGATCTACGCCTTTGTGCCAAGCTGCAAGCTGCGGTTTAAGGCGCAGCTTCCGGGAGCGGCATTTGCTGCGGTATTATGGAGTGTTGCCTCCTATGCTTTTTCGATTTATGTGGATCATTACAATGATTTTGGTACCTACGGGAGTTTGACCACAGTGGTCATTTTAATGCTCTGGTTCTATATGCTGATGTATATCTTGATGATTGGGGCGCATATCAACCGCTATTTTGGTCCCGTTTATAAATTTCTGTTCGGGTGGCTTGACAAGTCGCCGCAAAAACACTAGAATAGCAGATAGATTTGTTGAGAAACATAATTGAGCAGGAAAGATAGTAAGGAATGAAATAGTTACGAAAGGCTGTGAAGGTGTCAGTAGGAAACGATTTTCCGCCAGAGAGAGGGAATCATCGGCTGTAAGTTCCCTTCGGTTCAAAGGTTTTCCGAATTTCCCACCGGAGCTGTTCGTGTGAACGGGATGCGGCATTTGTCTGCAGAACAATTAGCGCGAAACGTACAGGCACGTTACGCCGAAAGAAGCGTCCGTTTGCAGGTTTGTGTTGAGTCAGAAGCCGCAAGCGGGAAATTGGGTGGTACCGCGGAGTAGATTCGTCCCATGTGTAGAAATGCACATGGGATTTTTCGCGCATAAGCAGAGACGGAAAAAAGAAAAAATAGGAAGAAAGGATAAAAGCTATGAAAGAAAAATTGGAACAGATCAAAGCCGAGGCGCTGCGTCAGATCGAGGCCAGCGACGCCCTCGAAAAACTCAATGAGGTGAAGGTCAACTTCCTGGGGAAAAAGGGAGAATTGACGGCGGTGTTAAAGAGCATGAAGGATGTGGCGCCGGAGGACCGACCGAAGGTGGGGCAGCTTGTCAATGAGACCCGTGAGGAAATCGAAAAGGTGTTGGAGGCTTCCGTTAAAAAAATGGAGCGGGCGATTCGCGAGACCCGCTTAAAAACAGAAGTTATCGACGTCACTCTGCCTGCAAAAAAGGCAAAGGTGGGACACCGCCATCCGAATACCATTGCGCTGGAAGAAGTGGAGCGCATCTTCATCGGCATGGGCTATGAGGTGGTGGAAGGCCCCGATGTAGAGAAGGATTACTATAATTTTGAGGCATTAAATATCCCTGCGGATCATCCTGCAAAGGACGAGCAGGACACCTTCTATATCACGGGAGACATTCTGCTGCGCACACAGACTTCCTCCACGCAGGTGCATGAAATGGAGAAGGGCAAACTGCCCATCCGCATGATCGCGCCGGGGCGGGTGTTCCGTTCCGACGAACTGGATGCGACCCATTCCCCGTCCTTCCATCAGATTGAGGGATTGGTAATAGATAGGCATATTACGTTGGCGGACTTGAAGGGGACGCTGGCGGAGTTTGCAAAGGAACTGTTCGGGGAGGATACGAAGGTGAAATTCAGACCACACCACTTCCCGTTCACGGAGCCGAGCGCGGAGATGGATGTATCTTGTTTCAAGTGCGGCGGCAAGGGATGCCGTTTCTGCAAGGGAGAGGGCTGGATTGAGATTTTAGGCTGTGGTATGGTGCATCCCCATGTGCTGGAGATGAGCGGCATCGACCCTGAGAAATATACAGGGTTTGCGTTCGGTGTGGGGTTGGAGCGTATCGCGCTGCTGAAATATGAGATCGACGATTTGAGGCTGTTGTATGAAAATGATATCCGCTTCCTAAAACAGTTTTAATGGATAAAGGATGTTAAACTGTTTGGAAACGGAAGTAATTGTGAAAGGAAATAGATATGCCACATGTAAAAATCAAATGTTTTTCCGGCAGGACAGAGGAGCAGAAGAGAAGATGTGCGGAAAAGATTGCGGAAGACATTTCTGAAATACTTGACTGCGATATTTCCAGTGTCTCCGTTGCGATTGAAGATGTTGCGCAGGAGGACTGGAAAGAGAAAGTCTGGGATAAAGATATGGCTGCCGATCAGGAGTTGCTATACAAAAACCCGGGATACTCGTATGATTAAGTGATATATTGTATGATAAAAATGTATGGCATCTAAGAAAAAGAAACGAGAAAAATTCTGTTACGCCATAAAATATTAGGAACTATTTGAAAAAGTACTATGAATCTATTTGAAAAGAAGAAAATAAATAGAAGGGAATGAAATTGATATGAATACAGCATTGTCATGGATTAAAGCATATGTGCCGGATTTAACGTGCACGGATCAGGAGTATATGGACGCGATGACGCTTTCCGGAACAAAGGTGGAGGGTTATACCAGACTGGATAAAAATCTGGAAAAAATCGTGATTGGACAGATCAAAAGGATTGAGAAACACCCCGACGCGGATAAACTGATCGTCTGTCAAGTGGATATCGGAAATGAGGTCATTCAGATCGTCACCGGAGCACCTAATGTAAAAGAGGGTGACAAAGTGCCCGTTGTTTTGGACGGCGGCAAGGTGGCGGGCGGACACGACGGCGGCCCTCTGCCGGAGGATGGCATTGCAATTAAGGCGGGAAAGCTTCGCGGCGTGCCGTCAAACGGCATGATGTGCTCCATTGAGGAGCTTGGCTCCGACAGGAATTTTTATCCGGAAGCGCCGGAAAACGGCATTTACATTTTTGGAGACGATGTGCAGGTCGGCGCGGACGCGGTGGAGGAACTTGGGCTGCGGGATACGGTGTTCGAGTATGAAGTGACCTCAAACCGCGTAGACTGTTATAGTGTGATCGGTATCGCCAGAGAGGCGGCGGCTACCTTCAAAAAGCCCTTTATCGCGCCACAAGTAAGTGTAAAAGGCAACGGCGAGAAAGCGGAAGACTATATTTTTGTGGATGTGCAGGACAAGGAACTCTGCCCCAGATACTGCGCGAGAGTCTGCAAAAATATCAAGATTGCGCCTTCGCCGAAGTGGATGCAAAGACGCCTTGCAGCCAGCGGCATCCGCCCCATCAACAATCTGGTTGACATAACTAACTATGTGATGGAGGAGTACGGTCAGCCCATGCACGCCTTTGACCTCTCCACCATTGCAGGCAATCAGATCATTGTCCGCAGGGCAAAGGACGGCGATGTCTTCCGCACGCTGGACGGGCAGGACAGGAAATTGGATTCGGATGTGCTGATGATCTGCGACGCGGAGAAAGAGGTGGGTATTGCCGGCATCATGGGCGGCGAAAATTCCATGATCACCGACAGTGTGACGACCGTGCTTTTCGAGGCGGCTACCTTTAACGGTCCTAATATCCGTAAGTCGGCAAAGCGGCTGGGACTGCGCACGGACGCTTCGGGCAAGTTTGAAAAAGGGCTGGATCCCCATAATGCGGAGGAAGCCATCAACAGAGCCTGCCAGCTCATCGAGGAGCTTGGCTGCGGTGAGGTGGTAAGCGGTATGGTGGATGTGCACGGCGAGATGAAGGAGAAGGTGGTGCTTCCTTTTGAGCCTGCATATTACAATAACCTTCTGGGGACGGATGTCTCTGAGCAGGAAATGCTGGAGATCTTTAAAATGATCGAAGTGGAGTATGATGCGGCAAAGAGGACGCTCACGGTTCCCACCTTCCGTCAGGATATTTTGAGACAGTGCGATATCGCGGAGGAAGTGGCGCGCTTTTACGGTTATGATAAAATTCCGACCACGCTGCCAAACGGCGAGGCGACTATGGGAAGACTGCCTTTCAAGCTGCGGGTCGAGCAGAAGGCAAGGGATATCGCGGAATACTGCGGCTTTTCGCAGGGTATGTGCTATTCCTTTGAGAGCCCGAAGGTGTTCGACAAGCTCCTGTTGCCTGCGGATGACCCGGCAAGAGCGGCGATTACGATTGCCAACCCGCTGGGGGAAGACTTCTCGATCATGCGCACGGTTTCCCTGAACGGGATGCTGACAAGCCTTGCTACCAACTACAACAGGCGGAATAAGGATGTGCGCCTTTACGAACTCAGTAACATTTATCTTCCTAAGGCGCTGCCGCTGACGGAGCTTCCTGAGGAGCGGATGCAGTTTACACTCGGTATGTACGGCGAAGGCGATTTCTTTACCATGAAGGGTGTAATCGAGGAGTTCTTTGACAGCATCGGCATGAAGAAGAAGCCGAACTACGATCCGAATGCGGGCAGACCGTATCTGCATCCGGGCAGACAGGCGGATGTTATTTATGAGGGGACGCAGATTGGCTATCTTGGCGAGGTGCATCCGGAGGTCTGCGACAACTATGCAATCAAGACCAGAGTATATGTGGCGGTACTTGACATTCCCGCGATCCTGCCGCTTGCGACCTTTGACAGAAAGTATGAGGGCATCGCGAAATACCCTGCGGTGCTTCGTGATATCAGTATGGTGGTGCCGAAGAAAGTGATGGCGGGTGAAATCGAAGCAATCATCGCCCAGCGCGGCGGTAAGATCTTGGAGGAGTATCAGCTCTTTGATATCTATGAGGGCGACCAGATTAAAGAGGGCTTTAAGTCCATGGCGTACTCCATTACCTTCCGTGCCAAGGATAAGACGCTGGAAGAAGCGGATGTGACGGCGGCGATGAAGAAGATTCTCAATGGACTGGAAGGTATGGGAATCGAGTTGAGAAGTTAGGAGCGTGCGCAGGGAAAACACGCGGAAAGTAGAGGGCATATGGAACAGAAAAACACTTGGGAAACTTATAATGCAAAGCAGCTGAAAGAAGTGGATGTTTTTGCCAGAGAATACATGGATTTTCTGGATAACGGCAAGACCGAGCGGGAGTGCATCGATCAGATCGTGAACACCGTGGAAGCGGCGGGTTATCAGGAACTGGAGACGTTGGTAAAAGAAGGAAAGAAGCTGAAGACAGGAGATAAAGTTTATGCTGTGTGGATGAATAAGTCCATCGTCCTGTTTCAGATCGGCAAAAAGCCGCTTGCGGAGGGCATCAATATTTTAGGAGCGCACATTGACTCCCCGCGCCTTGACGTGAAGCAGAATCCCCTTTATGAGGACGGCGGCTTTGCTTATCTGGATACGCATTATTACGGCGGTGTGAAAAAGTATCAATGGGTGACGATTCCTTTGGCGATCCACGGCGTGGTGGTGAAAAAGGACGGCAGCACCGTTGAAATCAACGTGGGCGAAAATGAGGACGATCCCGTATTTTTCGTCTCAGACCTCTTGATCCACCTGGCGCAGGAGCAGATGGAGAAAAAGGCAAATAAAGTGATTGAGGGCGAGGCGCTTGATATCATTATCGGCAATAAACCGCTGGTCATTGAAAAGAAAGATAAGAAAAACAAGGACGATGCAGAGGGAGAGAACAGTGCGCCAAAGGATGCCGTAAAGAAGGGAATCCTTGAAATCTTAAAGAGAGATTATGATTTCGAGGAGGAGGACTTTATTTCAGCGGAACTTGAAGTTGTGCCTGCGGGAAAGGCGAGAGAAGCCGGATTTGACAGGAGCATGATCTTAGCTTACGGGCAGGATGACAGGGTGTGCGCCTTTTCTTCCTTAAAAGCCATGTTGGAGATTGGACAGACAGAGCGTACCGCCTGCTGTATCCTGGTGGATAAGGAGGAAATCGGCAGCGTGGGCGCAACGGGGATGCAGTCGAAGTTTTTTGAAAATGCCGTGGCGGAAGTCATGGGCTTGACGGGTGAATACAATGAACTTGCCCTGCGCAGATGCTTGGCGCATTCCTGTATGCTTTCCTCCGATGTGAGCAGCGCTTTTGACCCTACCTACGCGTCCAGTTTCGATAAGAAGAACGTGGCTTATCTGGGTAGCGGCATGGTATTCAATAAATTTACGGGTTCCCGCGGGAAATCCGGATCAAATGACGCCAACGCCGAGTATATGGGGCATATCCGCACCATCTTTGAGAAGGAAAAAATCAATTTCCAGACGGCGGAGCTTGGAAAGGTAGATTTGGGCGGCGGCGGTACGATTGCCTATATCCTTGCACTCTACGGGATGAACGTGATCGACAGCGGTGTGGCGGTGCTCAATATGCACGCGCCCTGGGAAGCGACCAGCAAGGCGGATGTGTATGAGACCAAGCGCGGGTATGTAGCGTTTTTGAAACACGCAAACCTGTAAGGGAAATATATTTAGAATGGATGACAATATGACAGAACTGAAAAAATCAGATTTTTATTTTGATCTGCCGCAGGAATTGATCGCGCAGGATCCTTTGGAGGACCGCTCCGCATCGAGACTGCTTGTGTTAAATAAGGATACCGGTGCGGTGGAGCACCATCGGTTTCAGGAGATTACAAATTATTTAAGGCCGGGCGATTGTCTGGTCTTAAATAATACCAAGGTGATTCCGGCAAGGCTGATGGGTGTGAAGGAAGATACGGGCGCGGCGATTGAGGTGCTGCTGTTAAAACGCCGCGAAAACGACGTCTGGGAGACTCTTGTCAAACCGGGAAAAAAGGCAAGACCGGGGACAAAGATCGTCTTTGGGGAAGGCTCGCTTCATGCGGAGGTATTGGAAGTCGTAGAGGAAGGCAACCGCTTGATTCAGTTTTCCTATGAGGGAATTTTTGAGGAGGTCTTGGATCGTCTCGGAGAGATGCCCCTGCCGCCTTACATAACTCATAAACTGCAGGATAAGAACCGTTATCAGACCGTGTATGCGAAGTATGAGGGCTCTGCGGCAGCGCCGACAGCCGGTTTGCATTTCACGGAAAAACTGCTGGCGGAGATTCGCGCGATGGGCGTAGAGACTGCTTTTGTGACCCTTCATGTGGGGCTGGGAACCTTTCGCCCGGTGAAAGCCGAAAATCTCTCGGATCACCATATGCACAGCGAACACTATGAAATCACCGATGAGACGGCGAATTTGATTAACCGTACCAAAGAAAACGGCGGGAGAGTCATTTGCGTAGGAACGACGAGTTGCCGTACTATTGAGAGCGCGGCGGACGGAAACGGGAGAGTACAGGCGGGCTGCGGAGATACGGAGATTTTTATTTATCCCGGTTATCAGTTTAAGGTGCTGGATTGCCTGATCACGAATTTTCATCTGCCTGAGTCCACACTGGTGATGTTAGTGTCCGCGCTTGCCGGCAGGGAGAATGTGCTGGCGGCGTATCGGGAGGCGGTGGAGGAGCGGTATCGGTTTTTCTCTTTTGGGGATGCGATGCTGATCATATAGTGTTCAAATTTAACTAAACAGAGATTTATAAAACGGTGAATTAGTGCAACAATCGCTAATTCACCGTTTTGTTATTTTAAAATAAAGATTAAAATAGTTGTAAGATATTTTTATCAGTGAAGTCTTATTGTTGAAAGAGGGTGGTAGCGTAATGGAGTTTGAGCAGATATACAGCACTTATTTTAAATCAGTATATCGCTATGTCTGGAAACTTTCGGGTGATGAGCAGACAGCGGAGGAAATTACAAGCGAAACGTTTTTAAAGGTAATGAAATCCATCGGGGATTTTCGCGGCGAGTGTGATATGCGTGTATGGATCTGTCAGATTGCAAAAAACACGTACTACTCTTATTTGAAGAAAAAGCGCAAAACAGTAAGTATTGATGAGACAGAGCTGCAAAACATAACAGACCCGAAGGCTTTTATTGAGGAGCGGATTGGAATACAGGACGAGTCTTTTGAATCAAAATCGGAAGAAGTTTTGAACAGTAAAAATGAAGTGTGTGGTCAAAAGATTATCTTATACAATTTGAAATACCATAAAGATTTTGCGCAAGACGCCGGTTTTATGAGTTGGGGATGTCCTAAGGACAACTACCTGGAAGTGGTTGTTGAACTGGAGGATGGTACGCTGCAAATATCCAATCAGGAATGAGGATGGAGGGGGCTTTCAAGGTGCTCTTACAAAGGAGGTAAGATTTACGGAAGATGATTTAAGAATGGTGAAAGAAAAGGTGGTCTGTAGGATGCTTGGTTATGTGGCGAAAATCGACGCGTTTAAGCCCGATTGAGGCACTGCGACATGAGTAAACTCTAAAAGATATTTCGGTTAAAATGAACCGAAATATCTTTTAGCAATAGTTATTCTTTCGTCGTATCAAGCACCTCCAATCCATGATCGAGCAGCATCCCGTTTGCGTCTATAATGCTCTTATTTCGCTGAAGGGCAAACAGGAGCAGCGCGTCCCGCTCATCTCTGGCATAGAGTTCCCGATTGCCGGAAATCTTTAACATTTTCTGTGTTTCTTCTTCAGACAGTTTCATCCCGAAAGATAGGGCAATCAGTTTGTCGCGGGAAGGGATTTTGTCTCCCGCAAAGATTCGATAGACATAGGCGCGGCCTAACAGGGAACCGCGTATCACGTCCGCGCGCCTGAGCTTTTTTTGCACCAGCAGCATATGCAGATGTTCAGCCAGACTGCCTTTTAGCAGATGTCCCTTATTTTCTGTTAAATAATCTTCGATATCCGTTGCTATCGTAATTTCATGTTTCAATTCATCTGTAGACTTTTCATTCATTTTGTGGGAGATTCCCTCCGAATTTTTTATGATCTTCGCATCAAACAACGCATTGCAGGCATGTTATAAACGCAAATAATGCGGCTGAAATTATTATACTTGTTTGCACATAGGACGGCAAGTGTGGACTGAAATTCAATTCCTATCGTATCTTCTGAATCCTTGCAGCAACAAAATGTCTACCGGGGGTAGACCAAAACGGACAGGGCTCTGTCTATAATCGAAAACGGAGTCTTGTTTTGTTGTGGGCTGAACAGAAAAACGAAAAAAGAGAAAAGAGAAGATGCTTATGCAAATGACAAAAGAAGAAAGCGACAGGATTAGAATCGTTAAATGGATCGCCATGGTTATGGTGGTTTTTTTACATGCCTATACGACGGAAGTCAGTTTCGCGGATGGGAAAAATACAGCTGCCCTTCCTGAATGGCTGCTGCTGTTGGAGACCGGAATCTCACAGGTAATAGCAAGGTGCGGTGTGCCGATATTTTTTCTGCTTTCTGCCGTTTTATTATTTCGTGCAGACCACACTTATGGAGAAATTATCAGGAAAAAGGCAAAAACGCTACTTGTGCCTTATTTGATTTGGAACAGTTTCTGGATTGCGGTGTTTGCCGTGCTGCAAAGCCTTCCGTTTACCGCCCCGTATTTTTCGGGAAGCAATACGCCGATCTTACAATGCTCTGTAAAAGAGTGGTTTGGATTGTACGGGATCGGGCAGGAGTATCCGCAGTGCTATCCATTGTGGTTTATGCGGGATCTGATGGCAGTGATTTTAGTTTTTCCGCTGATAAAAGCAGCAGTCAAAAGATATCCGAACATAGTATTGTGTTTGGGGATGGCGCTCAGTATTTTACCGGTTTCCTTTTGGGGAAAAGCGGCGCTCGCCTGGTTTCTGATTGGGGCGGCTGTCGTTCAAAAAGAGGGTACGCTTATGATGTTTGACAACTATTCCGCGGGCCGGATGGGGACGGTATATTTTGTATGCACGGCGGCAGCTCTGTTTTTAGAGGAGTCGATCATCAGAAACATTTCTTTGTTTGTGGGGATTGTATTTTGGCTGCGGTTATCAAAAGAAATCTATGTCAGGGAGAAGCTGAGACGTATTTTTTTACGACTGTCAGAGTGGGTTTTCATGATTTATGTCCTGCATGAAATGACATTGTCTTCCGTGCGCAAGCTCTGCTTTCGGCTGCTTCCGGCAAAACCGTTGTTTTGGTGTCTTGAGTATCTGTGCATTCCGGTTGGCGTAATGACAGGCTGTATAATGGCTGGAATCGTTTTCAAGAAAGTAATGCCGGGAATCTATCGGATTACCACAGGGGAGCGCTGAACAAAGGGGAAAGGATTGTCTGTGAGATAAGAAATATGGTATAATAAAAAATAAACTGCGTTGAGATTAAAATAAGAAAGCAAGGCGAAAAGAGTAAGCTGTGATTGAAAGAATAAATAATAGGACAAAAGTTAAATGAATCATACACAAAATAAGGGAAACTGCGAGAAACAAGTGAAAACAGTTTACTATGAATGGCTCCGTCTGATTGCTTGCTTTTTGGTGATTTTTAATCATCTGAAAGGGTATGTTCTGTATCAGAATGCCACCGGCATAAAGCAGGCTGGTTACATGGTCATTTCCATCATAACCAAAATCAATGTTCCATTATTTTTTATGGTATCGGGCGCCTTGCTTTTGGAAAGACAGGAGGATATCATCACTGTTTTGAAGAAAAGGGTCAGCAGAGTCTGTCTAGTTATCCTTTTGTTCTCGCTGGGAATTTATGTGGAATGCTTTCTGTATGCGCTTGCACAGGGAAGAACATATGAATTTACGTTGAAGCGTTTTCTTTATGGGATATTTGCCCGCAATTTGGATGAGACGGGCTCCTATTGGTATCTCTATGCCTACTTGGGGTTCCTTTTTCTGCTTCCTTTTATGCAAAAGCTGGCGAAGCAAATGAGCCGCAGTGATTTTACAGCGTTGGTTATACTGCGCTTTATGCTTTTATCTGTACTTCCCATCTGTAACACTTTTTTGCAGGTGGCAGGAGCGGAAAAAATTTCTGTATCGGGAGAGTTTTCAATTCCGTTAGCGGTGACGGCAGCCCTTTTTTATCCGCTGGCAGGTTATTATCTTGACCATAAGATTGACGTACAAGATTTCGCCGGAAAAATTAAGGGGATTAGTGTGGCAGTGATTGCGGGGATCGGCATATCATGTCTTTGTGTCTATCTAAACGGAGCGGCGGATGAGACATATATCCCATTATTTGATTATCTGCTTGCCATGGTGATGTTTCTGGCGGTTAAATATGCAGCAACAGTCAGGTTCCCGAAACTGTCGGCCGGAAAAGCGGCAGAAATTGCCTGCTTTCTTGGATCGCTTACTTTCGGCATATATCTTCTGGATCATTATTTTAAGCTTATTTTTTACAACAGTTATGAAAAACTGGCGGAACACTTTATGCCGTCACTTTTGACATCTTTAGGCTGGTGCGTAATCAGTATGTTTCTGGGTGGGAGCGTGACATTACTGTTAAAAAGAATCCCGCTGTTTCAAAAAATTTTATGAGGTAAGGATATATGATTTACGACGAGATAAAAGTATTGAAACAGAGCGAAAAGAGTACGGTGCGGTTGGTGAAAGAACAGGGCGGCGAACGTATGTTGATCCGCAAGACTTTGCAGGGGCAGCATGCCGTTTATCAAATATTGCAGGAAATAAAACACCCCTATCTGCCGAAGGTGTATGAAGTTTCGGATGATAATGATCAAACCACGATCTTGGAGGAATATATTGAAGGGCAGACGGCGGGCAGCGCGGCGCTTACGAAGAAGCAGTGCCGGACGATCATAAAGGAACTTTGTGAAGTCCTTATTTATCTGCATGAAAACGGCATTATCCATCGGGATATCAAACCTTCCAATATTTTGATTGCGAAGGACGGTCATATTCGTCTGATTGATTTTGATGCGGCACGTGTGCCGAAAGAGAACAGGGAGCAGGATACGGTGCAGCTTGGTACCAGAGGCTATGCGCCGCCGGAGCAGTATGGATTTTCCCAGACGGACGAGCGGGCGGATATCTATGCCCTGGGTGTTACCATAAAACAGCTTTTGGGCGGCAGAGCGGAGAAACTGCGTTACAGGAAAACGCTTTCCAAATGTACCAGTCTTGATCCGGAGAAACGGTATTCGTCTGTCCGCCGGGTGAAAAACGCTTTTTTTGATGTTCCTGTTTTGGGGACTGCCGTTTTGTGTATTGCAGCGGCGGGAATGGCAGCGGTTGTTTTAGGAAATGTGTTTCTAAACAGCGAAAAGCCGCAGGAAGCTTCGCTGCCTGTTGAAAACGGAACAGATTTGATTACACTGCCCACGCCCGCCGATCCTTTCTGGGACGGAGAGACAGGCTCCGGTTTTTGGGGCTGTGTGCTGGAGTCGGGAGTTGGTGACGATCAAAGGTATGACTGGAGATTATACAGGCAGGATACGGCAACACCTCCGGATTTGGAAAAGGATACCTGGGAACGGGAAGGAACGATGCGGGGAAACGTCGCATGGACCCGTGAAGGGAAGATGAGCGAAGAAGGAGACGAAAAGTTATTTTGCATGAGCTTCTCCGATGAGTTTGGGGATAACGGGTTTTATTACTTTGCCGTGCGCGCCTCAGGGGACGGCGAGACTTATACAGACAGCCCCTATGTATTGTCGGATGTCTTTGAATTTACGGGAAAGGACGCGCCGAGACTGCCGGCGCCGGAAGGGCTTCACTGGATCGCCAGGGAAGGGGACGAATCCAGATGGTACTTTGCGGCGTTTACCAACTGGGATGATTATGCAGACAAGGATGCAATCGATACCTATGTGTACAACGGTAACGGTGAGTATGTGATGAATAGCATGGTGCATAAGTCATTCCTGATTGACAGCGAGTGGCCGGGAATGCGGATCAGGCAGGAGTTTGTGGGAGAACCGGGAGAAACCTATCGTTTTGCAATACAGGCGCACACTTCGCGGCCAAATGAGTACCGCTCCAGTCCCGTTGTCACACCGTATCCGGAAGAAGCGTATTTGAGTCCGCCGCTTAGGGTGCCGGAGCCTTTTGAATAAAGGAAACCCAAATTATGAATCAAGGGAAAAAGAGAAACCTCATCTTGGAACTTTGTGTGGTCGTTGTCTCGCTGGCGGCGCTGCTTATGCTGTTATATTTTGTGATGGCAGTGAGTTTTCAGAATGGGACGACTTCTTCCGATATCACGATGAAGATGGCAGGACAGATCGCAAGACGGATTTTTGAAGAACCCACGCAGGATCAGATTGCGACAACCGCGCTGATGATCCGCTACGGGGCGCATCTGGGACTCTTCTTTGTGGTGGGGTTTGTGACTACCTTTGCGGGAATGGCGGTTTTTAGAGGATATTACAGAATCATAGGCGTGATAGGGGCGGGCGCGGTCTGTTACGTGCTTGCCTATTATACGGAATATTATAAGCAGTTCGTGGAGGGCAGACATTTCCAGCAGTCCGATGCGGCGCTCAACTGGTACGGGAGTGTGGCGGGGATACTCTGTATGGTTGGGTCGTATTTTTTGAATCGGCTGTTGGTGAAACTGTCATGAGGTAAAATAATGGTTTGAACGAATTTGGGTTGCAAAATGCTTTGCAAATGCTGCGATACGGAAGTTAGCGGGTGTGTATTTTATAGCCGTGTTCCGTCATGATTTCGACGGCGCGGAAAAGCATGTCTTGGCTGTAAAACTCGATGCGCAGCGCCCCTTCCGCAAGCTCTCGGTTATGGTTGATGCCGATGTTTTTGATGCTCACATCGTGCATGGCAAGGAGAGAAGCGATGGCGGCAATCGCGCCTGGTTTATCCGCGATGTCCACAGTGAACACATACTCCGCCTTGATGGGGCCGCTGGACGCGCTGATAAAGGATTCCCTGTAATTTCTTGCCGTATCAAAAAAGCGGTAGAGGCTGTCTTTTTTATGGCTGTCTATATCGTCCGCAATGACTTCCAGATACTGCATATATGTTCGGAGAAGCTTTGAGATATTATCCGCGTTGGTCAGGCAGATCTGCTGCCACATTTCCGGGGAGGAGGACGCAATCCGCGTGATATCCTTAAATCCGCCCGCAGCGATCATTTTCATCACGCCTTCTTCGGAGTCGCTGCTTTTTACCAGATTGACCAAAGAGGCGGCGATTACATGAGGCAGATGGGAGATTGCCGCGGTTACGTAATCGTGTTCCTCATAAGATAACGTGAGCGGAATCGCGCCGATGGTCTCCACCAGCG
Organism: Lachnospiraceae bacterium UBA3282; assembly: GCA_002361735.1. Lineage (GTDB taxonomy): Bacteria > Bacillota > Clostridia > Lachnospirales > Lachnospiraceae > UBA3282. Next base: position 9,994 of record DETS01000002.1, on the reverse strand, counting down.
TTTGATAAGCTTTCACTTTTTCAGAAGAAACCTCATCGGAAGGAGTCAGGATGTAGTAAGCATTTTCCAAAAGGGAGGCCTTGGCATTCTGGTAGCCGAAACGCTCAGAGCCTGCCATGGGGTGGCCGCCGATAAACTGATTTTGCAGCTGCAGTTCCGCAATCTGTCTATGGATGCCCGTTTTCACGCTCCCCACGTCCGTAAGGATGGTATCGGGGGAGAGATGGGGCTTTAGAGCGAGAAGATTTTCCGCGTTGCGGGAAACCGGAGCACATAAAAAGATATAGTCGCAGTTTCCGAAGGAATCGTCAACGGCAGGGCAGATCTGATCGATTATCTGTTCTTTGACTGCGAGATTCAGGGATTCCGTATGGATATCGTAGGCGATGAGGCGGGTATCCGGCAAGTGGTGTCTGATTGCCTTGGCGATGGAGCCGCCAATCAGTCCAAGACCGATAAAACCGCAGGTAAGAATGCTCATAACAGTATGACCTTTCGCATTTTTTGATAAATATTTCCGCTTTTTAAGATATCACAAAACGGGAGCGAACGCAATTGTGTCTTGAAATTGTCCTCAAAATTTAGTAAAATGTATTTACAACTTGGCTTCTTGCGTGGCTTATGTTGATAAGCTTGGTTGCAAAAAGAACAACAGAATTGGAGGGTTACAAGGCATGAATGTTTACACAACGGATAAGATTCGTAATGTGGTTTT
>DETS01000002.1:1101-8973 GCA_002361735.1 Lachnospiraceae bacterium UBA3282 | reverse complement strand
GGATAAGATTCGTAATGTGGTTTTGCTGGGGCATGGGGGCTGCGGTAAGACCAGTCTGGTGGAGGCGATGGCTTACCTTTCCGGTATCACGTCCAGAATGGGAAAGATCGATGACGGGAACACGGTGAGCGATTTCGGTAAGGAGGAGCAGAAGCGCCATATTTCCATCGCCACTTCTGTTGTTCCGATTGAGTGGGAGGGCGCAAAGATCAATGTGCTCGACTCTCCCGGTTTCTTTGATTTTGTCGGTGAAGTAGAGGAGGCCGTGAGCGCGGCGGATGCGGCAATCATTGTGGTTTCCGGTAAGGCAGGCGTAGAAGTCGGTACGGAAAAGGCGTGGGAAATCTGCGAGAAGTATAAGCTGCCCCGCTTTGTGTTCGTAACGGACATGGATATTGACAACGCTTCCTTTAAGCAGGTCGTGACGGATATGACGGAAAAGTACGGCAAAAAAATGGCGCCGTTCCATCTGCCCATCCGTGAGAATGAAAAGTTTGTGGGATACATTAACGTGATCACAGAGCAGGCTTATCGCTGGGAAGGCAAGGAAGTCGTGGAGTGCGAGATGCCCGAATACAGTAAAGAAAACCTGCAGTTATGCCGCGATACGCTGATGGAAGCAGTTGCGGAGACCAGTGAAGACTTCATGGACCGCTACTTTAACGGAGACACCTTCTCCGAGGCGGAGATTCGTTCGGCGATGCGTACCAACGTGATGGACGGCAGCGTGGTGCCGATGTCCATGGGTTCTAATGTGCTTTGTCAGGGTATCTTTACCCTGCTCGATGATATCGTAAAGTATATGCCCAGCCCGGAAAATCGGGAAATCGCAGGCGTTGACTTAAAGACAAACGAGATTTTCCAGGCGAATTACGATTTCTCCAAGCCGAAGTCCGCATACATCTTTAAGACGATCGTGGATCCCTTCATTGGTAAGTATTCACTGATCAAGGTCTGCTCCGGCGTGTTTAAAAGCGACGATATGATCTACAACGATGAAAAGGAAGTGGAAGAGAAAATCAGTAAGCTTTATGTGATGCAGGGCAGCAAGCCCATTGAGGTCAAGGAGCTTCACGCAGGCGATATCGGTGCCATTGCGAAGCTAACGGCTGCAAGAACAGGCAACACGCTTTCTACAAAGGCACGTATCATCCGCTATGGTAAGGCAGAAATCTCTACGCCCTATACATATAAGCGGTATAAGGCAAAGAATAAGGGAGACGTGGATAAGGTTTCTCAGGCATTGCAGAAGATGCGCCACGAGGATCAGACGCTGCAGGTGGTCAATGATGCGGAGAACAAGCAGTCTCTGCTCTACGGAATGGGCGACCTGCATCTGGAGGTGGTTACGAGCCGTCTCTTAAACGAGTATAAGGTGGAGATCGAGCTTTCCGATCCGAAGATCGCTTATAAGGAGACCATCCGCAAGAAATCCGATGTGGAACATAAATATAAAAAACAGTCCGGCGGACATGGTCAGTACGGGCATGTCAAGATGCGCTTCGAGGCGTCCGGCGATCTGGAAACGCCTTTCGTGTTCGAGCAGGAAGTGGTCGGCGGCGCGGTGCCGAAGAATTATTTCCCTGCGGTGGAAAAAGGCTTACAGGATTCTGTGCAGGCAGGACCTCTGGCAGCGTACCCTGTAGTGGGCGTCAAGGCGGTTCTTTATGACGGTTCCTATCATCCGGTGGATTCTTCCGAGATGGCCTTTAAGATGGCGACGATTCAGGCCTTTAAGAAGGGCTTTATGGAGGCAGGGCCGGTGCTCTTAGAGCCCATCGCCAACTTACAGGTGACGGTTCCCGATTCCTATACGGGCGACGTGATGGGCGACCTGAATAAGAGAAGGGGCAGAGTGCTTGGCATGAATCCCGCAGGGGACGGGAAGACTGTGGTTGAGGCGGATATTCCGGTGGCATGCTTAAACGGCTACTGTACAGACCTCCGTTCCATGACCGGCGGACGCGGCACTTATAAGTATGAGTTTGCAAGATACGAGCAGGCGCCGAGTGACGTACAGGAGAAGGAAGTGACGGCGAGAGCGAAGGCTGTCGCGGAGGCAAATGCGGAAGCGTAGCGCCCAAACACCGAAGGCTAAGGCGTATCAATATCGATAGCGTAAAAGAGGAGCAGACTAACCAGCCTGCTCCTTTTTAGATGCTTAGATGCGATGTTTATTCACGTTTTACGGGACCACCGACGACCTCTTTTACGGTGGTGCGGCGGAGAACCACATTGGTACCTGTCATATTATAGAAAGTTCCATCCAGCGTACAGTCCTCAAGGAGGATATCGTTTATGGTGATACCCGGTTTCTTCATAATGCCCATGCTGCCCTTGGCATTTCCCTTAAACGTGGAGTGATATATCTTAATATGCTCGCAACGCCAGTTCCCTGTATTGTTATTTGGCTCTATGTCGATGCCGTATTGGGGATCTGTCCCGCTTGCGTAATTAAACTGACAGTTTCTTATCGTTACATTTTCCGTTACATCGGTAATGGAAAGATTACTTCGTCTGTTATGGTGGAGGATACAGTTTTCCAGAGTGATATCACTGCTGCATTTACCATTTGAATATCCCAAGTATATGCCGTCTCCCCAACACTGAGAAATATCCACATTCTCAATGGTAACGTTTGTAGAGCCGATGATCGAGATGCCATCTCCGCGTTCACCGCCGCTGCCGATGTGTATGTTGCGATCACCGATGATCTGCCCGCCGCTGACGGTGACATTATTTTGAACATTGATATTTATAATCCGATAATGTGGAGAAGCATTTCCTATAGCAACCAGCAGTGTACTGGATGACATGACCAGTTTTTGGTTGCTTTTTAGATCGATGCCGCCCGATCTATAGAGACCGGATGTATTTTCTACGGCGTCGATATGATAAACGCCTGCCGGAATATATAGATAATCGTAGGGGTCGTTCCCCTTTTTTTGATCTTCTTCCCATGTCTGCAACAGTTTGTTGATTTCCGGGGTATCATCGGTACAGCCGGGTTCCTGCGTGTAAGTAAGGATCCTGGCGCCGGATGGCGGTGTTTCATTGCCGATAACGACGGCATAGCACTGCTGTACATATTTACGGTTATTGGTGTACACGGAAATGATGGCTGCGCCGACTTTTTTCATCGTGAGCCGCGCCGTGACAGTCTGACCGCCTGTGTTCGCGTCCGTTTCAACAGTGGCGACATCCGTATTGCTGCTTTCCCAGATAATGTCATTCATGTTCGTCGGTGTGCCGCCAAACTGTAAGTGTAAGGTAGAGGTATCTCCGACAGCACCCTTTAAGGTTTGCCCGGCCTCCTGCAAAAGCGGTGCGTCTGTGATGGTAATCTTGCATTGTGCCTTTTTGTTGCCATCCTGTGAGATTGCTGTGAGCGTTACGCTGCCGGCCTTTTTCAACTCGATGATGGCAGAGCTTGTGGCAGAAGTGGCAGCACGTCCTACGGGCGATTTAATAGGAGCCACGGAAGCAATTGCCTGATTGGAGGATGTCCAAACGACGGTGGGATTATTGATTCTCTCGTTTGTCTCTGCCGTTATGGTAGCGGTGAGTGTTCGTTTCTCGACAGCTGCCGGGGTATCGCTGTTTTTCTCGGCAAGCGTAAAGGCGATGCTGTTTTTATTTAAGGTGAGCGATTTAATATGGTTGATCAGGTATTTTTTCTTGTTGATCTTAAAGGAACAGGTTTTCGTGCCGCCATAGCTGCCCAGACCGCGCAGGGTTACTTTGGCAGTGCCGGATTTGATATTATTTTTATACGAGCCTGCGACGATTTCATAGCAGTTTTCTTTGATTTGATATTCCGGTCCCTTTTTCTGATCGGCGCTGTTTGCATAGGGGTGGATATCGCCCGGGTGTAAGGTGAGCGCTTCTCCGGTGTATTCCTGAGGATCGATGACGATCTTGAGTTTGCTGATACTGTTTTGATAGATCCGATAGCTGCCGGTAATTGAGGAACCGGCATAACAATCGATACCATTTGCAGTCACGGTGATGACTGTGCCGGCGGCAGGAGACTGTTCCTGCGTATGACTATAGACGAGAAGCTTGTCATAATCTTTTCCGGCAGACAGCTTTTTCCCGTTTACATCGGTGATTTTAATCGTGGATTTCCAAGCATTGTTTTTCGTGCTGTAGGGCTTGTCGGAGACCGTCATGGAGGCCTGACTCAGATCGCCGGGGAGGACCTTAAGAGATACGGTTTTCTGATACCCTTTATAGTTGCCTTTGCCGTTGATTTCACAAGTCATCGTTTGGTTGGGCGCCTTATTATCCTTGCAGGTTATTGTGTAATCGGTCTTGTACTTTAATACGACAGAATCCTGATCCTTTATGGTAAGATCGGGCGATGCACCGCCTTTCTGATAGATAACGGAAAGGGTTTCACCACTGCCGCTTACATTTTTACCCCATAAGATACGCAGATTTTTGGCTTCGGAATTAGGCGTGATGGTATATTTGAGCTTTAGGGAGCCCGTATAACGACCCGTTCCGGTAAAGGTAGCAGTCACGGTGCCGACTTTTTTGGCATTGCCGTATTTTATGGTGTAGTCAATTCCTTCAACAAGAGTATCGGAGCCGAATTTCAGCAGATTTGTTTTCTCCTGGAACATACCGCCGGTTTTGTTGATTTCTTTTTGAGAAAAGACCAGAGAATTTTTCCAATTTGTGCCGGGAACAGCTTCGCTGATCTTTCGGTCTCCGACAAGTTTCAGATTGACTCTTTTGCTGCCGCAGTATCCTTTCGCTTTGCCGGCACCGGTGGGAGATATCATTACATAGGCGCCGTTGATCTCATTTGCACAGACCTCATAGTCATAATGACTTTTCTCTATTACCTGTTTGTTTAAGGTAAGCTGTTCGATGACGACGTCTGATTTTTGCAAAGCTTTTCCCTGATAAGCATATTTCTTTTGGTTGAGCGTAACCGAGGCGGAACTGAAATTCAGAGTTTTGTCTTTTGTCACCACAACCCGCATCGGGACGGAACCCGTAAAGTTTCCGATGCCTTCCACCATGTAGGTGTAGACCTTTCCGGTTTCATAGGAATCGCCTTTTTTATAGTCGGCGGGCAGGGGAGTGGCATTTTCGGGAGCTGCCGCATAGTTGCACACAAAATCTTTCTTAAGGGCGAGCGTCTTTTTGCCGAAGGTCAAGACCGGTTTGGGGATGGATATTTTTGCGGCGTAATTGACTGCCTGCTCGTAGCCGGGTAAAAGGCTGGTCTTAGTGTCATTTTCCGCAGTTTCGGCACCATCGATTTTGGTGATGTCGCGTGGGTGTATCGTATAATAAAGGGTGACGCTGCCCTGATACTGACCCTTCAGTTTGATGGTCAGACTGGGCGCTTTGGCGGAATTGTAGGTGCCGGCGTTGATGTTGTTTTTATAGCTGACGGTATAATCGGACTTTTCCCGCAGCAAGGTTTCCCCGTGGTAGACGCGGATGTGATCCTGTGTGATTTTCTGCCCGGTATAAACGAAATCTGCACTGTCTTGCTGAAAACCGGCGACTCGAATTGCGCGTGCCGGGTCTTTGCTCAAATCGAGAAGCTTATTTCCCGCTTCATCGGTAACGACATCCACTGAGACATAAGCGGTGGCATCCCCACAGGTGGCGATGATTTTGGCATAGCCTTCCGCGTTTGCGGTCACGAGACCGCTTGCGTTTACCGTAGCGACGGCATCATCGCTGCTGTCCCATGTGATGGGAAGGGCGGAAGATGGTGAGACAACGGCAGTCAGAGCCTTTGTCTGTCCGGGCTGCATCTGAATCGGAGCAGTCACCTTCGTGCCGTCTGCCGAGATCTGAATGACGGACTCGTCGGGCTGAGAGGACTGGGCGGATTCGGATGCAGAGGGTTCAGGGATGGTAGTGTTTTCGGAAAGCGTGGTGGTATCCTGTGTCGTTTGCTCGGTTTCTATCGTTTCTGTGATTGGTGTTTCCTCTGTTTCTCCATCAAGAAGGGTGACGTCGGGAATTTCCTCGGAGTGTTCTTCTTCGGCCGGATCAGTGCTGTTTTCCGAGACGGAGGTTTCATCCGACAGATCATTTGCCGAGATGATTTCTGCGTTCGGCTCAGCATCTGCGGCGGCCTTTATTTGGGGCACAAACGGAATGGTTGCCGCAGCATAAAAAGTTTCAGTTCTTCCGTTTTCGGTTTGCGGGTAATATGCCGCCCGGATGAAATAATCATATTTTTCGGCAGAATTGTCGGTTTCATCCTTTGAGTTATCATCAGCTGATAAAGCGGTTTCCGGCGAAACAAGCGCCATCATTTGATGATACGCACTATCTTCGTCCGTGATGTTTTCCATGGCAAAGTAAGGGGAGACGGCCACTGTTTCAAAACCGTACCAGTCATCCGCCTCATTAAGAAGGCTGGCGCTTCCGACATTTGCGCCTTTTTCACCGCGGAGGATGCTCCATTCCAGCGCATCTGCTTGCGGAATCGATTCTATGTCGTAATTGGTAAACAGAACCAGATTTTCCGTGACGGCAAAAGAAATCGGAAGATCATAGGAAAAAGTATTGTCTTCTGCGGTGGGGAGTGTTTCGCCGTTGGAAATTTGTCCGATATGTAGGGCGGGCAGATTGATGGTTTGAGATGTTTCCGCAACGGGGATATCGTTCTCTGAGACGGTATTTTCCGAGACGGTATTTTCCAAGACAGTATTTTCCAAGATGGTATTTTCCGAGACAGAGGTTTCTGCTGCAAGTGCCGTCATGCCGCTGCAGTCGCCAAGCGCGATGACAATTGTCAAAATAGAAGCGAATATTCTTTTCATGATGCGCATTTTGAGGTTTCCTCCTCGTTGTTCTTTTTCAATGATCTTTTTTTCATATGATTCTTTGGCATAGGAAAAACAGCTTTTATTATCATAGCATTAAAAGCAGTTTATTACAAGGAAAACACAGCCGTTTTTGCTGTCAAATTGTGGTTTGCAGAGGCTGGAATAAATTAGGATGATTGACAGCGGAGCAGATGCTGTGATATAGTAAATACGTTCTAAAATATCATAAAACATAGTCAGAAAGGCGGCTTTAGAGTGGGAATTATTATTCGTTGCGCACGCACCCGGTATCAGGGGCAGTAAAAAGCAGAAGATAGTGTCTCATGTAAATGGGTTTTTTTTGCGTGCGAATAATAGTTGCCGGATTGCCTATTGGGAACAGATGTGATGAAGTCATGTCTGTTTGGTCTGTCTGATTGCAGCGTGTAGCGGGAAGATTCTGTTTACGGAGTCTGTCCTGCTTTTTTACTGTTTTTTATCAGTACATGGAAGTGTAGAGGATAAAAAGGAGGCGCGCTATGCGAAAGGACAGGAGAAAGGCAGAGTATTACTGTGACTATGAAAAGCGGGTGTCGGATTCCCAGAATTTTCTGACGGATGCAAAACTGCTGAAAAGGATCGTAGGGCTGGCAGATATACAGAAAAAAGATGAGATTCTCGAGATTGGAACAGGGAAGGGACATCTGACGGAAGCCCTATGCAAAAAGGCGGGAAAAGTATGTACCGTAGAAATAGACGATAAACTGATGGAGAGTGCAAAAAGGAGGTTGTCAAAGTATTCCAATGTGGAATTGATTGAGGGAGATTTCATGAAGTATCGTCTCCCTGTAAGGGGCGATTATCAGGTATTTGCGAATATCCCTTTTTTTCTGACGACACAGATTGTAGAAAAGCTGACACAGGGGCAAAATCCGCCGAAAGATATCTGGCTGGTGATGGAGAAAGGGGCAGCAAAACGCTTTATGGGGCGGCCGCGGGAAACCGTAAAGTCTCTGGAGTTTAAGGTGCATTGGGAGATGAAGATCATCTATCATTTCCGCAGGGAAGATTTTCATCCCAAACC
>DETS01000002.1:597-816 GCA_002361735.1 Lachnospiraceae bacterium UBA3282 | reverse complement strand
CATCCCAAACCTTCTGTGGATACCGTTCTTCTTCATTTTAAGAAGAAGGCGGTCCCCGACCTGACGAAAAGGGAGTACCGGGAATTTCAGAAGTTTATCGAGCGGGGCATGAAGTACGGTATCACAGGGAAGGGGGGACTGCTTACCAAAAAACAGGTGGCTGTGGCGTTAAAACAGGCAGGGCTGTATCGGGAACATGAAGACGGCGTCACGCTTTAC
>DETS01000002.1:0-276 GCA_002361735.1 Lachnospiraceae bacterium UBA3282 | reverse complement strand
TGAAGACGGCGTCACGCTTTACATCCAGTGGCTCTGCTTATTCCGATGCTATCAGGAGCAGAAGGGAGGAAAACGGTAAACGCAAATTCCCTGTCATAGCCCATGGTATCACAAGAAAACTGTTGACAAATCCCACAGGTATAATAAAATAGGTAGAGTATGAATGAAATTCCAAAAACTGTGGCGGATTGGGCATTTTCCGCAGCAGTATGTGATAAAAAGCCGTATGGCGGGAAAGGATTGGGCAGTAACATGGCAGAAGTGTACAATCACAGA
>DETS01000034.1:19835-32327 GCA_002361735.1 Lachnospiraceae bacterium UBA3282 | reverse complement strand
GTTATGGCTGTGCACACCGCCGTCGGACAAAAGTCCGAACATATGCAGAGCGGAATCTTTCTTTTTGCAGTTGTTCACCGCATCCATCAGCGCGGGATTCTCAAAGAAGGTGCCGTCCTGAATCTCTTTGGTGATTCTGGTCAGCTCCTGATAGACGATGCGCCCCGCACCCATGTTCAGGTGTCCTACCTCGGAGTTACCCATCTGACCGTCGGGCAGTCCCACCGCCATACCGCTTGCATTTCCCTTCACAAAGGGACACTCCGCCATCAGTTTGTCCATCACAGGCGTTTTCGCCAGTGCGACCGCATTACCCTCCGTCTTCTCATTCAGGCCGTAGCCGTCCAAAATCATCAATACTGCAGGTTTCTTTCTTCCCATGACTGTTTCTCCTTTTCTGTTTCCTTTCTTAAGCCTTAAATTACTCTTTTATTTTGTCAATATCTGCAAGGTTAACGCCAGACACACTTAGCAGCGCTTTGATCGTTAAATACTCGTCTCGTAGCTTCGCATAAGTTTCTGTGGCATTTTCCTTTTTTGCTAACAGCATATACTCCTGAATCTTCTTAAAATCATCAAGTGCAGCCTTTGTTACTTCAATACCTGTCGGCATCTAACCACCTACTTTCTTATATTTAATCCATTCCAAATTGCTACAGCCTCATTATAACTTGTTTCTAAAAAAGTGTAAAGATATCCGTCATCCACTGAGGTTTGTTTGTAACAGTTCAGCATCAGGTGTGACAGTGAAGCCGAAGACTAAACTGTTACGCTTGTTTTTCTTTTCTTTCTGCGCTATCATATCCCTTATGGAACGCATATACCGCATCAAATACCAAAGCAAACTTTATGAACTCCCCTACGAGGTGATCTACAGCCGCCGCAAAACCTGCGCGGTCAGTATTTCCGCGGAGGGAAAGATCACCCTGCGGCTGCCGCTTCACACTTCCGAGGAAGAGATCCGCCATCTTCTGCTGGACAAACAGCATTGGATCATCACGCACTATCTGGAAGCTGTCAAGCGCCGTGAAAACCGTCCCCAATCGAACCTGACGGACACACAGCGCGAAGCCCTCGAAAAGCGTTATATCGCAGCGGCAAGAGAATACTTTCCAAAACGCGCTGCCTATTTTCTCCCGCTCACGGGCGGAACTTATCAGCGCATCACCATCCGCGACCAAAAGACCCGCTGGGGGAGCTGCAGTGCCGGAGGCACCCTCTCCTTTAACTGGCGGTTAATGTTGGCGCCGCCTGCCGTTCTCGACTATGTGGTCATCCACGAGCTCTGCCATCTGACGCACATGAATCACTCGAAAGCATTCTGGGCGCTCGTGGAAAGCGTCTGCCCCGACTACCGCACCCACCGCAAGTGGCTCAAAGACCACGGGCAGAGTCTTATTCTCTAATCCCACTTTGTCTTGATCCGCAGACCGCCGTAACGCGGCTCATAATCGGCCTCCCGCTTACCGCCGTACGCTCTGCCGTCCCGTCTTACATCCTTGGGTTTTCCGTTTTCGTAACGGAATTTATCCTTTGCCTTTTCTTTCTCTCCCTTGGTCAGGTAACTGTCCCAATCTCTCTTATTTTTTCCGCCTGAATTTTTCTTATCACTGTTTCGGTCATTCTTCCCGCCGAAGCCGCTCTTACCGCCGCCTCGATTCTCTTTCCCGCCGGACTCACCGTTTCTGCCGCTGTTCTTATTGTCCTTGCCACCGGGCTTACCGTTTCTGCCATCCTTTCCGCCGAAGCCGCTCTTACCACTGTTTCGACCGCCTTTGTCGCCGCGTCCGCCCCGGAAAGGCTTCTTCTCAAAGAAAAACTTCTCCGCGCGGATATCCTTGGGCTCATCCCCCAGCTTCATCTTCATAAAAGCGGCCGCGATCTGTGTCGCGCTGTATTGCCCAAGCGCCACGGCATCCAAAATGCTCTCCATCGCCTTGCTGATATCCTCGCCCTCGATCACCTCGTAGGCTTCCTTTAATATCTTTTCCGACTTTCTGGCAATGATATCCGCGGCATTCGGAATCTTGCGTTCCTTGATCTTTGTATGGCAGATACGCTCGATATCCCGAATCTTGTAAGCTTCCCTGCCTACCACCAACGTAAAGGAACGTCCTGTTTTTCCCGCACGGCCCGTTCTGCCGATACGATGCACATAGTATTCAATGTCTTCGGGGACGTCAAAATTATAGACCGCCTCCACGTCGCTCACATCGATTCCTCTTGCCGCCACATCCGTGGCGATCAGGATATTTGTCTTACCGCCCCGGAACAGATTCATCACCGTGTCGCGCTGTCCCTGTGTCAGATCGCCGTGCAGTCCCTCCACCTCATAGCCTCTGCCTTTCAAGTGCTCCGTCAGCTCATCCACCATCCGCTTCGTGTTACAGAAGATCAGCGCCCGCTTGGGATCGTAATAGTCGATCAGACGGCAGAGCACCTCCTCCTTGTCCTGTTTGCGTACCTGATAGTAAGCCTGCTTAATGAGGGGGATCGTGACCTCCTTGGGCGTCATCTTGATATAGGCGGCATCCGTCTGGTAGGTCTTCGTGATCTCCAGGATGGGTTTCGGCATGGTTGCCGAAAACAGTCCTGTCTGCCGCTCCTGCGGCATCTCCTTTAAGATGGTCTCAATGTCTTCCCGAAAGCCCATGTTCAGCATCTCGTCCGCCTCGTCCAGAACGATGGTGTGCACATGGTCAAATTTCAAGGTGTGCCTGCGCATATGATCCATCACCCGTCCCGGCGTTCCCACCACGATCTGTACCCCGGTTTTTAAACTCTTGATCTGCTTATAAATCTCCTGTCCGCCGTAGACGGGCAGTACCTTGACGCTGTCCATGTATTTGGCGAATTTACGCAGTTCATCCGCCGCCTGCATGGCAAGTTCTCTGGTAGGGCAAAGGATCACCGCCTGCAAAGAACGATCCTGCGGATCTACCTTTTGCAGAATCGGGATGCCGAACGCCGCCGTCTTACCGGTGCCGGTCTGCGCCTGCCCAATGATATCCCGCCCCGTCATAAACAGCGGAATTGCCTGCTCCTGAATGGGCGTCATGTGCTCAAAGCCGAGCTCTTTGACCGCGCGCAGGATCCTTTGGTCGATTCCGGCGTCCTCATAGCGAAGCCCCTCTCCCGTCTCCTCCGTCCCGTCAGGAGCATCGTAACGGTTCGCCGTCAGAATTTCCTTTTCCAAAAATGCGTCAAACTCATCATTGCTTTTCCTGTTGCCATTACTCATGTTGTTATTACTCATAGTTTCCTTTCCTGATTCCTGTGTACCGTTTCTTTCCGGATCCCGGCACGCTCCTTGGTTTACATAACAATTGCTGCCATCCTGTTCGGTATGGCAGCATGCGTTTCTTTCTCTATACAGTTTTGCGGCTTATGACTGATAGATTTTGCGCAGCCTGCTCACTGCGCGATTCCTGATCAGACACTCTCCATGCTCCTCCAGATACTGCAGTCTCTCCTCGGATACCGCGATCAGATTGCCAAATTCCACTGCCTGCGCGCTGATCTTATTGAAAGTCTTATAGGAGAGTCTGTTTTTCTCAAGCACCAGATAGTAGTCCTCCCCCTCCTTAAAGAGATGGCTTTTGACGGAGTATGTATTAGGGATCGCCGCAGCGTACCGCATGGTCTGATGCAGGGACGCAAACACAAACATGCGGCGGTCATCGTCAACCGCCCGGGATGCTGCTTCCTGCTCCGTCAACTCCTCGCTCAGACTTTGCAGCGCCTCCTTAATGTGCTGAAGCATCCCTCTGAAATCGGCAGGCCGCTCATCGGTAAAGGTGACCACTAAGCCGTCGTTCTTAAGCGGCGTAATCTGCATGGCAATGTTGCCTCCGCTGATCTGGTAACCCACCTCGTCATGCGCCCGCTCAATGATAACCCGAAGGAAATCCTCACCTCTCTCGCTGCGTTCAAAGATATCCGACAAAGCCAATCCGTATTCCGCCATGTCATCCGCTGAGACGATACATTGTACTGTTGCGTCATTGATCTTTCTATATTTCATATGGTTTCTCATCCCCTGTTTTTGCGTATAACAACCTTTTCCTTCTATGAGTATATCACAAAGGTCGGAGATAGAAAAGAAACTTATCGCGTTTCGTAAAATTTTTTTAATCCAGCTCCAAAAAATGAGGCTCTTCCCAGTTATTTTCACTGCTGACGGCAAAGTGCAGGAAGGGTCCCGTCGCCCGCCCCGTCTTTCCCACAGCGGCGATTTTCTCTCCCTGCTTCACCTGCTGCTTCATTTCCACTTCCACCGTTTTGCAATGCGCATAGTAGGTCATCTGCCCGCTCTGCGAATGCCAGAGGATCGCATAATTTCCCATTTCCGCATTGAATCCCGTAACCGCGACCGTTCCGTCCGCCGCGGCAAGAATGTCCGTTCCCTCATCCGCCGCCAGATCCACGCCGGTGTGCGTCCTGATCTCGCCCGTGACAGGATGCGTCCGCTCGCCATATGTATCGGAGATTCTCTCGAAATCCGGACAGGGATTGCTAAAATCAATCTCCAGATCATGATGCGCTTCCACGCTCACAAACGGTTTCTCCGAATCGTCCCATCCTCTTTGCGCAGAATCCTCCGTCTGCAAGGACGCATTTCCATCCCGCAGTTCCTGCAATTTCTTCTCCTGCCAGTGCACATTCGCCACATAAGTCTCATCGATTCTCGGATAATCCAGGCGAAAACCGGATGCGCTTTTCTCATCCTCCGCGATCTGCACCGTCAGGACAGGCAGCCCGTCGGACCACAGTCCTTCGACACCCGCAAACTTCAGTCCGACCACCAGATGTGCCACCGACGCCTCCCACACCGCGTCTGAATATGCCGCATAAATATCCGATCCCGGATCGTCCAGCGAAAAGGCAAGCGTATCCGTCACGATCTGCACGTCCTCTGTCTCAAAGTCCCGATAAGCGGAAATGTCGATTGCTCCCAACGCCATATCCCCGTCGCAGGTCACATAGACTTTTGCCCCCTCCCGATCGACAGTAAACGACAGGTGCTCCTGTGCCCAGGCAAGGCAGTCCTCCTCCGAAAGCATTTTCATATCCACCGTGCCCGTGTCATAGCGGTTCGCGTAGTAATACCGCCAGATTTCCGCAGTACCGCTTTCTTCCGCAGGCAGCTTCCAAACAAACCGTCTCGGCAGCCCATCCTCCGCCTGTTCCAGCACGCGGATATTGTCATTCGCATTCAGCAGGGAAGCGCACCATCTCCCGTCAAAGGTATTCACATCCTCTCCAATCAGCGTCTTGAAACCGCGGAAGCCAAATTCCTCCGTGTATAAGCCGTAGAGCGATATCCCCGCCTCCTTATTTTCACAGAGCAGATACCAGCCGTTCTCCATGGGATTTTCCGCCTCACCCATACTGTATTGATAGTAAGCCTGACAATCTACCTGCCGCCTTAAGGAAAGCTCGCTGTCATCCTTCCCCTCCATGACACCGCGATAATTGAGCGCCTCCTCAAAGGCCGCCTGATCCGCTTCCTCCTTCGATACGGTTTTGGTCTCTACCGGAACCGTCGTGAATTTTTCCGCATTTTCTAAAATCCTGTCAAGATCCGCAGCTTCCCCGGCATCGTCGCCATCTTTCCCGACTGACGCATCCTTATTGATTGCATCCGCCCCGTCTGACACCGTTTTCCCCGCCGTCTCGTCCGCCTCTTTTTTTGCCGCTCCCGTAAAGGCGCAGCCGCAGAGCATCAACGCTGCCGCAAGCACAAGCGCTGCCGCCATGCGTTTCCTGCCGCCGCATTCGGCAAGCACACTGATTCGCTCTCTGACACCTTTTTCACCCCGATCCAACATAAAAGCCATACTCGAACACCCTTCCTTCCCGCTGCCGTTTTCCAACAGATTTAATAATGTTCTGCCGTACGCAAACCGTTCCGATTCTCCCAGCAGTCTGACCGCTCCTTCGTCACAGGCAAGCTCACTGTCCTGCCTTGCCGCGTAAGCCGCTGCCCATACAAGCGGATCAAACCAGTAAACTGCTGTCAAAAGACATCTCAGAAACGCCCACACGCCGTCCCCGTGCAGCGCATGACAGTACTCATGCGCCAAGATGTGCGGCAGGCTATTTCGATCATCCGCGATCCGGCTTCCAATATAAATGTCTTTCCCCACCAGACAGGGACCGGGAAGTCCCTGCACCTGATACACTTTCATGCCCCGTGCCGCGAGCCGCTCAGCGAAATTGCCCGAAATCACATCCTCCGTCACCGGACTCCTGTTTTTCTTCAACTGCCGCATAAAGCGCTGTCTCGAAAGCAGCATATGTCCGCCGGACACCACAAAACCAATTAGCCACACGCCGCAGAATGACAGAAACAGGAGATCTGAATGCGCCTCCCAAAAATCTGCCCGCTGTTCTGCCGCACCCACTCCCGGCTCCACACGCTGCCCGGAAACAAAAGTTTCCATACCTGCAAGCTGCCCGGTGACAAGAGGATTCGTCTCGACACGCTTCGTGGGCGCATTCAGCCCATCGCTTCCCGCAGCAGCTTCTCCCACGCCGCCTTCTTTCTTTGCAAATCCCACAATCCCTTCGCCGTCATCCGCATAAACAACATCCGTCTGATTCGTATCGCGCCCGACCGCTTCCATCTGCACCTGCCGCATCTCAGGCAGGATTCCGCGAAGAACATTCATGACACTGATCGGGCTCTCCCCTACCGAGAAAGGAAAGAGCAGCCTGAGCGCTACCGGGATCCACAGCGCATAGCGCATCTTCATGGAAATCCGTCCCAAAGACAGCTTTCTTATACAAAATGTCCCCAAAATCAAGACCGTTGAAGTCAGTAACAACATAGGTATCACAGCGCACCACCATCCTTTCCGCTTTCTGTATCCGCAGTTTTCCCAGACCCTTTCTTTGCAGTAAGCCTTTTCTCCTCAGCGTGACGCAAGATCTCGTAGAGTTCCGAAATTTCCTCCCCCGTCAATGCTTTGCGCTCCACCATGGTATTTAACATCAGTCCCATCCGTCCGCCAAAGACCTTTTCCAGAAATTCCTCCGTCTCCTGAAGTGCCGCCTCCTGTCTGTCGATCTTCGGATAATATTCTTTTGCGCGCTCCCCTGTTTCATAATAAACAGCGCCCTTCTCCTCCATTCGTTTTAAAAAAGTCATCACCGTATGCTTTGTCCATCCCGTCGTCTCCTGAAAACGGCGGGTCAACTGCATGATCGTCTGCGGGGAATCCTCCCACAGCACATCCATGACTTTCCACTCTGCCTCTGATAGTCTGACTGCCGATTTTTCCATATTTACCTCCATGTCGGAGCATCTTTTTGCGACGATACGCGTCGAGAATTTCAAATTCTCGTCTGCGATTCCGAGTTTGTGGCTCCGACACAAACTCGTGATTGAAAAATAAGATCATCAGACTTATTTTTCAATCTTATATCCTTTCTGTGCCCGTTTACGCCGTTCCTCTCCGCTCACATCATCACATTCCTGCCGTGAACGTCCTCAGGTGATCAATCTCATATTGGTTGACATTTGCCTACCTTTCTATCTCAGCATAGCTCATTGGTAGTCAAATGTCAACCAATCATTTTCATCTTTTTTGCCTCTCTCCATCTTTTTATCTGTTTTTATCGTCATATCGTTCTATTTTTCTGATATTTTGTACTTTTATTGTATTTTTTTAGATTTTTTCTTTCCTTTCACAAAAAAAACTGCTAAGATAGGGTTAAGGAAATGTGATTCCTGCCGATATCTTTAGCAGAACAAGGAGTTCGCTGTGCAGTTAGAGATATGGCCATATCGCAAGCACAAATATGAATCCAAGGAGGGATCACCGCAGTTTATGCAAATGAATGGTATTATAAAGTGGAAGCGGTTATGGCGGTCAACCCGTTAAAGAAGGCAGCTTCAGAAGACAAAAACCGTCAGTCCAAGCAGAACCCATCCAAAACCCTCGCAAAAAAGTTCTTTTCCGAGGTATTGGACGAGGCTTTTGAAAAAGAGAGGAGTCGAAATATCGAAATCCGCACCAGCGGATATACGAAAAACGCCCTTCCTTTTCAGAATTTTGTCAATATGCGAGAATATTCTTAACATTGCAAAAAATACAAACGAAGTCAGAAAGCTCAGTGCGTCCGTGCTGAGCTTTTTGATTTTTATGTGATTTCAGATGATATAGTCTGTTCCCTTCTGTTCCTGCCACTCCACCAAATCTGCCAGCGTCACACGATCCACCACATCGCTGACCGCCCGGTCAAGCATCTGCCATAACCGCAGGGTAACGCAGCTATCCTGCCTCTCGCAGTAATTGACGTCACCTTCCAAACAGGCTACCGGCGCAAGCGACCCTTCCGTCAGGCGCAGGATCATCCCCACGGTGTACTCTTTCGGTTCCTTCATAAGATAATAACCGCCCTGAGGACCTCGGATGCTCCTCACAAATCCCGCCTTATTCAGGATGGCAATGATCTGCTCCAGATATTTTTCCGATATCTCCTGTCTCGTCGCAATATCCCGAATTCTCACCGGTTCTCCCGTGTCATGGGTTGCCAGATCCAACATCAGTCTGAGCGCATATCTGCCTTTTGTGGATATTTTCATCGCTATCATTTCCCTCCGACAATCAAATCTACTATTTTCCCATCGTGTTACTATGCTTTATAAAGATTTATACACTAAAAAGAGCGCCCTGTCAAGGCACGCCCTTTTGGTCATTTTCCCCATTACCGCCTGTCCTTCCTATCATGGCATCTCATGTCCCCCAAGCGGCAACTCATGACTCTGCCGATTGCTCAAAAGATATTCTTCCTGTATCATACTGTTTGCAGAGGCAAAATGCAACAGAGGGAGGCAGTCTTGAAAATAGAAATCAATATCGATGAAACGGCAGCCGACATGGAAATCGTCGTCACCTGCAACAAACTGACACCGAAGGTGGAACGGGTTCTGGCGGCGCTTAGGATGATGGACTGTCAGCTGACCGGACGAAAAGGCAATGAGATTTATCTGCTCGATATCGCGCAGATTATTTATATTGAAAGCGTGGAACGAAAATGTTTCATCTATACCGCGGACAACGTTTACGAATCCGACTTCCCTCTTTACGAACTGGAGCGTCAGCTTGCGGAGTACGGCTTTTTCCGCGTCAGCAAATCCTTTCTCATTTATCTGCCAAGCATACAGTCGTTGAAAGCCGATATGAACCGGCGGATCCGCATCACCATGGCAAACGGCGAACAGATCATTGCATCCAGACAATATGCTGACGGCTTAAAAAAGAGATTGGGGGTGAAATAAATGGATCGGGACAAAAACATCTTTGACTATCTGGCACAGGTATTGATCGTTTTTGGTTTTTCCACACTGATGCTGAATATTTTTTGTATCATTTTCGGCAGCGCCGCTCAGGAATTTTCCTCGATGTTTGCCCTGGGCAGCCGGGGGCTCACCGTAGAAACGGCATTTCAGTTTTTTTGCGTTTCCGTCCTGATCGTCGGTCTGCGCTTTCTATTCTTCACGGAAACACTGATTAAAAAACTGCCGTTTCCCCTGCGAATCGTCGGGATGCTGGGCTGTGTACTCGTCATTATGATTGCTTTTATCATCCGCTTTCAATGGTTTCCCGCTGATCTGTGGATTGCCTGGGCTTTGTTCTTTATTTGCTTTCTGTTCTCCTTTGTCTGCAGTTATCTGGTGATGCTGTTAAAAGAAAAGACAGAGAACCGAAAGCTAACAGAAGCACTTGAGCGGCTAAAGAAAAAGGAGGCGTCAAATAATGAATGATACCATTATCACAAAAGAAATAACTCATCATTTCGGAGAACGCAAAGTCCTCGATCATCTCTCCCTCAAAGTGCGGGAAGGGGAAATTTTCGGTCTGCTCGGACCCTCCGGCGCCGGCAAGACGACGCTCATCAAACTCCTGACCGGGCAGCTTACGCAGACCGACGGGCAGGCAGCGCTATTTGGAACGGACACCCGAAAATTGGGGCAAAAGGAACACGCCAAAATTGGCGTCATGATGGACAATTTCGGTCTCTATGAGCGATTATCCGCCCATGATAATCTGACTTTTTACGCCCAAATCTATCAGATGCCCCGTAACACGATACCTGGTACGACAGCGGATATCTTAAAACGCATGGGTCTTTATGAAGCCGGAAAAACAGCGGTTTCAGGGCTTTCCAAAGGCATGAAGAATCGCCTGTCCCTGGCAAGAGCCCTGATGAATCATCCGCGGCTGCTTTTTCTGGATGAACCGACCTCCGGACTGGACCCGGTCACCACAAAGGAAATCCATGCCATCCTGCGGGAGCAGAAAAAAAACGGGACTACCATCTTCCTCACTACGCACAATATGTTTG
Organism: Lachnospiraceae bacterium UBA3282; assembly: GCA_002361735.1. Classification (GTDB taxonomy): domain Bacteria; phylum Bacillota; class Clostridia; order Lachnospirales; family Lachnospiraceae; genus UBA3282. Next base: position 21,971 of record DETS01000034.1, on the reverse strand, counting down.
AAGCCGAAAGTCTCTGTGACCACGTGGGACTGCTCAGTAACGGGCAGCTCATTGAATACGGCGAACCGCGTGAAATATGCCGTAAATACAATCGCTTAAACAAGATTCAAATCACCTTAAAAAACGGCGAAACGGTGTCTTTGACAAACGACCGCACCGCAGCCGTGCCGCTTGCCGATTATCTGGAAAAAGAAGCTATCGCTGCCATCCATTCGACAGAACCAACGCTGGAAAGCGTATTTATTGAATTGACGGGAAAGGGGTTGGACTGATATGAAGCACTCGATTGCTATTTTCAAAAAACAGTTAAAGGACACGGTAAAGAATAAAGCCGTTCTCATTCAATTTATCATGTTTCCGATCATGACACTTATTATGAACAATGCCATTCAAATACCCGGAATGCCTGAGAATTTCTTTGTTCTGCTCTTTGCCGCCATGTATATAGGAATGGCACCCCTGACTGCCATCTCCTCCATCATAGCGGAAGAAAAGGAACAAAATACGCTGCGGGTGCTGCTGATGTCAAATGTAAAACCTGCCGCCTATCTGATCGGTGTCGGCAGTTATGTGTGGCTTTTCTGTCTGCTCGGTTCAGCCGTCATCTGCTTCGCAGGAAACTACACGCCGAAGGAGCGCATCTTCTTTCTGCTCATTATGTCCGTCGGCATCCTTGCATCACTGCTGCTCGGCGCCGCGATCGGCACTTTTAGCAAAACGCAGATGATGGCCACCTCACTGATGGTCCCGATCATGATATTTTTTTCATTTCTGCCCATGCTTGCATTGTTTAACGAAACTGTGGCAAAATTTGCCAAATATACCTATTCCGAACAAATCAGGCTGGCGCTTTCTGAAATCAGCGATCCCCGGTTTTCCGTGGAGAACGTTTGCATCCTCGCGGCAAATATGCTGCTCTTTGCAGGGTTGTTCTTTACTGCCTACAAAAAATCAACGCTTGACGGCAATTAACCATACATCGAGGGGTGGCGCAAGTGTGATACTTCGCCACCGCCCTTTCCTCTACTCCTCCCCGATAATCCGTTTCATTTTCCCGATCATCTCATCTATCTTCCCCAGATCGATCTGCAGCCGCCCCTCGTAAAGCCGGATGCCAACCTGCCCCTGCAAAGGATACATGCAGGGCATGCCCCTCTCCTCTGCCAGATAGACGACCAAAACCTTCCTTTCGGGATCGATCACCCAATACTCCTTTACTCCCGCTTCCATATACTTTGCAAGCTTTGTCAGCATATCCTTCTCTTTCGAGGAAGGAGAGATAACCTCCAGCACAAAATCCGGAGCTCCCAAAACGCCGAAATTTCTCACCTTTTTCGGATCACACACAATGAGTACGTCCGGCTGTATCATCGTTTTATTGTCGCAGTCAAGCTGCACATCGACCGGAGAGACAGACGGGATGCAATCCCCGCCGTTTTTTTCGATAAAGTCCCGAATCTGCGCATAGACAAAGCCGACAATCTGCTGATGTACGAACGACGGCGCCGCCATATCATAGAAATGACCGTCGATCAATTCCACCCGCCTGTCATCGGGCAGAGCATAGTAATCCTGCAGCGTATACTCTCCCTGTCCGCGCGAGCCGATCCCATATTGAAGGGCCGGTTCTCTAAGCATATCGGGGCGTCTGCCCTCCACCTCGTACTCGTAAGCTTTACCCGGATAACGCTTCTCATCCCCGTGCAGCACCTTTTCAATGGCATCCAGTGTCGCCTTTCTGGGATTCTTGCTCTCCCCACGCAGGAGTTTTTGTAACGTTCCGACCGGCACACCGCTGTACTCAGAGAGTTTCGCCACACTGTAACCGCGTTCTTCTTTGATTCTTAAAATATCCGCCAGTGTCATGCTCATATTACGCCCCTCCTTTTTGCGTCCTTTTTATTATTATATATCCTTATTTATTACTTTTCAACCTTTTTGTAAAAAACATTTAATACACTCAAGAAAAATGTTACTTTTTTCCTATCCACCCTATTAAGAAAGATTCACCCACTGGCGATATATATGATAAGAGAAGATTCTGTGTGATCTTCGGATTCAGTAAACGGACTTACAGCGTAGAAAGCTAAGGAGGGCACTGATTGAAAATATAAATTTTCAATCGCGAGATTTGTG
>DETS01000034.1:0-19524 GCA_002361735.1 Lachnospiraceae bacterium UBA3282 | reverse complement strand
TTTTCAATCGCGAGATTTGTGTCTGCGCGCTGCTTGACACAAACTCGTTCATGCGCAAAAAGCAGCGCAGAAATGAGGTTGACATGAACAATATGAACGGCATCGGCAGCTACAACGCAATGCAGAAAAACATCTACAATTCCACCACGCAGAGCAGAAAGACGGAAAAGGCTGACGACAAGAAGACGAACGACACCAAAAAAACAAACAACAATTCCGTACAGCTGAGCGATAAGGCAAAGGCTCTGCTGCAGGAATTGAAGAAGACCTACAATAATGCAGATTTTTATGTGGCTGAATACGAGACCGAGGAGGAAGCTTCCGAGTATCTCTCCCGCGGCTCTAAGGATTTCAGCGTTCTGATCGATCCTGAAGAACTGGAGCGCATGGCAAACGACGATGAGGTAAAGAAACAGAACCTCTCCCTTTTGGATGAATCTCTGGGCAAACTCAGCGAGATGAAGGAAGAATTAAAGGAGACCGGCCGCGAGGATGAAGTCGTGACCCTCGGCGTGACCATCGGTAAGGACGGAAAGGTTTCCTACTTTGCTGAATTGGAAAAGGCCGGCGAGCGCCAGAAAGAGTTCGTGGATAAGATCCGCGAAGATAAGAAAGAGGCTGCAAAAGAAGCTGAGGCTGAGAAGACCGGCAAGGGGCAGGATAAATACAACTACGAGCACAGCAAACGCGCTACTGTCACGGCAGACAGTGTAGAAGACCTCCTCGATCAAATCAAGAACTTTAACTGGGACAATGTAAAGGAAGAAACCACGATTCCCATGCCCGGCAGAAACTTTGATTTCACCGTCTAAAAAAGTAAAAAAGGACCGCTCTCCTGCGGCATCGCGGAGGGCGGTCTTTTACGTTATCTCTAAAACCTCTTAATCTTCTTCGTCGTATTCTTCTCAAACTCTGTATCGCGCAGCTTCACGCTTGTGATGCGCTTATAAAGCGGCGCCGCTTCGTTATACGCATCCACGATCTTTTTAAGCTCAGCCTCCACATCCTTGATCTTTTTCTTCGAGGCATACTCCATATCCGGAAAGATCTCCGCTTCGATCACACCGCCTGCTTCCCGCACCAGCACCTCCTGCACCAGTCGTGCGCTGCCAATCTTATTCTCCAATTCCTCCGGCGATACGTTCTCACCGTTTGGTGTGATGATCAGATTCTTCTTCCTGCCTGTAAGGAAAAGGAATCCGTCTTCATCCACATAGCCAAGATCGCCTGTCCGCAGCCAGCCGTCCACTAAGGTTTCCGCCGTCTCCTCCGGCATCTTGTAGTACCCCTGCATGACGCTTGTACCCTTCACCCAGAGTTCCTCGTCTACCACCTTCACTTCACAGTTTGGCATACACTTACCGATGGAGCCGTCCTTTTTCTCCTTCGGGGAATTGGTGCTGATCACGGGTGCGCATTCCGTCATGCCGTAACCCTGATAAATGGTGATGCCGTACTTGGCAAACCGCTTTATGTAATCGGGGTTTAAGTACGCGCCGCCGCTGCAGATGGTCTGAAACTGCTTGCCGAACACCTTGGCCTTTACAAGGGGCGCGGGAATCCAGTCCGTCTCCTCCAGCTTCTTGGCAAAGGTCTCGATCATCAGCGGCACCATAAGGATGATATTGGGTTCAAATAACTTGATATTTTTCAACACACGCAGCAGGGAATCGTTGATGCAAAGTACCGACCCTAAAGATGCCCCCTTGAGGACATCCATACTCAGGCAATAAGCGTGATGGATCGGCAGTACCGAAAGCAGTACCATCCCCGACTCAAAGCCCATATCCTGTGCCGTGGCATTCTCCGCCTGATTTCTGTGGGTGAGCATCACGCCTTTGCTCTTTCCCGTGGTTCCCGAAGTGTACATGATGGTGGAAAGGTCCTCGGGCTTTGGCTCAAAGGAAAACCCCGGTTCCTGCGCTGCGATCACTTCTTCAAAAAACAGCGTTCCCGCCGGGAGATCTTCCGCTGACTGCGCAGACTCCGTTGTGATCCGGTGCTTCAATTTCGGACATTTCTCGACAGACATCCGGGCCATGGCTGTCCGCGCTTTATCAAACACGAGCACCGTCGCATCCGCCCTGTCAATGAGCTCGCACAAATCCTCCGCCGGAAGGTTTGCATCCAGAGGAACTGCCACACTGCCGCCGTTTACCGTACCGTAAAAAGACACGATCCAACCGTAGGAGGTATCTCCTACAATGGCAATATGTGCACCCTGCTCTCCCAGCTTCTCGATTGCCGCGGAAAACCGCTCGCTGTCGTCCTTGAGCTGATTGTAGGTCTTTGCTTCCACGACAGTCTCCCGCTTACCGTTTTTTCCTTCCCGCTTTACCTTGTAACGGATTGCGTCCTGCGGTCCGTACTTTTCGGCCGCCTTGACCAAAAGTTCCCTGATGGTGCTGCTCATTTCAACCATAATCATGATTCTCCTATCCTACGAAATCTTCTCCAGATACTCCACCGCTTCCTGCACCGTGCGGATGCCTGCAGCTTCCTCCTGCTCGATCTCCACGTCAAAGGTGTCCTCCACCTCACCGAGCATACTCATAAAATCAAAGGAAGAAAAGCCAAGATCTTCCATAAAACGGGACTCCGGCTTGATATCCTCCTTCTTCACTTCCACATAATTCGTAATGATTTCCGCTAATTGATCAAACATACCGTTAACCTCCTTTTCCCTATATCAGCTTTATGATATCACCAATTTTCAAATTCGGATTCTCCGTTCCCTTAAACATGATCTTACACAGATAATAATAAAACTGTTCCAGTGTCTCTCGGCTCACAGCCGCCACCTGATGTTCAAAATTAAAATCCAGCCCGTTGTCATCGGAACGGTGCATCACCGTCAGATACATCGCCTGCGTGGTCGCGCCGTTGGGATACCACTTGGTCTTATATTGAATATCGCCCAACTGATTGAGCCCCTTATCCTTCAGTGTCAAAGGCTGATACGTCAGAGCCATCGGCTCATAAACGGCGCCCTGCGGCGTATTGTAAAGTTTGCTCCTGTAGGCAAAATATTCTACCGGATCGTAATTGGTATGGCGGAAGATCTCATTCTGCCCATTGCGGATTGCCAGGATCCCTTCCATAAAAGTCTGGTCCTTTGACAGGATCGTGCGGAAGGGGAAAGAGTGGATCCTCGTACCGCCTGATTTCTTTTCCATCAACGTCGCGCGTCTTGCATAAGCCACGTTGATAGAAACGTCGTCATTATCATTCATCTTTTGCAGATAAGTGCGGATGCCCATGATCAGCAGGCACTGTAAGGAAACGTGCTGTTCTTCGCAGAAACGCATCAGCCGCTGTGTGGGTTCTTCCTCCAAATGGAAAATATCGAGAGCGGAATCCACCTGACGGGTCGCGGAAAAAGCTGCTCTGGTACCCGGGAATTTCTTTCTCGCTTCCTCCAGCTGACCGGGTCCCTTGATGCCGTTAAAAATAGGCTCCGATTCCCCGATGAGGTTCTGGAAAAATTCGCGGTCTCTTGTCTGCGCCTTGCTCCCCGCCTCATACGCCAGATCCTTTTCCAACTGCTCGATATAGGAACGCATCTCAAGCGGGTAGTCATACTCAAATTTAACGTTACAGTAAAGTTCGATCACATCTCTCAAAAAACCGATCAGGGACTGGGCATCCATCAACATATGATCGCCCAGCACATAAAGCCCCTGACAGCCGTCCGGCGTCTTGATCATTACCACGCGGTTCATGGGACTGTCTTCCCGCTCAAAAGGCACCTGCGTCCAGCCCGTCATAATCTCGGCAGCTTCCTCCATGGTCTTACCGGAAAAATCCACATACTCAATGTCCCGTTCTTCTTTGTCTACCAGATACTGATACCACTGCTTTTCCTCTTTATCATAAGCAAAGCGCACCCGCATGGACTCGCAGCGCTCGTATGCCTTATAGACTGCCCGTCTGAGTTCCTCAATATCCAGCTCATACTCGATGGTCAGGCTGGTGCCGATGTTCACGACCTCCTTCTTCGGGCAAAAATCCATGTAATAAATATGAAATTTCTGCGCTACCGTCAGCGGATATGTTTTGTGACCTTTTCTAGTCTTCATTCCTTTTTGTCCCCTCTCTTATTCCTTTCCCATCGTTTCCGCAATAAATGCCGTCAGTTCCTTCTCATAACTTTCCATATCTTTATAGTAACTCTCCGCGTGGGCCGCCCCTTCCACGATCAGCTTGCGCTTCGGCGAGGCACAATGCTCATAGATTTCGTCGCACATATTACAGGGTACAAAAGTATCCGCACTCCCGTGAATGAACAGGATCGGCACCGTCGCTTTCTCCACTTCCCTTTTGGCGTTGCACTCGTCCATCCCGTAGCCTGCCAGTCGGCGGTTCACCACATCCGCTCCCGGAATCACCGGAAATGCCGGCAAATGGTACATGTTATGCAGAACGTGGGTAAATACCTCCTTCGGAGACGTAAAACCGCAGTCGGAAATGATTCCCTTCACCTGCTTTGGCAGCGACAGACCACTCAGCATCAAAAGGGTAGCCGCTCCCATGGAGGTCCCGTGAAGCAAAATCTCTACATCCTCGCCAAGTTCTTTTACCGCCCAATCGATCCACACCAAAGCGTCCTTCCTGTCAAGGCAGCCAAAGCCCACATACTCACCCTCACTTTGACCGTGCGCTCTGGCGTCCGGCATAAGCATGGCAAATCCTCTCTTTTGATAATAGTCCGAAAGTCCGATGTAATCCGACAATCCCTGACTGGTATAGCCATGAAAACAGATCACGATCTTTTTCTTCTCCGCCTCTGCCCCTGCCGGGAAATACGTTGCGTGAAGTTTCAGCCCATCGTAACTCTCCTGCCACAGATCGCTGTGGGGTCTCGCCAGCATTGCCGCCTTACGCTCCTGGAGCAGATCCATATACCGGTTCCAGTCCGTGCCCGCCATCTTGATCGTTCGCTCGACTTTGGCATGATTCCGCTTCATGGTACGTCTGTAAAAATAGGCAATCTCTCCGCCTGTCGCGGCTGTGACAATACCAATTCCTGCCGCCGCCGCTTTCAAAAGACCATGTCGTTTCTTTCCTGATTTTTTTGCCATTATTACCTCCCTGTCAGAGCTTCAAATTACCCTCTTTTCGCCGCTTTTTTTGCCTCTTTGGCTTCTTTTTTCAGTTGTTTCTGCTTCAATTCAATGATATCTTTCAAACGAAGCGCTTTGTCGATATTGCCCTCCACCTTCAATTTCTGCGTGGTAAACGCCCATACGGGATCCATCTCTCCCTCCGCAATCTTTACGAGCACTTCGGGTGCGCAGATAAATTTTGCATCCCTGTCATAGTATTCATAAGGTTCTACGAAAAGCTGGCCGTCCTTTACCTCCACATAGAAGGCGCCGCTCGCCTCCTCATCCTCAATATCAAACTCAAAGGCGAGATGCTCTTTGATATCACTCACATCCGCCCCCATAAATCTTCCCTTAATGTCATAAAAAAAATCTGCGTAAGTCATAATTTTCCTTCTCCTCCTCCCGTCGAGATTGAAAATTTTAATTTTCAATCTGTCGACCGCTAGTCGATTTTACAGTTTTAACCTTATCACACGTTTCGACCGTCGGTCAATATATTTCATAAAAGTTTCTGAAAAAATACATCTAACGATTGTCCGCCGTGCAATTCTATGTTAAAATGCTCGCTAAGACAAATATTTTTCGCAGAAAGGCGCATCCCATGGCAGATACAAAAAAATATGACAGAATCTTAGACGCTCTCCAGCAGCTCATGGTAGATAAAAGCATGTCTGGCATCTCCGTGAGCGACATTGCCGCTAAAGCCGGCATTGGCAAGGGCAGCATCTATTACTATTTTCCTTCCAAGGAAGCGATTTTAGACGCGCTGATCAGAAGAAATTATGAAACACCCTTACAGACGGCCAAAAATCTGGCGGATCAGACAGACATCCCGCCCTTTACGCGGATGGCGATGCTGTTTCAGGCCTGCCGCAGCTCCGCGGCCGCCTTTTTAAAACAGGACAGCGAAAAAAACAGACCCATTACCATACAGGAATCTGCTTATCTGCACCAAAAATACTTAAACTATTTGATTTCGGAATTAAAGCCGAACTTGGCTAAGATCATCGAACAGGGCATCGCCGCCGGCGAGATCCGCTTTGACTATCCGGAAGCGCTGGCGGAGATCGTGCTGATCGTCCTCGGCGTCAAGCTGAACAATACCTTTCTTTCCACCACACCGGAAGACTGTGAATATACGATACGTGGGCTGATCTCCCTGCTCGAACAGGGTACCGGCGTCGCGGAAGGAACCCTGAACTACCTGAATATAATCGAACCATAAAAAGAGCATCCCCATCTCCCGCCTTTCATGCAAACATATGATGAAAATACGTCTCCTTAAAGGCAGTATAACTGTTTCGTGAAATCGGTATGACCGCATGATGAACCGTGAAAACCTCTGTTTTGGTGAACCGCTCCACATTGTCCAAATTCACAATATAGCTGCGGTGACAGCAATAAAACCCGTTTTGCCGTGAAAACACTTCCGCACATCTTGAGAACAGCTCCCGAATCACAATCGTCTTCCCGTTTGCCATATGAACGAGAACCTGCTTATTCTGCGCTTCCAGATAATCCACATCCGCGATCGCGATCCGGCAAAAGCCATCAGCCGTCTTTGCCGTAAAGAAACTTTTCATCGAACAAAACGTTTTCAAGAAATCATCAAGCACCGGAAACAGCCGTTCCCGATCAATCGGTTTCATAAGATAATGAAAGGCTTTTACCTCATAGGAATCCACGGCAAATTCTCCGGAAGATGTAAGGAAGACAATCGGTACTGTCTGATTCATATTGCGAAGCTCTCTGGCCGCATCGATTCCGTTTAACAAAGGCATCATTACATCCAAAATAATCAGATCCATACACTCGCCGCGCTGTGCATCGATCAAATCATCTCCATTGGTAAACCGATAGATCGTCAGTTTTACACTCCTGTCTTCTGCCCATTTTTCCAACAGGGGACAGACCTCATCGATAAAACAGACTTCATCATCACAAACCGCTACTTTCATATTTTCCTCCCAATCAGAGCAAAATCTATATTATGATCTGTAAAACAAAAGTATGATCCGTCAGGGAAAAATGACATTGCCCGTTCAACTGCTCCACATAGTACACAATGCTTTTTACGCCAATCCCATGCCCCTTCTTACCGGAAGTCGGAATGCCGCCGACAAATTTTGGTATCTTTTCAATCGGATTTTCAATCTGCAAAAGGAGCCGCCCGTTTTTTTCAGACATTGTGAGGTTTACCCATTTCTCTGTCATCTCTTCCAATGCGTGCATGGCATTTTCCAACGCATTGGATAAGATCGTACAAATGGCAGTATCCGGACAGGAAAGCGCCTCCCCCAGGCAGATATCATGATGCAGCGTGATCTTTTTGTTGGCAAACCGCGTGTGATAAATGGAAATAACGGCGTTTATCATTTCATTTTTGCTGTAAGTCGTAATCGTCGTATCCTCGTAACCGTTCCCGATCTCCTCAATATAAGCAACCGCCTGCCCGATATTATCATTTTGAAGCTGTGCGAGAATGATATGCAAATGATGCCGCATATCATGCCTTAATATGGAAAGTTTCTGTTTGCTGCACTCTACCTGTTCAATCTCCTTCTGCACGGAAAGGAGCTGTATTTTCATCAGTTCGCTGTACTGTTCCATCTCCTGTTTCCGCTCATATTCCCGATAGTAAACCAGTAAGAAGGTAATGAAAAAGATACAGAAAACAAAGCCCAAAAATTCGATTACCGCTTTGTTATTGGAATAAAGCAAATCCGAAAGTTTCGTGAAAGAATAATCAAACACATAATACACCGTGGGTAAAAAGCCGATGATATAAAGATCTCTGCTATCCCTTGTAAAGATGCTCTCCGTCGTATGACATATATATTTGCACAGCAGAATAAAAACGACTATCGTAATCAGAATCCGTGAAACATAATAGCACCACTGTTTTTCTGTGATCAATAAAATCACCACACCGATCCAATTGCTTAACTGACAGCAGAGATAAGCGGAAAATACGGAAATGCAGGAGGAAACAACGGAATACTTATAATATAGAACCAAAAATACGATCAATGGCAGATGGATGATCAGGATATAACAGCGATAGGCAATCTCCCTGCCCACCAGTAAATAGCAGGAACCAAATACGAGACCTTCCACAGCAAAAAAGAAAAACAAGGTAAGAATGTTTCTTCGATCACGCTTAACGCCCAAAAAGAAAGCAGAGAGGTAAATGCCAAACAACATCGTGGTCAAATTATGTATGAATGCCAACCCCAAAACCGACATCTGCCTTTTCTTCCCATCTTTTTGCTATCTTTGTCTTCTTTCAATTTTATCATCACGTCTGTCAAATGTAAATATCAGCCCTCTGCAATTCGCGCCGTATACTTACCATTCACACCAAACAGGAAAGGATGCGGCTAAAATATGATATATAGTTATAGAAATATTTTACCCTTTACAGTTTGAATCAGGAGGACTGCGTGTATGAGTAAAATATGGGAATTTTATGACACGATGGACGAGCTTGTCTATGTTTCGGATGCGGACAGTCACGAATTGGTCTATATGAACAAAAAAGCGCTTTTGACCTATGGTTTTCACTCTCTGCATGAACTGGCGGGAAAGAAATGTTATGAAATACTGCAAAACAATTCCCTTCCCTGCCCCATATGCAATAACCACAAATTGCAGGAGGGCTATTTCATCGAGCAGCGCCAGTATGATCCCGCGTTGGAACGGCATTTTCTTCGTAAGGACACTCTGCTGACAGAGAACGGGAAAAAGTATCGAATGACGCTGGCTTTTGACATTGATAATCTGGGACAGATCAACAGTCTCATCCGGGAATTGGAACAAATGAGCTATCGCGACCAGCTCACCGGAATCGGAAATCGTCATGCCATGAACAGATACCTGGACAATCTGGAAGCGGCGCAGAGCCTGGGCATTGTCTACTGTGATATAACAGGCTTAAAGCAAACAAACGATCAAAAGGGGCATGATTGGGGCGATAAATTGATTATCGACGCCTGCAGCTGTCTGCAAAAAAGTTTTGGCGAATACGGTCTGTTCCGCATCGGCGGCGACGAACTGTTGGCTCTGTGTACTCCCATTGAAGAATCTGCCCTATGGCAGGGGATTGAGCAGCTAAGGAAAAATCTACGTAAAAAATCCGTTCATATGGCAGTGGGCGGTTTATGGGAAAGAACCAGCTTTTGCGGTGTAAGCAGGCTGATTGCGGAAGCAGAGAGGAGAATGTACCAGGATAAAGCGGACTACTACAGAAAACACGGCACAGACAGACGACATCCAATCGAAACCGTTTCGAGCTGGATATGATTCTAAATATTTCGGTTAGAAAAAGGCACTGGAGCTTATCGTCACCGAAAAAAGAGCCGATCATGTCGTAGTAAACATGACCGGTAAAGGCATTTTGGCATTTATTGTAACACCGTAATTTATCAACTGCATAGTTTCCAGTGTCTTCTTTTAACCATAATACAGCAACCTTCCTTCTTCTCACATATCATGCTGCTGTTCGGCAGGGCTGCTTACATCCATCGGATATTTTCCGTCAAAGCATGCCCTGCACAATGGCAGCCCTTCTGCCATCTCCGACAAATCTTCCTTTCTCAGATATCCCAAAGAATCCGCTCCGATCATCTCCCGAATCGCCTCCTCGCTGTGATTCGCCGCGATCAGCTGGGAATTGGAAGGGACGTCGGTGCCGAAATAACAGGGATAGAGAAAGGGCGGCGAACTGATCCTCACATGCACTTCTCTGGCGCCCGCCTCTTTCAACATGCGGATCAGGTTGGCAATGGTGGTTCCCCGCACAATGGAATCGTCCACCAGCACGATGCGTTTGTCCTTTACCGCCGATTCCAGCACGCTCAGCTTCATACGGACGGCGGACTCTCTTTCCGTCTGCGTGGGCTTGATAAAGGTCCTGCCTATGTAACTGTTTTTATAGAAAGCAAGCCCGAAGGGGATGCCGCTCTCCTGCGCGTAACCCTGCGCCGCCGGAAGTCCCGACTCCGGCACGCCCGTCACCAGATCCGCCGCCACCGGATAGGCCTTGGAAAGCATCTTCCCCGCGCGAATCCTGGCGTCATACACCCGCACCCCGTCCATCACGCTGTCCAACCTCGCAAAATAAATATACTCAAAAATGCAATGGGCGCACTTTTCCGCCTTCGGCAGCATCTGTGAACTGACCTTTCCGCCTGAGATCGTGACAATCTCCCCCGGCAGAATATCCCGTATCAATTCCGCTCCTACAGCTTCCAGTGCGCAGGATTCCGAAGCAAGCACATAAGTCTCTTCTCTTTTCCCCAGACATAGGGGTTTTAGTCCGTAAGGATCGCGCACGCCGATCAACTTCCGGGGACTCATAATGACCAGCGCATAGCCGCCCTTTATTTTCAGAGCCGTCTTGTAAACCGCCTCCTCCACCGTCGCCGAATGCACCCGCTCCCTTGCAATGTGGAATGCAATCACCTCTGAGTCCGTGGTCGTGTGGAAAATCGCCCCGTTCTGGATCAACTCCCATTTCAGCTCCGGTGTGTTGATTAAGTTGCCGTTATGCGCCAAAGCCAATGTCCCTTTAATATAGGAAAGCACCAGCGGCTGGGCATTCTCCGCTACAGATGCCCCTGTGGTTGAATACCGTACATGCCCCAGACCGATATTGCCATCCATCTTATCTAAAACCTCTTTTGTGAGCACCTCGCTCACCAGGCCAAGATCTTTATGAAAACAGACATTGCCCCGTTCCTTATCGGTCCGTGAGACCGCCATCCCACATGCCTCCTGTCCCCTGTGCTGCAGGGCTGTCAGCCCATAATAAAGGGAGGACGCCACATTCTCCCCCTCCGGACCGTACATACCGACAACGCCGCAGGCTTCCTTGATCTTAGCCATGTCATTTCCTCCGCTTTCTAACTTTGCTTATATACGCAAAAAAGACAAAGAACTCCTTTCAGACTTCTTTGTCCCAACGCCATTATTCTACCACAAGCTATTTCATTTTTCCACTATTTATTTCCCAATCCGGCATTCCAAACTATTTTTCTTTTTGCTTCTTTCGCAGTCCCTTCCACTTTCTATTATTTTATCGCCTCTCTGTTTCGCTTCCGATATTCCTTCGGGGAACAGCCCACCTTTTTCAAGAACTGCCTGTTGAAATTGGAAAGATTGCTGTAGCCGCAGGCAAAGGCGATATCCGCGATCTGATCCGAGCTGTCGCAGAGCGCCTCACAAGCCGCCCGGATGCGGAGCTGCGACAAATGCTCAATGGCGCCGATTCCCACCGCTCTCCGAAAACAGCGCATAAAATGACTGCGGCTTACATGCGACAGCTCTGCCAGCCGCTCCACTGTGATTTCCTCCCGAAAATGCTGTGCCATGTACTCCAGCGCCGGACGCACTGCCTCACTCTCCTCCGCTCCTTCTTCCTGTATGAGGAGACAGCCCTTCTCCTCCAAAATCCAGAAAAAGCGTAGCAGTTCACTCTTTAAAAGCAGATCCGTTCTGGCGCTGTTCTTCTGCACGCAGACAAAGATCTGATCCGCGGCTGTCTTAAGCTCTCCATAAGCTTCGTCATCCTCATGAATACAGACATTGATCTGCACACGCCCTTTGATAATGGGACGGATGCACTCACCGGTACAGCGGTCACCGCTGCCTGCCCCCAGAAAGGCAGGGCTGAACACCAACGCATCATAGAGCAATTCCTCTCCCTCCCCGGGGTAGGCTGCGTGGAGCATATTCGGCGGCACCAGCAAAAGTTCGCCCGCCTTCGCCTCCCACTTGCGGCTCGCGCACCAAAATTCTCCCCGTCCCCGTCTCACATAGATCAACTCAAATTCCCCATGCCAGTGCATGGGAACGTTCATGTACGCTTCCGGCATATGACATTCGTAATGACTGTAGGGAATCCAGGTGGTACTGTGCTGCCGTCTTTCCCGCGTTTCCTGATTTGGCATCCCGCTTTCTCCCCTCGCTTTCCCGGCAGCATGGATGCGTCCGCCGCCATTCCTCCGCAGGTTTCCATACCTGATACGATTTCAGCTTCTATATGTGATACAATAGTATTATTTTAGAGTAGGATTCACATAGAAATATTGCTTTGGTAATAGTATTATACTATTATACTCTTTCCATTTCAATGGAACAGGCGAAAACAAAATCAAAGACAGAAGCGTAACGCTTCGGAACGGGGGTAACTATGCAATTCGTAAAAGACGGCGGCGCGCTGGTATGCCGCCACGCAGGAGAAACGCTGCGCATCGAGGCCTGGGGACAGGATTCCTTTCGGGTACGCGCGGCCATGGCGCCAAAATTCAGCGGAACCGACTGGGCATTGACTGAAAAAGTCAATACCGCAGGTACACAAATCACCATCGCTGAGGAGGATCACTGGGTAGGAGACGGCAGCATTGATAAACGTCCTATCGCTACCATCATAAACGGAAGACTGAAAGCAGTGGTCAATTTCGCGGGCATCCTCTCCTTCTATCGGGACGATGCGCTGATTCTGCGGGAATATTTCAGATTCTACGACGGCACCCTCTCAAAAGAGAGCCGCTGTCTGAAACTGGTGAACCGGGAATGGAAGGGCGTGATCGGCGGCAGCGAGTATGCCTTAAATGTCAAATTCGAGAGCAATAGGGGCGAAAAGATCTTCGGTATGGGACAGTACCAACAGGATGTGATGAACTTAAAGGGCTGCATTTTGGAGCTGGCACAACGCAACTCCCAGATTTCCGTGCCCTTTGCCGTCTCCTCTCTGGGCTACGGCTTCCTCTGGAACAACCCGGCTGTTGGGCGCGTCACCTTCGGCACAAACTACACCGAATGGATCGCACGGGCAACCAAAGAAATGGACTACTGGATCACGGCGGCGGATACCCCAAAACAAATCCTTGCAAACTACACCGCTGTCACAGGACGCGCGGAAATGTTCCCCGAACACCTGATGGGCTTATGGCAGTGTAAGCTGCGCTACCGCACCCAGGACGAAGTTTTAAGCGTAGCCCGCCAATATCAGAAAGAAGGCATCAAAATCGACCAGATCGTCATCGACTTCTTCCACTGGACCGTACAGGGCGACTGGAAATTTGACAAGACCTACTGGCCCGATCCCAAGGCAATGGTGGACGAGCTTCACTCCATGGGCATCAAGGTCATCGTCTCCGTCTGGCCTTCCGTTGACCGCAAGAGCGAGAATTTCGGACCGATGATGGAGCGCGGCCTCCTCATCCGCACCGAACGCGGCGCGGCGCAGACCTACGACTTCCAGGGCGACTGCGTGGAGATCGACCCTTTCAATCCCGAGACCAGAGAATATGTCTGGAAGATCTGCAAGAAAAATTACTTTGACTATGGTATCGACGCTTTTTGGCTGGATAACTCCGAGCCCGACTACGGCGTGTATGATTTTGAAAACTACCGTTACTGCGAAGGACCTGCGCTCGCGGTGAGCAACCTCTACCCGCAGCTTTACAGCCGCGCCTTCTACGACGGTATGAAAAAGGAAAACAAGGGCGAAGTGGTAAACCTCCTGCGCTGCGCGTGGGCAGGCTCTCAGAAGTACGGCAACGTGGTGTGGTCCGGCGACGTGCCCAGCACCTTTGAAGCCTTTGCCGACCAGATTCAGTGCGGCTTGAACATGGGGCTTGCCGGCATTCCCTGGTGGACCACGGACATCGGCGGTTTCATGACAGACGATGTCAACGATGAGGATTTCAGACAGCTTTTGATCCGCTGGTATCAGTTTGCGGTCTACTCCCCCGTTCTGCGTATGCACGGCGACAGAGGTCCCTACAACATCCCGCCGCTTGATACACGCGACTGGGGCGGCGGCTATCTGCACACCGGTCAGCCCAACGAACTTTGGAGCTATGGCGAGGATAATTACGCCATCATGAAGGACTACTATAACGTCCGTATCGCCATGCACGACTATATCAAGGGGCTGTATCGGGAAGCGCACGAAAACGGCTCTCCTCTGATTCGAACCATGTTTTATGAGTTCCCTGAGGATGAGACCTGCTGGACGCTGCAAGACCAGTACATGTTCGGGGACAAATATCTGGTGGCACCCATCCTGCATCTGAACGAGTGGAAGCGCGACGTTTATCTCCCCGCCGGAAGCTGGAAACTGACCTCCACCGGCGAAATCTATCAGGGCGGCAGCACCGTTACCGTGGACTGCCCGATCACCTATATGCCGGTATTCGAAAAACAGTAAGCAAGAGGGCGGCACCTGCCGCCCTCCCTTAATATTCTTTCCCGATCTCCTCCTCGATTCCGTACTGCTTTTTGAATGCAAAGAGATCCTCCGCACCCCGGATCAGCATGACCTCCTCGAACTTTCCGGTCTGCAGATTCTTAAATCCCGCCACCTGCTCGCCGTTGCAGATGCTGCATCTTAAGATCGGTTTACAGTTCTCTTTGTCATAAGCAATCGTCGGCGCTGCCGCTTTTTTCTTGAACATGTCGCTTCTCCTTATGACTGTTTATTGGAAATGATGCGAATCTCATTCCTGCCCTTCGTATATGCCACATCCCGATACTCAGAATGCAGGACCTCCCGCACGCCGTTTATAACGATCACACTGCCCACGTTTGACAGCCCGTTCACCACGATTTTTCCGTCAGCGGAACGGCGGTTGATATCAATCAGTTCCTCCCGCCTTTTGGTGATTTCCTGAAGCTTTAACTGATAATTGATCTTTCTGCGCATCTGCTCCGCCTTCTGCTCATTCATTCCGGGCGTCCCGGGTTGATTTTTCATCTGATAGTCGATGCGGTCCAGATTGCGAATGGCATCCTTCATATTTTCTTCGTATTCTTCCGTCAAACGATCGATCTCGCTCATCTTGGTCTTAAATTCACAGTCCAGACCAATGATCAGCAAAGTCTCGACCCCCGCACGATTGCCGATCGAGGCCGCCGAGATTTCCTCCACCGCCGCAGTCCTGCCACCGATAATGGTTCCCCGATTGCCGATGACCTTCACCGTATGCCCTGACTCCACTTCGCAATTTAATAAAGCTCCCGTATTCACTTCCATCCCTGCAAAAACCTGCGACTGTTCAATAAAACGCGCCATGACATTGCCGCCCGCGCGGATCGTACCGTTTCCGGAACCCTGCATACCGTTCTTTAAGATAACATCCTTCCCCGCAATGATATTCGCTGTCTCCACATGACCGTTGATCGTGATATTACCTGTCGTCTTCACCGTCACACCTGCAAAGACATTCCCCTGGATCAGCACATCTCCATGAAAATCCAGACTGCCTGTGGCCGCATCCAGATTGCCGTCCAGCACATAAATCGGCGTGACGGTAAGCGTTCTTCCATTCAGCGTGACATTACCCTCCACGTCCGCAAAATATTTACAGCCGTTCTCATCCATGCTGCAGCGTTTACACTGCAGCGGCGGCAGCCCCTTGCCCTCATATGCACCGATTTCGTTTCCGCGGATATCCCTGCCGTATACGGCAGGAATCGGCGGGTGATAGGTGACGAGCGTTTCTCCGGCGCGTACAAGTTCAATCTTTCCCAGCACATTGTAATCCACCGAACCGTCCGGCAATATGATGGGCTCTGTCTCCGGTTGGGGATTAAAATGATATTCAAAATAACCGTCCCGCCCGTCTTTTGCGGCAATTCCCGTCGCGATCAGCGTCTCCTCATAATTCTGCTTTCCTTCCGCGATCTCAGACAACGCCTTTTCCCGGATACCGGAAACAATGCCGTTCTCCTTCAATACTTCTTGAAGCTCCTCCATGGAAAAACGCCGATAAACCGTAATCAACGCCTCCATGTAGGTCTGCCCGATCCGCAAAAGATAATCCGCTCCGTTTATGATGATCGGATTTCCTTGAAGCACCCCTTTCAACGACCGGTCAGACGCTTCCTTCTCCTCCTTTTGAGAAGGGCTGCTGCCCTTCGCCTTGGAAGAGTATCGTTCTTCCGGTGAGAGAAACATGGTTTTCTTCTGCTCACTGCCGTTTTCTTTCCGCGCTTCTTTATGCAGTTCCCTTTTACTTTCTTTTCCTGACTGTCTGAATAATCCCATAGCCGATCTCCTGATGGCGTTACTTTTGGTAACTTTTCTTCTCTTTCACTATACCTGAATCACGACTTGCTTACAAGTCCCTTGTCCGATGAAAAAAACGGAATCAGACGATTTTTTCAAAAAGCAGTGTCTCTGTCACACATTTACGGAATCCATTCTTAATGATATCTATTTTATGTATTGTCAAATTTTCTTCCGTATTTTTCCGGAATTTATACGCTTTGTTTATTTTCATTCCTCTTTTGCTTAAATATTGTACAGTAAAGAAAAACAGACTTACTATCATACGATCAGAGAAAAGAGGTTCTTATGGAATTTGGTGAATTTCTGGCTGAACTGCGCAAAGAAAGAGGCTTTCTGCAAAAAGAAGTTGCCGCTTATCTGAACATGACTGTTGCAACGATCTCAAACTATGAAAAAGGCGTACATTCCCCTGACCTCGTTACCTTAAGCAAACTGGCTGATTTCTATAACGTATCCACTGACTATCTCCTGCAAAGGACAAAATACAAAGCCGGCATCGACTCCTTAAATAAGGAGCTGTCTGCCGACTATACGGTTGGTGATCTGCTGAATACCACACTGGAACTGGACCGCCGCAATATCAATGCACTGCTCGATTACTACGAGCTTTTGTCGCTGCGCAATTCGTTCAATAAAGTAAAATAAAAACGCAAGGAATTTAATGTCCGGCTTTTTTACGCCTCTTATCCTCATACATCATCCGGTCCGCCGCCTCCCTGAAATCTTCTTCCCGCAGGCGGCAGTATCCGATGGCATAACTGATGGGAATCGCACAGGACGAGTTATAGTCATTACAGTACGTTTCCAATGTTTGCAGAAACGACTGCGCATCCTTGTCATAGAGCACGGCAAATTCGTCTCCGCCCTGCCGATACGCTCTGCCGCCTTCCCCAACCGCGTCTGCCAACAGTCGGGCAAACCCCTGCAGCATTTTATCCCCGGCGGAATGACCAATGGTATCATTCACCAGCTTCAGACCGTTCAGATCGGCAAGAAAATAATAGGCGTCCTTTCTCTCCTCCCATTTGATCAGATCCCGCTCCAGTGCGTTTCGATTATAAATATTGGTCAAATAATCAATATAGGCAAGCCTGCTGCCGACCTCCGTGCAGAAGGATACGATACTGCGCATACATTCGTATTGATCAGCCGCATCCGCCCCGGCCAACAGCTTTGTCTCCATAACGAGAGTTTCTTTATCATACTTTTCTTCGATACTGTTTTTCACTCCATCAAGCACAGTCTCCGCTTTCTCCCTCGCACTCGTGATAAATGCCACGCCGTTTTCACCGACGCGATAACCGTGCAGACGGCATTGTCTAAGCTCCTTATGGATATCACGCAGAATCAGGACGTCCTGTTTCCAGTCGAGATTATTTTCCGTCTTACAGAAACAGAAAACGCCAATTACGATCTTCTGTTTCCCAAAATCAAAATCCTCCAATACCCTTTCAAAAGAATACTGGTTAAACAGCATGGCATTCTCGTCCACGTACTTTTCAGTATTCTCATTACTTAAAATCAAACCGAGGAGAATCAGTGTGGAACAGACCACGACCACCAATGTTTCGGGAATCAGCATCTGAATCAGCGCCGTCACCACAAAGAGCGGCACGGCAAGTATGATCGCCAATCTTTTATCTTTATCCATGATCTTCCAATATCGAAGGCAGTAATATAAGATCAGAATCAGATAGATCACCAGACTCACATACAGGGCATACGCCTTGGGTCCCAACGAATAATCCGTGGTTATTCCCTGCACATAGGTAATGGGAAGCACCAAAATACCCACGACGGACACTGCAACCGGCAGACTCTGAAAAATTCTCACAGGTCCCGAAAATGTGAGGGTCGTCTCCAGATAGCTCCTCATATAGACAAACAAAAGATAGACAAAGCCCAAAATCGAAAGCAAATAAATGATATGCGCCGCCAGATTTAAGGATTCCGGCACCACATCCCTGTGATTGACCGTGCAGATGGTGATCAGGTCAAAGACGGAACTTACGATTGCCGTGGCAGTCAACCATTGAAAGATCCTGGTGGAGCGGACAGGAATATGAGGCTTGCGATAATAAAATCCCACCATATAGATCGTCAGTAACAGACAGGCGGCAGATGTCTTGACCAGTGCTAACATAAATGATTCCTTTCGTGCTTTCTCCGCAGTGCAAGCTCGAAATCCTGCGCACTGCTTTTAGCTTTCGCGTACATTATACCATAAAAAACAGACCGGTTAAACCCGGTCTGCCTTTTCTTTCCCTTTCTTTTCCTGTTCTTTCTTTTCCTTCTCTGCTTTCTCCTTCTCTCTCTTTTCGATTGCCTGCTGTATGGTATCCTTCGTCCTATCCTTTTCCGACGCCTTATCCCCTACCTTTTTATCCACCGTACCGGACAGCCAGTTCCCCAGAGTATCGGAATACTTCCCGTTCTTGGTATAGGTCGCCCTTGCCTTTGCCGCAGCCGCCGCACTTGATGCCGCCCGGCTGATACTTCCCGCTTTCCGGGAAACCCTGTCAGCAAAAGAGCCATGCCCTGAGAACGTTGTTTTTAAAGTGTTAATATTGGCTTTTTTCAGCTCTTCCTCATCCAGTTCCAGCTTATTGCCTTTCCCAACATTTAAGCCGATCTTAGAGAGCAGTTTCTGCGTCTTTTCCGTCATATCCGTCATCCAAACCGCATTTTGAAGCACACTTTTGGTATCCGAACTTCCCGTTTGCTCGACTACGGAATTGTAATTGTCCGCAAAGGACTTCACCGCCTTTGTGATTGCCTCCCAATCATAATCTTCGGTCTCCGTCTCCTCCCCGGTTTCCTCATCCTTTTGGGTGATTTTCTTCTTTTCCCAAAGAGCAGGACCGTTTAACGCCTCCACCGATTTTTTCAAGGCATCCGCGCTCGATCCTATCAGTTTCAGCTTCTGTGCGGTATCTCCCGACACAGATGACTTTTCCGCCTCCTGCTTGGCACAGTATGCCTTCATCACCTTTTTATAACTTCCGTTTTTGATCGAAGCGTAATCTGAGAGCATGCTCCCACTGCCGTTCACGCTCCCGCCAAGCAATGCCGTGACATCATAGCCGGAATTAGAATTTACATAGTCTTTCATATAATCATTTGCCATCTCTTTTTCCTCCTTTTTCTCTTATGGCACAATCTACTCTTTCCCTTTCGTTTATTGTTTCGGAACCGGATTTTGCAAACTAAAGCATCATGTCATGGAAGACCCTTTTTCTGCTGTGAACGGCAAACAATGTCCTCTGAGGGCTGTAAAATTAAAATCAAGAAATTTCCCCAGCCCAAGAGCCGGGGAAAAGGTGAAGTTAATGGATG
>DETS01000119.1 GCA_002361735.1 Lachnospiraceae bacterium UBA3282 | reverse complement strand
AATATTATTCATCTGCCACGGCAATATTTGCAGAAGCACAATGGCTCAAAGCCTCCTCACCCACATGGTAAAGGAGAAAGGCCTCTCATCAGGGTTCCACATCGACTCCGCCG
This sequence comes from Lachnospiraceae bacterium UBA3282, assembly GCA_002361735.1. Classification (GTDB taxonomy): domain Bacteria; phylum Bacillota; class Clostridia; order Lachnospirales; family Lachnospiraceae; genus UBA3282. The sequence continues at coordinate 18,242 of DETS01000119.1, read as the reverse complement.
CCACCAGCCGTGAGGAAATCGGCAACCCGCCCCACTACGGCACGGTGAACAAACTGCGGCAGGAAGGGATCCCGCTGATTCCCCACCGTGCGCGTCAGATGACGAAGCAGGACTATCAGAAGTTCGACTACCTGATTGGCATGGACGACGCCAATGTCCGCAATATGGAGCGAATCGCGGGCGGAGACCCGGAACATAAGATATACAAGCTTTTGGAGTTCGCGGGCAGCGGCAGGGCGATCGCCGATCCTTGGTATACGGGAAACTTTGAGGTAACTTATGACGATGTACTGGAAGGGTGCGAGGCATTTCTGCAATTTCTGAAGCTGTAAGGCAGAATGTTGTGACTGGCATGTTTTTGGGCATAAAAGGGCTGTATTTACCTTATGAAAAGGTGAAAAACATCCGATAATTATAGCAGAGGTCAACGGATTGACGTAATGGCGTGACAAGGAGGTACAGAGTATGTTAGTCAGATTTGGAGATAGGGAGGCACAGAGCGTTCAGATAGCGGCACAGACGCAGGAAAAAGCGCAGGAGAATAGCGGGCAAAAGGCTTCTGAAAAGCAGCAGCGGAAGAATACGATTTTTGCGGGAGATCTGCCTTTACATAAAGATTCCATCACGCTTCGCAGACAGCATGCGCAGAAGAAGGCAATGAAACTTGTGCAGGATGCCTGGGACACGGACCGTAAGACGGATCAGAGCATAGCAGAGTACGAGGGGCTTGCGCAGGAGCAGAGAAAAGAGATTCTGCTCAATCGTGATAAAATTTATGAATGCCGGGAAAGAAAGGAAAACCTGCGGGAGGGCTATGGCGTAGAGAAGGATTCTCAGGAGCAGAAGGATCTGGAGCTTTTGGAGCGTCTGCATTATCCCAATAACGGTCAATTTGCAGATGTTGACTTTACGGAAGAGGAGCGTAAGAGACTGGAGGAATTAGAGGGTGAACCGCTGACGGAATACCAGCAGAGATGCCTTGAAATTGACGGAGAGGAACAGGTATTTAAAATTCGTGAAGGCAGGGCGGAATCGGCTCTTGAGGCGTATAACGGGGCGGTCAGATCCATCAAACAGGAACGTCTGAAGTCCCACGAGATGACGGACGCGCAGAACAATGCGAAGAAGGTGATGGATGAGGCGAGCAAGGATATTCAGGGAATGATGTGGGAAGAAGCCAAGGATCAGGTGGACGAAACCTACGAGGAGCAGAGAGAGGAAGCGAAGGAAAAAGCCGAGGAGAAGGAAGAACAGGAAGAAAAGATCGAACTTCGCAAGGAACAGAAGGAACTGATGGAAGCGCGGATCGAAGCCGTCAGAGAGGAAAGTCACGAAGCGCAGGAAGCGCAGAGACAGCAGGAGAAAGACGCCAGAGAGGAAGCAGAGCTTTTGGGTGATATGGCGGACGCAGGATTGAATGTTGCCGGTGCGAATGACGCAGTCAAGGCAGAGATCAAGGATATGTTAAACAAGCTTAAATTGATCGAGGCGGACATCAAGGGCATTGAGGTGGACGAGGAGATATAGAAGAAACGTCAGACAATAATATCAGGCGGAAAAGAAAGAGATGGAGGGCATATGAGAGTTACAAGAAATTACAGAAGCAATCTGCTGAACACCAGGAAGAAGGAAAATGCGGGAACGAAGTTATATACGGCGTTGAAACGCAACAGCCTGAAAAATCGTTCCAGTCGTTTGGACAGTATTTTCGGCGGCAAAGCTGCTTCTAAGGCGAGTGACATTTACAACAGAGAGTTTATCACATCGCCGCAGGCAACGCAGAAAACACAGAAGTTCTATTATGATATGAAGTATCATGCGGGACAGGTGCAGGCATACGGACAGGCGCTGCAAAAGGCAGAGAAGGATTCGATCTACGATAAGGCGAGGGAAAGCGGCAGTACGGAAAAAATCGTAGAAAATATCAAGGGTTTCGTGTCACAGTATAACCAAATGCTGGAAGACTTGGAGGAATCAGGCACGAGAACGGATCAAAGCTTCCTGAGCCAGTTTAACAGTATGTCCAGAGTGGGAGAAATCGAGTTTTCCAAAACAGGTGTAAGCAGGAAGGCGGACGGAAAGCTTGTCATTGACGAGAAAAAGCTTCTGGCGGCAGATGTAGACACGCTGGAGAAGGTCTGGGGCGGAAACGGTTTTTCAGCCAGGGCGGCGTCCAGAGCGGATTCTGTAGAAGCTGCGGCGGAGAAAAATATCGAGGCGGAGAAAAGTACCACATATAATCCGTTTGCGAAATCGAATCTGTATAATTATGGGAGCAATGTGGGAAGCCGATTCAACTCCCGCAGATAATTATTTCATTAGGGACGCTATTTCATGTGGCGTTGCGTAAAGAATGGATGTTGCCATGAATCATATCACTTGGGTGCAGCAAAGAGAAGATTTTGACACAAGATATCATGTGTTAAAGTGGAAAACTTCGCATTTCCACGAGCCGTTTTCTGTACATTCCGGGTCGGGTTTTAAAATGAAGGACGGCGCTGCTGCGGAAATGGCAAAGCAATCGCAGCAGCCTGAGGGAGAGGGCATCGGTTATGTACGGACAGACAGTGCAAGAAGCGGCAGGATCGGGCTGGGATTGGGCTCCGGTTTAGAGGATTATGCGCTGAAGGCGATGCAGGAGGAGATGGCGCAGAGCGTTGTCAGGAGTACCGGCAGCGGCGTTCGGGCAGGCAGGACCGTGGGAACGGTGCCTGCGGTCATGCAGACGGCAGCAGCGGCACAAACGCAGGCGGCGGAGCACTTGGTGACGCCGGAGCAAAGGAGAGAGCCACTGCGGGACGAACAGGCCAGAGAGCGCAACTTGCAGGAGAGTACCACTGTTTCGGCAACAGGCAGGGGCAATATCAAAAACAAGCTGCGGGAGAGTGCGGCTAAACTGTGGGAATTTTATCGGAAACAAAAGGAAAAGGCGTTGAAGCTTTCTTTTTGGAAAAGCAAGGCGGAACCGCCCAAGAAAAAGGTGACAAAGGGAACACGGATGGCGGACAGGGAAGCGATGCTCGCCATGCAGTCAGAGAATCATTATCTGTTGGATTCTTACGATCAGAAGGGAAATTACAGTATGTTGGGGAAGTGACCCTGTCACTTCCCTTTTTGTGTGCATAAACAGAACAGGAAGGCTTATGCAGCTGACATCATGTACTTTCCCGTTTTACCAACTTCCCGACAAGTTTCAGCAGAACCCGGATATAGAAGGGCTGTAAGGTCTTTTTTGCGTTTTGCAGTTCTTTACGGATTTCGATGTGCTGGGGACAGTGTTTTTCACAGGCACCGCATTTGGTACACTGCGTCATAGCGGAAGAATCCTTTTTCAGGGAGGTGACCTGCGCATATTCTAAGATGGTACTGAATTTTTTCTGCGTGGCGGTCTGATTGTAGCAGCGGAAGGCAGTGGGAATGTCTACGCCGTGCGGGCAGGGCATACAGTAGCCGCAGCCGGTACAGCCCACTTTTAGGTGTTGGTTGATTTTTTGACGCAGAATGTCAATCAAGTGATGGTCCGCCTTTGTAAAAGTGCCGATACCTGCTTCGTCTGCGGAAGCGATATTTTCCGTTATCATCTGTGTGGAATTCATGCCGGAGAGCACACAGGTCACCTGAGGCTGATCCCAGAGCCAGTGAAAGGCCCATTGGGCGGCTGTGCGCTTTAAGGGATAGTTTGCGATGGCTTTTTTGGCATCGTCAGGCAGACCATCCACCAGTTTGCCGCCGCGCAGCGGTTCCATGATGATCACGGGAATGTTTTTCTCGGCAGCATAGAGGAGACCGGCTCTCCCGGCTTGTGTATGTTCGTCCAGATAATTGTATTGGATCTGACAAAAATCCCAGTCATAGGCATCGATCAGCGCCTTAAAGGTATTCGTGTCGCCATGAAACGAAAAACCAATATGGCGAATCACACCCGTTTTCTTCTTTTCGGCGATCCATTCTTCAATGCCGATACTCTTTAGGCGGTTCCAGACCTCCACATCAAAAAGCATGTGCATCAGATAATAATCAATATAATCCGTGCGCAGACGTTTTAGCTGTTCCTGAAAGAGCTTTTCGACAGAGGCGGCGTTTTTCAGCAGATAATAGGGGAGCTTGGTGGCAATCTGCACCTTTTCCCGGCAGTGGTTGCGCTCTAAAATAGTGCCCAGTGCATCTTCGCTGCCATTGTAGATGTAGGCGGTGTCAAAATAGTTGACGCCGTTTTCAATGGCAAGCATTATTTCTTTTTCCGCCTTTTCGAGATTAATCCTGCCTGCGGATGCGGTAAAACGCATACAGCCGTATCCGAGGATGGAAACCTCTGTGCCGTCCTTCATTGTTCTATATTGCATGACTTCCTCCATGTTGGAGCATTTTTTGCGATTGAAAAATAAGGTTATCAGACTTACTTTTCAATCTTGTCTTCGCTCTAAAGCATATGTTTCTTCTATTATATAGTAGAGATGCGCGGGAAGTCAATCTTTAGGAGTTTTTCCGTTGTTTCCTCTTTTTCCAAAATTCTAATAAAAAGTTAATAATTCTTTCCTTGTTTTTCTGTGATATTGGGTATATATTAGGAAAATGAACGGAGGATAAACAGATGAACCCCAATCCATTTTTCTCATTAGATGAAATGGGATTTGATCCTGAGGAGAATCAGATGATGGTGATTCCCAAGGTAGATAAGGAAATTTATGAACAGCGCCGGAAGATGGCGGGAACGATGGTGGACTATAAAGAAATGCGTATGCGTTACAGCTGTGCGATTAAGGAGGTGCGGACGAAATTCGACGTTTTAAACTCCGAGTTTAATGTGCGATATCAGCGCAATCCCATTACTTCCATCAACTCCCGTTTAAAAAGCAGCGCGAGCATTATGGACAAGCTGAACCGCAAAGGGCTTCCTTTTACGGTGGAAAACGCGGAGGCAAATCTTTATGACGTGGCGGGAATCCGGGTCGTTTGCTCTTATGTGGATGATATCTATGTATTGGCGGAGGCGCTGGCACAGCAGGACGATATCACGGTGATCCGTAGGAAGGATTATATCAGGAATCCGAAGCCGAACGGTTATCGCAGTTACCATATGATTGTGAGCGTACCTGTTTTCTTCTCGGATCAGACGAGGGAGATGGCGGTGGAAGTGCAGATCCGCACGATTGCCATGGACTTCTGGGCAAGTTTGGAGCATCAGCTCAAATACAAGCAGGAGGTGCCAAACCAGGCAGAGATCGTAAGGAGTCTGACTGTGTGCGCCGAACAGATCGCGGCCATTGACGAACAGATGTGGCAGGTCCGTCAGCAGATCGAAAAATCGGAGGATCTGCCGACGGAGGAGGAAATCCTCATGGAAAAACTACGTAAGATCGATATTGCGGTGGGAGAATAAGAAAATTCGGTAACGCATTACTTGCTCATAACATCTTCAAATGTCTTGACAATCTCCGCATCCGGCTCCTTCGTCAAAAGGGAAACAGCCACATTCACGAGCAGCGCAATGATAAAGGCGGGGAGCAGCTCGTAGATGGCAAAGGCGCCGCCCAGCTTGGCAATACCGTACTTCCAGACAAATACCATCACGCCGCCCGCAATCATGCCCGCAAGCGCGCCCTGTTTATTGGAGCGTTTCCAGAACAGAGCAAGGAGCACTACCGGTCCAAAAGCTGCACCGAACCCTGCCCAGGCAAAGGAGACGACACGGAAGATAGAGCTGTCGGGATCCTTTGCAATAAAGACGGCGATCAAAGAGACTGCGATGACCGTAATCCGTGCGATCAGCAGAGAGGTTTTCGTGTCCAGTTTTTTCTTGCCGAAATCCTGCACCAGATTCTGAGAGATGCTGGATGCCGCAGCCAGAAGCTGAGAGTCGGCGGTGGACATGGTAGCCGCCAGGATGCCGGCAAGAATAACGCCTGCAATCAATGCCGGAATCACGCCGTGGGTGCTGAGTACGGAGGCAATCTGAATAATGACGGTTTCGGAATTGCTGCCTTCGAGCACGGGGATGATGCCTGCTTGAGAAAGGCCGTAGCCGACTACACCGATCAAAACGGCAATAGACATGGAGATGACTACCCACACGGTAGCGATCCTTCTGGAAAGTTTCAGTTTATTTTCATCCTCGATTGCCATGAAGCGAAGCAGGATATGGGGCATACCAAAGTAACCCAGTCCCCATGCCAGCGTAGATGCGATCATGAGAGGGGTATAGGGAGCAGAAGTGCCGGTATCCACGGAATAGCTCTGTACCAGACTCAGATAGCCGGGAAGGCTGCTCACAGCGTCAGTAACACTGCCAAAGCCCCCGGTTACGACTGCGCCGAAGCCGACGACGATGAGCAGGGCGATACTCATGGTGATACCCTGGATCAGATCGGTGGTACTTACGGCGAGAAAGCCGCCCAGCGTACAGTAGACCACAATGACAGCCGCGCTTAAGAGCATGGCTGCAATATAGTTCATGCCAAACAGTGTGCCGAAAAGCTTACCGCAGGCGGCAAAACCGGAAGCGGTGTAAGGCACGAAGAAAATCACGATGACGATTGCGGCGATACAGGTCAGCAGATGCTTGTCGTCGCCGTATCTTTTTGCAAAAAACTCCGGAATGGTAAAGGAACCGATCTTGCTGGTATAGCGGCGAATCCGCTTGGAAACGAAAAGCCAGTTTAAGTAAGTGCCGATAGCCAGACCAATAGCGGTCCAGCCGACCTCGGCGAGCCCGGCGATATAGGCAAGGCCGGGAAGTCCCATCAAAAGGTAGCTGCTCATATCGGATGCCTCTGCGCTCATGGCGGTAACAAGCGGTCCCAGTTTGCGGCCGCCCAGGTAAAATTCCGCCGCCTGGGTATTTTTTTTGGAATAGGAGATACCAATGTAAATCATCATGCCCAGATAGGCTATGATGGCGATAATAATACAGATCTGTGATGTCATAATATTCCTCCTCATCTTCTTCGCTTGTTAACAATCATTTGCTATTATAGCGGTTTTCCCTTGAATGCGCAATAAAAATTGGGACAAAAAAGGCTGAGTGGGGCAGATTATATTGATTTTAGTTGAAAAATCGAATATAATGTTTCTATCCGCACTATTTATTTTGGGGGTGCGGTGCGATACGAATGAAGGAGGAAGACATGGGGGAGTCAAACAGGGAGACGGGCGCGACCGAACAGTTTCAGGCACTCTGCAGGGATGCGGTGGCAGTGCAGGAAAAATTTTTGTTGGAGAGACTTACGGAAAATAAGGATACGGAGTATGGAAAACTGTTTGGGTTTGAGGATATTCATTCGGTGGAGGAATACCAGAAAGAATTGCCCATCACGTTTCACTATGATTACGAGGCGGCAATCGATCGCCAGGTGGAGGGAGAGGAAGAACTGCTTACGGCAGATAAGCCGGTGTTCTACTGTATCAGTTCGGGCAGTACGGATTCACCTAAATATGTACCGATTGTGGAGAAAGATATCCAGAGACAGTATTTTTACTGGCACGATTTGATCAGAGAGACGATCAGGCGACAGATTCCGGACGCGACGGATGAGGAATTGTTTGGCAAGATATTCGAAACGGGAGAGTTTCGTCGTAATTTTATGTCGGATGGTACGATGAGCGGCGTGCGTGCGTCTGCGCTGCATCGTTATCTGGAGGCTAAGGGCGAAATTGACGGTGACTGCTATACTGCGCCTATGGAAGTCATGTTCCCGGATCAGATGGAGGACATGCTCTATGTAAAGCTGCGTTTTGCCCTTGCATGCAGGGATGTGACGGCGATTCATGGTGTTTTTGTCAATCGAGTCGTGGGAATGTTCCGCTATCTGGTGGATCATTGGGAAGCTTTTCTTTCCGATATAGAGACAGGAAAAGTCAGCGATTGTTTCCCGGTGAGTCATGAATGGCGGCGTTACTTGGAGGAGAAGCTTCCGGCGGATCCGGAGCGTGCTGAGGAACTGCGCAGGATTCCGACAGAAAATCTGCCAAAGGGACTGGTACGTAAGATCTGGCCGAAGATCAGGTATGGGCAGCTCATCGGCGGCAGTATGTTTGCGGCTTACATGGATATGCTTTGGATGTACGTGGAAGATCTGCCAATCCATTTCTTTACTTATGCAGCGTCAGAGGGCTGCTTTGGCATCGCCAAGGACATGGGAGGGGAGGACGCCTTTTATGTGCTGCTTCCGGACACCTGTTTTTATGAATTTTTATCTGAGACGGGAGATGGGGAGCGGATCTATACGATTCGGGACGTTGAGGCCGGAAGCAAATATGAGCTCCTGATTACCACACTTTCCGGGATGTATCGTTATGCCATCGGTGATGTGGTGGAGGTTGTTGGTTTTGAGGGGCAGGCACCGGTGGTGCGCGTATGCTACCGCAAGAGTCAGGTCATCAACATTGCGGATGAAAAGATGAATGTGCGCCAGCTTGAGAATGCGATGCGGAAATTCCAGAGAAGGGCGAATTGCAGCGCAGAAGGCTACTGCGTGGACGGTGATTATACCAAGAGGCTGCCGCGCTATATGCTGTATTTGGAATTGGCAGGCGGGGAGCTTCCGGAGGATGCGGCGGAGATTCTGGATGAGTGTCTGATGGAAAGCTGCTCCGGTTATAAGAGAGACAGAGAGCTGGCGGAGCTGGGCAAAGTATTTATTCAGCCTGTCCCTAAGGGGGCATTTAAGGCTTACGGGCGGTTCATGGCAAAGCTCGGACACAGGAAAGAGCAGGATAAGCCGCTGCGGATTTTGATCACGGAGGAGCAAAAGGCATTCTTTGGCGGCGCGCTGTTGTCATAATAAATAACTCGCGTTGTTTCTTGTGAGGACGATATGGCAAGTGCCCGTTTATGGCGGGATTTAGCAGGGAACAACGTGTGATACGGAGATACATATATGTGCGATACGAACAGGCTGCCGGCAGCTTTCCTTGCAAGGATGGAGAGACTTTTAGGCAGCGAGTATGAGGCTTTTTTGAAAAGTTACGGGGAAAAACGCCGATACGGTTTACGGCATAATCCCCTAAAGAGCACAGAAGAAGAATTTATCAGGGTGATGCCCTTTCCGCTTCAAAAGATTTCTTGGGCGCGGGAAGGGTATTATTATGATGCAGCCGCTCAGCCGGGGCGCCATGTTCTTCATGAGGCTGGAGCATACTATATTCAGGAGCCGTCCGCCATGGCTGTGGTGGAGGCGCTTGCACCCAAACCGGGTGAGCGGATTCTCGACCTGTGTGCTGCGCCGGGTGGGAAAACCACGCAGATTGCGGGTAGGATGCAGGGGGAAGGACTGCTGGTGGCAAATGAAATCATGGGAGAGCGGGCAAAAATCCTGTCCCAGAATGTGGAGCGCATGGGAATCGCAAACTGTGTGGTTTGCTCGGAGAAACCGGAGCGCCTTGCAGCGCTTTTTCCTGCGTTTTTTGATCGGGTGCTGGTGGATGCACCCTGTTCCGGCGAAGGGATGTTTCGGAAAGAGGAAGCGGCGAGGGGAGAATGGAGCGAAGCGGCGGTTCTTATGTGTGCCGAGAGACAAGCGTCTATTTTAAGTGAGGCAGCAAAAATGGTAAAACCGGGCGGTGTTCTGGTTTATTCCACCTGCACGTTTTCAACGGAGGAGAATGAGGGAACAATTTCTGCATTTTTACGGGAAGAGGAATCCTATCATATAGAAGAAATCCCGTGTGGGGAACATTTTGCTCCGGGACGACAGGATTGGCTGGAGGAGGCAGTGCCCGGAATCGAGCGGACGCTAAGGCTTTGGCCACATCGTTTGGCAGGAGAGGGACATTTTATAGCCAGACTACGTAGGAGCGGAGGATCCGGAGCGACGGAGACCGGATCGGAACAGGTCGGAGCGTGGACCGGAAAGAAAACACGAGAAGGTAATTTCGGAAAAGCGGGGCGGGGAACGACAAAAGAGAAAGAGTTATGTAAACTTGTAGATGCCTATGTGGAAGAAGAACTTGAGATAAAAGACGTGTGGAAAAAGAAACATGCGGGACATCTGATCCGCTTTGGGGAGCAGATTTACCTGACACCCTGTGAAATGCCGGCACTTACGGGGATCCGCATCCTGCGGCCGGGGCTGCATCTTTTGACGGAGAAAAAGAATCGCTTTGAACCTGCCCATGCGCTTGCTTTATCGCTTTTGCCAAACGATATTGGGAAAAGGCGGGATGTTTCCATGGCAGAGGCTGTTGCCTGGCTGCGGGGAGAGAGCCTTTCTTCTCAGGACGAAAAGGGATGGACTGCGCTTTTTTATGAGGGATTTTGCATAGGTTTTGGAAAGGCATCCGGGGGACAGATGAAAAATCACTATCCGAAAGGCTTGCGGAAATCCTTATAAAATACTTAAATTTTGGATAGGTACTTGTCAAATAGTGTCGCCTGCAATATACTAGATATAGATTTTCGCGAAAGAGAAACCACTTTAGCTAGTGTTTGTGCAGGGAGTTTCGTTGATGTTATTTTCCAGTGTCGGTTTTTTATTTCGGTTTTTGCCGATTTTTATCATAATATATGTAGCATTGCCCAAATATCGCAACATCATACTTTTACTGGGAAGTCTGATTTTCTATGGAGTGGGGGAACCGTACTTTGTTCTGCTGCTTCTTTTGTCTATCCTGGTAAATTATGGATTGAGCCGCTATATGTTCTGGGAACCCCGTTCTCCGCAGACGAATAGAAGGCAGAAGACAGCAAGGCGGAAAAAACGGGCGCTCGCATTGGCGGCTGTCCTTGACCTCAGCGTTTTGTTCGTCTTCAAATATTGGGATTTTACGGCGAAAAGTGTAAACAGCCTGGCGGGACATGACTATCTGCCGCTGCTTGCGTTGACGCTTCCGCTGGGAATCAGCTTTTATACCTTTCAGATGCTTTCTTATCAGATAGACTGTTATCGCGGCACGGTGGAGAAGCAGGCGGGACTGCTTACCTTTGCCGCTTACATCTGCATGTTCCCGCAGCTGATTGCGGGGCCTATCGTCCGCTATGGAGAGGTGGAGCAGCGTCTGTTGGACCGTAAGGTGCGGATTCGCGATCTGGAGAATGGGTTGAAACTTTTTACGGCAGGCCTCGGGCTCAAGGTGCTTTTAGCCAATCAGATCGGCACGCTCTGGAACTCGATCATGACGGCAGGAGCAGGGCGGCTGCACACATTGGTTGCCTGGTTAGGTGCATTTGCGTATTCTTTTCAGATTTATTTTGATTTCTGGGGATATTCCGTGATGGCGATAGGGCTTGGTAAGATGCTGGGCTTTTCGATTCCGCGAAATTTCAATAATCCCTATGTGTCCCGTTCCCTTTCGGAATTTTGGAGACGCTGGCATATGACGCTGGGAAGATGGTTTCGGGAGTATGTCTATTTCCCGCTTGGCGGCAGCCGTAAAGGGCGTATGCGCACGGTGTTTAATCTTTTTGTCGTCTGGGCGCTTACGGGTCTGTGGCACGGTGCAAATTGGAATTTTGTGCTCTGGGGCATCACGTTCTTCCTGCTCATTTCTTTGGAAAAGAGAACTTATGGGAAATGGATGGAGCGTAACGCTGTTTTCGGACATATGTATACGCTTCTGCTGATTCCCGTGACCTGGGTAATCTTTGGCATTACGGATATAGGGCAGCTTGCGGGTTATCTGGAAAATTTGATTGGTCTGCATAGAGAGAAAGTCTTGGTGGGAACGACACAGCTTTTTCGATATCTGAGAGAGTATGCCTTGCTTTTAATAGCGTGTGTTATTTTCTCGACGCCTTTACCGGGGAAGCTGTATTGGAAATGGAAAGACCGTTGGTTTATGGTGCTGTTTTTGCTGGCGGTGTTTTGGTGGTCCGTATATGAAATGATGTCAGGAAGCAATAATCCGTTTCTCTATTTTAGATTTTAACGTGCATGGCAGGAAAGGACAAAATAAGATATGCGCGGTAATAAAACAAAACATTTATGGGAAATCGTCTATAACTGCCCGTTTATCATACTGGTGTTGTTTACCGCTCTTTTTATGCTGCCTTTCTTTCATAAAATAGAAGGGCGGGAAAACGATAAAAATATAGCGGTAATAAAGAGCGGCAATGAAGGGGCGGATGAGTGCACTGATGGGGTTGGATTGTTTGCAAAAATGCTTGAAGGTGATCTGAATAACGATAAGTCGGAGGCTTGTTATGTTGCAAATGATGTGCAGTCAGACGAAGAAAAAAAGGAAAATGAAGGAACACGCAAGAAGGATATTACGCAAAATGGCAAGAATATAAGACAAAATAACAATATTCAAAAAACCGCAATTACAGTAAAACCGCCAAAAGAGGAAGAACGGGCTACGAAATTTATAGAATATACGCCAACCGAGACAAATTCCCGATACTATTCGGATGCAGGAAAAGTTGCATTGACCACTACCTATGATTATATATTAGAGAACGATAGTTATTTTAATGATGCCGTTTTCCTGGGAGATTCCAGAACTTTGGGCATATCCGACTATGCGGGGTTTGATGGCGCTGACTTTTTCTGTGATAACGGCATGACTATTTATAAGCTCCTGGAAGACACGGGAGTGACTTGGCAGCGGACGGGAGAGAAGGTGGACATGAAAGAGATCTTGCAGGAAAAGAGTTATGGCAAGATTTACATCATGCTAGGCATGAACGAGTTGGGCTATGGCGATACGCCGATGTATCTGAAACAATATCTGAAGGTGCTTCGTCAGCTTCGAGAGTGGCAGCCTGAGGCAATCATCTATGTGATGGCAAATCTCCATGTGAGCCGGGAAAAGAATAATATGGAGTCAGAGTTTAACAATATCAACATCAATGATAAAAATGTGGCGGCGGCAAGGCTTGCCAACGGCAAAGATGTCTTCTATCTGGATTGTAATCCTCTTTTTACGGACGAGGAGGGGTATCTGCAGGCGGAGCTGACCTTTGACGGGGTGCATCTTTATGCGCAGCATTACGATAAATGGCGCACATTTCTGATGGAACACGGGGTGGAGAGAACAGAGTCGGAAGAAGCTAAAGTGTCTGCCGGTGAAACAGAAGCGGCGGAGGATAGTACTGTGGGTGCGGGGGAAGGTTGAACATGGAAGCGGTTCGCTTGAATAAATATCTTGCCGTTTGCGGAGTATGCTCCAGGCGGGATGCGGATAAGCTGATAGAGGAAGGTGTCGTCCTTGTGAACGGGGAAAGGGCGCAGGCAGGGAGGAAGGTGTCGGATGCGGATGTAGTCACGGTTCGCGGAAAAACACTCCATACACCGCAGGATCATGTGGTTTTGGCATATTATAAGCCTCGTGATGTGGTCTGTACGGAGCGGGACGCGCACGCGGGACGGATCGTGACAAAGGAGATCGGATATCCCAGGCGGGTAACTTATGCCGGGCGGTTGGATAAGGACTCCGAGGGACTGCTGCTTCTGACGGATGATGGAGCGCTGATCGACGCGATGATGCGGGGGCGGAACGGGCACGAAAAGGAGTATATCGTAAAGAGCGACAAAACATGGGAAGAGGCAGCCATCGCAAATCTACGGGCAGGGGTATATCTGGAGGAGCTTTCACAGAAGACACGTCCCTGCAAAATCGAGCGGATGGGAGATAAGACCCTGAAGATGACCCTCACGCAGGGGTTAAACAGGCAGATACGTCGTATGTGCAGGACACAAGGCTATGAGATCAAAAGTCTTAAAAGAACGCGTGTTATGAATATTGAACTCGGGAATCTCAAGCCGGGCGAATACAGAGAGCTTACGGAGGCGGAACGGACAGCGCTTTATGGCCTTTGCGGGCTGGAGGCAAAGTGACGGAGAGCGAAAGGACGCAGAACAGGAAACGGCAGTCTGAGTTAAGAGTAGTGGGAGAACAAAAATGGCGGATCAGCAGACAGTGGAACATAAAAGAGAGCGAATGCGGGAATTGACGATACTTTTAAATAAAGCTTCCGAGGCATATTACGCGAAGGACGAGGAGATCATGTCGAACTTCGAGTATGACAGGCTCTACGATGAACTGGAAGCGCTCGAAAAAGAGACGGGTGTTGTTTTTGCGGACAGCCCTACGGTGAAGGTGGGCTATGAGGCCGTGGATGAACTGCCTAAGGAGCGTCATGATACCCCCATGCTTTCTCTGGCAAAAACAAAGAGCAGGGAGGAGCTGCAGGACTGGCTGAATGGGAAAAAAGGTCTTCTTTCCTGGAAGCTGGACGGACTGACCATCGTTTTGACCTACAGGGACGGGAAACTGGAAAAAGCGGTCACCAGAGGAAACGGTGAGGTGGGGGAAGTCGTTACGGGAAACGCCAGAGTATTTCGCAATCTGCCGCTTAAGATCCCTTATCAGGGAGAACTGGTGCTGCGGGGCGAAGCAGTCATCACCTACAGTGATTTTGAGAAGTTAAACCGCGAGATCGAGGAGGAACAGGAGAAATACAAAAATCCCAGAAACCTTTGCAGCGGCAGCGTCAGACAGCTTGACAATCAGGTCACGGCGGGCAGGAACGTGCGCTTTTTCGCATTTTCTCTGGTGCGCGCCGATGTGGACTTTCATAATGCCAGGAAGGAGCAGTTTGCGTTCTTGCGGGAGCAGGGGTTTGAGGTGGTGGAGTACCGCGAGGTGGAACCGGACAATATATTAGATAACATTAGTTATTTTGAGGAGAAGATCAAAACCTATGATGTGCCTTCGGACGGTCTGGTCCTGACCTACGACGATATGGCTTACGGCGCGTCTTTGGGCAGAACCGCCAAATTCCCGCGAGATTCCATTGCCTTCAAGTGGGCGGATGAACTGCGGGAGACCACGCTTTTGGAGATGGAGTGGAGCGCCAGCCGCACGGGACTGATCAATCCCGTGGCAATTTTTGAGCCGGTGGAGCTGGAAGGTACGACGGTCAGCCGTGCCTCCGTTCACAATATCAGCATTGTCAGAGGCTTAAAACTGGGAATCGGGGATCGCATTACGGTCTATAAGGCGAATATGATCATTCCCCAGATTGCGGAGAATCTGACGGGGAGCGATAATCTGGAAATCCCCGGACACTGTCCTGTCTGCGGGGAACCCACCCGCATCCGTCAGGAAAACGATGTGCAGACCCTTTACTGTGATAATCCGGATTGTGATGCGAAGAAAATCAAGGCGTTCACCCTGTTTGTGAGCAGGGATGCCCTTAATGTGGACGGTCTCTCCGAGTCTACTTTGGAGAAATTTCTCGCGAAAGGCTTTTTGCATAGTTTTGCGGATCTCTTTCGTCTGGCACGCTTTCAGAAAGAAATTACACAGATGGAAGGCTTCGGGGATAAATCGTGGCAAAATCTTTCGGAGAGTCTGGACAGAGCCAGAAACACAACTCTGCCCCGTCTTATCTACGGGCTGGGAATCGAGAATATCGGCGTGGCAAACGCGAAACTTTTGTGCAGACAATTTGATTATGACCTGGAAGCATTGAAAAATGCTTCACAGGAGGAGCTGGCGGAGATTGATGGGATCGGAGAGGTGATCGCTAAGAGTATTTATGATTTCTTTCATCAGGAGAAGGCAATGGAACAGCTTGCCGATCTGATGACGGAACTTGTAATCGAAGAAAAGCCGATGCAGGAGGGTACACAGAACCTTGCCGGCATGAGCTTTGTGATCACGGGGAGCCTTTTGCACTTTGAGAACCGAAACGCCTTAAAGGAGGAAATCGAGCGGCGCGGCGGGAAGGTGACGGGCAGTGTGACGGGAAAGACGGTCTGCCTGATCAACAACGACACCGCCTCGCAGTCTTCTAAGAATAAGAAGGCAAAGGAACTGGGCGTGCGGATCGTGTCGGAGGAGGACTTTATGCAGGAGTATCTTCAGTAGAGGCGGGAAAAAGGCATATTTTGTACGTTTCGGAAATTGTGCATTATTTGTGAACTTTGTCCAAACTATTTCCTTTCCGGCAAAGATGTGATAAATTATTTTCTGGATAAAAAAATTTGTCAGAAAGAAGGAACCTATCATGGGAATGAAAAAGGCGGATCAGAAGGACACAGACACAAATGTAAGTAAAAGTAAGGCAAAGCGGGAAGCACGCAAAAAACAGGTGCGAAAGGCGAAAAGAGAAGCCGGCATTGCCAGAGCGATCGGATATGTGGTGGCGGCGGTTGTCGTTTTGGGACTTGCGCTGTTAGTGGGGAAACAGGTTTATCTGATGGCAATCCGCACGACGCCCGGTACCGATTACAGTAAGGGGCTTGCGAACGACGGCAGGATAGAGAACGCGGATCTGGCGTCAATGCTCGATCTGGTCGATTATAAGAATATTTCCGTACCGGCGGATGAGGTCGCAGCCACTGAGGAGGAAGTGGAGAATGAGATCAACACAACGCTGGAATCCTATAAAGAGCTGAGCACGGATGAACAGCTTGTCATCGCTGATGGCGATGAAGTCAACATAGATTTTGTGGGTACAGTCGATGGCGTCGAGTTTGAGGGCGGAAACAGCGGCGGCGCAGGATATGACCTGACCATCGGATCGGGATCGTTTGTAGATGATTTTGAACAGCAGCTGATCGGACACAAACCCGGCGAGGAACTATCGGTGGAGGTCACCTTCCCGGAGGATTACGCTGAGGAGCTGGCAGGCAAAGACGCTGTTTTTGCGGTCACGGTCAATGGTATTCAGGTGGCGCCGGAATTTACGGATGCGTTTGTTGCCGAGAATCTGGCGGAAACGGAAGGGGTAAGCACTGCCGCTGAGTATCGGGCAAAAGTAGAAGATGATTTTTATCGGGAACATCTTCAGGATTACCTCGAAACCTATGTCGTGGAACACTCTACAGTGAAAACCTATCCTAAGAAATACGTGAAGGCGACAAAGTCTCTTTTGAAGAATGAGGATAACAATTCCGGAGTGGAGCCGGAGGATGAGATTGCTTACGAAAAAGAGCTCACGCAGAGAGCGCAGGAGCAGGTAAAGGAAGCCATGGTATGGCAGGCTCTCTTTGATGATGCGGGTCTTGCCTTTGATGCGGATGCGTATTACGCCGAGCAGACGGAAACAATGGGTGAGGACTACGTAAAGAGGTATGGGGCCGGCTATTTGGTGCAGGAAGAAATCAAACGGATGGCAATCGATCATTTGGTCGGATTGTATCAGTAAAGATTCGTAGTTTTGTCAGAAAAGGAAATGGAGCAGGAGATGATAGTTTCTCCTGCTCCATAAAATTTAATAACGAACGTTATATTAAATTTCCCGCACATCGTAAGGTGTGGTCTGATAGACGTAGTAATTGAGCCAGTTAGAGAAAAAGAGCTGTCCGGCGGCACGCCAGTTGACGATGGGGTCTCTGGCGGGATTGTCTTCCGGGAAGTAGTTTACCGGGATCTTCGGATGCATCCCCTTTTCCAGATCGCGGGCATATTCGAGCGCCAGTGTGTCCGCGTCGTATTCCAGATGGCAGGTGACAAAGAAATGGCGGCTGTCCTCGGTTTTGGCGATGGCGACGCCTGCTTCGTCGGAGACAGCCATCAGCTCCAGACCCGGCACGGAGGCGATCTGAGAGGGTGCGATGGTCATAGCCCTTGACTGGGGCGCGTAAAAAACGTCGTCAAAGCCCCGGAACAGGGGCGATTTTTTCTTGAGAATCTGATGCAGGTAAACGCCTGAGAGCTTCTCGTCCAAATCTTCGCGATCCAGTCCGTAAAAATAGTACAAAGCGGCGTAGGCGCCCCAACACAGATGGAGGGTGCAGTGTACATGGGTGCGTCCCCACTCCATGATGGTGCAGATTTCATCCCAGTAGGCGACCTTCTCAAAGCGGACATGATCCAGAGGCGCACCGGTGATGATCATGCCGTCGAATTTGCGGTCCTTGATCTGATCAAAGGTGGTGTAAAAAGCCTGCATATGATTGGAATCGGTATGTAACGGCTTATAGCTGGCGGTCTGCAGAAATTCTACGTTTACCTGCAGGGGGGAGTTTGAGAGCTTTCGCAGAAGCTGCGTCTCTGTGACTTCCTTGGTAGGCATGAGGTTTAAAATCAGAACGTCCAGAGGACGGATATCCTGATGCAGAGCACGAAATTCCGTCATGACGAAGATGTTTTCCTGTTCCAGAATGCTGGTTGCGGGAAGAAGATCCGCTACTTTGATAGGCATTTGTGGCCTCCTTGTTTCTATATAAGTCGATTGTGTGTATCACTGCTGTTCATAGATTTAGAATAGTCGTTATAATCTTCGTCAATCATACCATAAAAGGGGAGGTACTGCAAGACGCGACGGAGCACGGGATAGCGTAAGTTTATTGTAG
>DETS01000076.1 GCA_002361735.1 Lachnospiraceae bacterium UBA3282 | reverse complement strand
CCTACAATAAACTTACGCTATCCTCCCTTTCTGCGTGCTTGACACGATTATCGTTACGGCATAAAATGTAGCTATGGAAAAATTAGAGTATATCGTGCCCTGCCATTTTGGGTTGGAGGCTGTGCTGAAAAGGGAATTGACGGATCTGGGACTTGCGATCACCTGTGTGGAGGATGGCAGAGTTACCTTTTCCGGAGATTACGGTGCGCTTTGCCGGGCGAATATCTTTTTGCGCAGCGCGGAGAGGGTGCTTATTAAAATAGGAAGTTTTCACGCGGAGACCTTTGAAGAATTGTTTCAGGGGACGAGGTCACTGCCCTGGGAGGCTTATATCCCGAAGGACGGAAAATTCTGGGTGACAAAAGCGGCAAGCGTCAAAAGCAAGCTGTTCAGTCCTTCCGATATTCAGTCGGTGATGAAAAAGGCGATGGTGGAGCGCATGAAAAGCGTCTACCATATCGATTGGTTTGCGGAGAGCGGCGCCTCCTATCCGGTGCGTGTCTTTATTAAGAAGGATGAAGTGACGGTCGGTTTAGATACTTCCGGGGAATCCTTACATAAACGGGGGTATCGCAAGCTCGTGGCAAAAGCGCCGATTGCGGAAAATCTGGCGGCGGCACTTTTAATGCTGACGCCCTGGCGGGGAGACCGCATCCTGATCGATCCTTTTTGCGGCAGCGGGACGATCCCCATTGAGGCGGCGATGATGGCGGCACATATCGCGCCGGGTAAAAGCAGGAGTTTTTTGGCTGAGGAATGGAAAAACCTGATTTCCGAACGGAGCTGGACGGATGCCAGGCAAGAAGCGGCGGACGGGGAAAATCTTACGGTTCAGACACAGATCCAAGGCTATGATATCGACGAGGAAATGGTATCCATTGCCAGGGCGAACGCGCGCCTTGCGGGGGTGGAAGAATTGATCCATTTTCAGCAAAGAGGCGTGGAGCAGCTCAGTCACGCAAAAAAATACGGTTTTATCCTGACCAATCCTCCTTATGGGGAGAGATTGGAGGAAAAGGAGAATCTGCAGGCGTTATACAGGACGCTGGGGGAGCGTTTTCGGGCATTGGATTCCTGGTCCATGTATGTGATCACGGCCTATGAACAGGCGGAGACCGCCATCGGCAAAAAGGCTGATAAGAACAGAAAACTGTACAACGGTATGATGAAAACTTACTTTTATCAATATATGGGTCCCAAACCCACCGGGAGTAAAAAATAAGCATGGCACAGACACAGAGTTTACTGAGAAGCACATTGGTATATTGTATCCTGTTCGTAATGGCGGCAATGAGCGTGATGCTCTATTATTCGGCGACAAAGACGGTGGATGTGCCGGATGTGGCGCAGGATGAGGTCGCTTCCTCCACACAGCAAAAGACGGAGCCGGAGATTCCCGCCGAAAGCGATGAGATTAGGATTGACCGAAACAGTCAAACAACAAACTATTTTTGCGTCCCCGTGCCGGAGAGTGTGAAGGCGGAGGAAGTCGTATTGGAAAATCATTATATGAGCGAGGAACTTTGGGTGAGCATCCGCTCTTCTGAGCCTGCGCTGTTTCAAGACTTTTATGCGGCAAACAGTGTTTACGGGAACAGTAACTGCGTCGTGGACGGTCATTTTGAGGCGGGAGAGGAGAAGACTTATCTGCGCTTTGCCTTGGATGGCGTGTATGAATACCGCAGTATTTTTGAGGATCATATTTTGTATTTGGAGTTTGTGCCGCCCAAGGAGGCGTATGAAAAAGTCGTGGTGATAGATCCCGCCTACGGCAGCGAGGAGAGCGGCGTGACGGGGAAGGATATCGTGGCAAAGGACGTTACCCTGAACATCGCAAAGGCGCTGAAAGCGAAATTCGATGAAAGCGATATTAAGGTATATTACACCAGGATGGATGACAGCAATCCAGCGGCGGCGGACAGGGCGGGGCTTGCGGCGGCGACCAAGGCGGATATGCTGATCCGCATCGAGGTGAGCGGCGATGAGAACAGCAAACTTTACGGCACCACGGCAATTTACAACAGCCAGTTTTTCATCCCCGGCTTTGGAAATGTAGAGCTGGCGGATCTTTTAGAGCGGGAGGTGGTCACTTCCATCAGCGGTAAGGCAGGCGGACTGGTGGAGGCGACGCGGGCGGACGAGGTGATCGGCGGCGCGACGGTCCCGGCGGCAGCGATTCGGGTGGGATACCTCACCAACAGTCAGGAAGCGATTTTGCTGCAGCGGGAAGATTATATCGAGCGGATCGCGGACGGAATCTATAATGCGGTCGTAAAGGCGTACGAGGAGTACAAAAAGTAATTCTGAGGGATAAAAGAATGGTTCAAATTATATTCGCGACGGGAAATGAAGGAAAGATGCGGGAAATCCGCGCGATCCTCAAGGATATGGAGGCGGACATCCTTTCCATGAAGGAAGCGGGCATAAGCCTCGACATCGAGGAAGACGGCGAAAGTTTTGCGGAGAATGCCCTGATCAAAGCGCAGGCTGTTGCCCATGCGATCGCGGCGGAAGGAAGATTTCGGGACGGTATCGTGCTTGCCGACGATTCGGGGCTGGAAATCGACTGCTTAAACGGGGAGCCCGGCATTTATTCGGCAAGATATCTGGGGGAAGATACGCCCTTTGACGTAAAGAGCAGGGATTTGCTTAAGAGAATGGCGCATGTGCCGGAGGGGGAGCGAAGCGCCAGATTTGTCTGCGCGATCGCGGCAGTTTTTGCGGATGGCGGGACCGTTACGACCAGAGGGACCATCGAGGGCAGGATCGGCTATGAACTGAAGGGCGATAACGGCTTTGGCTATGACCCCATCTTTTTCCTGCCGGAGTATGGGCGCACGGCGGCGGAACTTACGGACGAGGAAAAGAATCGGATCAGCCACAGGAGCAGAGCGCTTGCGCTGATGAAGAAAGAACTGATAAAGAGGGGATTTTAAGAAAAACGTATGAGAATCTTGATTGTGAGCGACAGTCATCGGTATAACCAAAATTTGTTTCAGGTGTTGGAGCAGACAGGCCCTTACGATATGCTGATCCACTGCGGCGATGTGGAGGGGAGCGAGCAGATCATCAGCGAAAAGGCGGGCTGTCCCGTGGAGATGGTGCAGGGCAATAACGACTTTTTTTCCGCGCTGCCCAGAGAGAAGGAGTTTATGGTCGGGCAGTATAGAGTCTGGCTGACTCACGGGCATCATTACAATATCGCCATGAATACCGAGACCATTAAGCAGGAGGCAATCGCCAGAGAGGTCGATATCGTGATGTGCGGTCATTCGCACAGACCCGTCGTGGAGATTGGTGCGGCGGTCACCCTCATCAATCCCGGCAGCATCAGTTATCCCAGACAGGAGAACCGCAGGCCGAGCTATATTCTCATGGAGCTTGACCGGGCGGGGGAAGCGCATTATACGATAAACTACATAGACAGATAAAAAAGCGGTTGACAGAAAAAAAACCATATTATATAATGTTAAATGCGTTGTGAGGCGGCAGTTTACTTGCGGGGTGTGGCTCAGCTTGG
>DETS01000093.1:24331-24472 GCA_002361735.1 Lachnospiraceae bacterium UBA3282 | reverse complement strand
AGGTACGGTCCACCAAAAACTTAAAGTAATAAGTCAGATGAATTACAAGTGAATAAGAGACCAATGAACAAACACAACAAGAAGCGGAATCGAGTACATGGTAGGGAGTAGCGAATCGAAGAGAAGAGAAGAGAAGAAAAA
>DETS01000093.1:726-24048 GCA_002361735.1 Lachnospiraceae bacterium UBA3282 | reverse complement strand
GAGAAGAGAAGAGAAGAGAAGAAAAGGACGCTACAGTATATGTATACGAGAGAAGAGGATGGAAAGAGGACGTGGAAGAAAAGCGGAGGTAAAGGCCATTGGATAGTGTAGTTTAGAAGCGGGTATTGATTCTTATGAGAATGAATACCCGCTTCGCTTTGCGTATAAATAGATATTTTCGGCTGCTGTTTTGATGACTGCTTTGGTCATAGTACGTTTTACCGCCTGTTAAAATATAGATAATAGTTCTTTCATAAATATGTTTATCTGTTATAATAATATATATATCTTATTATATTTGCGAACTGGCAAGGATGCGGAGTTCCTGGAATTCCAGGGAGGGATTTTATGGTTATAAAACATAATTTGTCGGCTCTCAATGCAAACAGAATGTTTGGGCAGACCACAAAGACGAAAGCTAAAAATATGGAAAAGCTGGCATCAGGATATCGAATTAACCGGGCGGCAGATGATGCGGCGGGGCTTTTTATATCTGAAAAGATGCGACGGCAGATCAGAGGGCTCTCCCAGGCATCGGCCAATTGCCAGGAAGGTATTTCTCTGGTACAGATTGCAGACGGTGCGATGGAGGAGGTCAGTGATATGCTTCATCGCGGTACAGAGTTGTGCATTAAAGCTGCAAATGGGACCCTTACTGTGGAAGACCGTAATTTTATTCAGATGGAAATTGAACAGCTTCTTAAGGAGATTAACAGTATCGGAGAGAGAACCACCTATAATGAGATACCGATACTACAGGGAACCGGGTTTCAGTTTGATGAGGCTGACCCTTCGATTATTACTGTTGGCGGGCTGCCGAAGTGGGTGCCGGTAGGTTCAAAAGGCAATCTGAATGAAGAGTACACTACACAGGAGAAATATGATTATACGGATGTGAACAACAATCCGGCGACAGCGGTTTTTGATATTACCCACGAAGCGGCAACGATAGATTTCAGAAAGTTCATAGGTTCGGAAAGTCAGATCAACGAACTGATTGGAAACGGATTTTACAGCACATGCTGTACCTGTACCAATCATTATAGTGTTAAATTTACCAAGGGAACTTCCAGTTCCATGGAAATCAGTGGTAATCATTATATCTATAATATAGGAATTGAAGGCACGAAGGATGCGTCCGAACTGATTCAGCGTATTCTGCAGGGAACAGATAACGGAAATCCACGGAATCATTTTACGAAGATGGTGGAAGATAACGGCAGACTGATCATTTATGATGATCGATGTAATGCACCTTGGCCCAACCTGCCTGTTGGTAATGGTGTTACGCCCGGGAGCTGGGACGGCTGGAAGAATGCCCAGTTTTGGATTCAGGCTCATGATGTGTACGGCAGATTTGGTCCGGGTGTCGCTTATTCTGTAGATGACTGGCGTGATTTTGCCAGATACCAGAACGTGCATATACAGGCTGGATGCGAGCCGGGACAACATATTAAGATAGATCTTCCTTTTATATCCACGTTTGTGATGGAAATCAGCCAGGTGGATGCAAGGACGCAGGACGGAGCTGATGCGGGAATCGTCGCGTTTAAAAAAGCGATAGAATATGTGAGCGGCGAAAGAAGCCGAATGGGATCCTATCAAAACCGGTTGGAGCATACGATCAATAATTTAGATAATGTAGTGGAAAATACACAGGCATCCGAATCCAGGATACGTGATGCAGATATAGCCAAGCTGATGGTAGAACATGTAACAAATCAGGTTTTATCACAGACGGGACAGGCAATGATGGCACAGAGTAATCAGAACAGGGAATGGATATTGAGTTTGTTACAATAATGTTAGAAATTGGATGAAAGAAAAGCGTCTTGGGGATCAGTTAACCCGAGACGCTTTTGTTGTATGGCAGATAGGCAGCCTGTAATGGAAAGGTGCTGGTAATTTAGGGGAAAAAGAAAAAATATGGTGGCTTTTTTTATCAAAATAGGTTATAGTATAATTGCATTATACTATATATTGTATGTTGGAATGTTTTACATACAGATAATGGCGTAAGAACCATAAAAGAGAATGATACAATCGACAGTTCACAGTCACAGGATATGGAAAGGATACGGTTTTAATATGGGAAAGCTGTTTAACAGGAGAAAAGGACGCTCAGAAGAGGACTATGATGAAGAAGACTTCGAGGATGATGAAGAATTAGACGATGAAGATGACGATGACGATGAAGATGACGACGATGAAGATGACGACGAGGATGATGAGGAAGAAGATGAAGAAGACAGACGCGAATATCGTCATAAGAGACGTGTACGTAATCAGGTGATAGCCTACTCTGTAGTTCTGATCTTTTTTTTGGCCTTGGTGACAGGCGGCATACTTCTTGGAAGTAAGGCGGCTTCTGCACTGAAGGAAAAGAAACAGGCAGAAGAACTCGTAAAACAGCAGGAGGAAGCGGAGGAACAGGAGGCGGAAGAAGTAGTGATTGATACGCCGGAGCCGGTAGTGGAAGAAAACGATGAGGATATCTATGAGGAAATGGTAGAGACTTCTATTGCCGATATGCCGTTAGAGGATAAAATTGCCGGTCTTTTCATCGTAACACCGGAAGCTATCACTGGCGTGACAACAGCTACCCAAGCAGGCACAGGGACGCAGGAGGCGCTCAGTCAGTATCCGGTCGGAGGACTGATTTATTTTGGACAGAATATATTGGATGAGGAACAGATCAAGGATATGCTATCCAAAACCAAAACCATGAGCAATTACAGGATTTTCCTGGCAGTGGATGAGGAAGGCGGATCAGTCAGCCGGGTAGCAAACAGCAGTGTAGAAGTGACTAAGGTGGATTCCATGGCATCAATCGGAGAAGGAGGAGATCCCGCCAAAGCACAGGAAGGCGGGGTGGTAATTGGATCCTATTTGAAAGAAATAGGATTTAATCTTGATTTTGCGCCTGTGGCGGATGTGGTGCCGGAGGGTGGTAATAGCGTGTTGGGAGATCGGTCTTTTGGCTCTGACCCTGAGGCTGCCGCCGAAATGGTCAGTAATTTTGTGACAGGATTGGAAAGTACGGGGGTGAGCTCCTGCCTGAAACATTTTCCGGGGTTGGGAGAGGCAACGGAAGATACCCATGAGACCTGGACAGAAATTACGAAAACGCTGGATGAGATGAGGGCTTCTGATTTTATTCCTTTTCAGGCAGGCATAGAGGCGGGGGCGGATTTTGTGATGGTCAGTCATGTGGTTGCACCGTCAGTGGATCCAAATTCTCTGCCCAGCTCCCTGTCGGAAAAGATGATAACGGATATTTTGAGAAATGAACTGGGGTTTGAAGGTGTGATCATTACAGATGCGCTGAATATGAAGGCTATTACTGATTATTATTCGCCGGAGGACGCGGCTGTGATGGCCATAGAGGCAGGGGCGGATATGCTTTTGATGCCGGAAGATTATAATAAAGCTTATGAGGCAGTTCTGGCGGCAGTGCAGGATGGCACGATTTCGGAAGAACGGATCAATGATTCATTGCGTCGGATTTACCGGGTAAAGTGCGAGGAAGACAGGCGGGGGTTAGAAGAATAAAGTAAGTATACATTTTTGTGCTGTTCGAGATTCTGAAACTGAATTGTCGATGTAACCTTTTCTAATATCAAGATGGGGAAGGTGAGCGCAAGGCATACAAGGCATATATGACAAAATAAGAGGGGAAAAATTCTACAGTATTGCACAAAGAAAAACGTTTTTTCACTCAATATATTTACAAACTAAAAATATATGGTAAAATGCATAGTAAAATTATTTGCTATGGGGGGTTAGAATAAGAATCAGCAAGAGATTGTTGATTTAAAGTAGTGAAATGAATAAAACAAGGGCAGAAGGCAGTGTGACAATAAGGGATATTGCTTCAATGTGTGGCGTTTCTGTTTCCACGGTTTCCAATGTATTGAATGGAAAAAGCAATAAGGCGAGCGACGACGTGGCGGCCAGAATTAAAGAAACGGTAGAAAGAGTTGGATATAAACCTAATTATCTTGCGAAAAGTCTTCGAGCAGTCAATACAAAGACAATTGGAGTGATAGTAGAAGATTTGATTGTCTTTAGTTCTGCATCTATGATTGAAGGATTGATGAATTGTTGTGAAGAACACGGATATAATGTTGTCATTGAAAATATGCGTTTGAATGGCAGATGGCATGGGCAATGGATGCGCGATCAAAGACTGTATATGCAGGCATTACGTCCTGTTCTAGTCAAGATGAATTCATTAAATACCGATGGAATCATTTATATAGGCGGTCATGAACATGAGATTGTTGGCGTAGATTTTCCTGGTAATATTCCGATTGTTATGGCTTATTCTTATACGAATGATATGAAAATCCCTACTTTTCGCCTAAATGATGAATATGGCGGATGTGAAGCAGTTAAATACTTGATGCGTATGGGTCATAAGAAAATTGCTGTATTGGGTGGTGAATTTGATAATACGCATACAATCAATCGAATGATGGGAGTGCAGAAGGCTTTTTTTGAGGCGAAAGAACTATTCAATCCAAACCTTGTAGTATATTGCTCTTGGAACTATGAAGGTGGATATGACGGAATGAAAAAGTTAATCGATGATGGGGCTGCGGATGATGTAACGGCGGTATTTTGTATGTCTGATGCAATTGCAGCCGGCGCATATGAAGCAATAAAGAGAGCGGGAAAGATGCCTGGGGAGGATATTTCTGTTGTTGGATATGATAATCAGGAAATCGCATCCTATCTGTACCCAAAACTGACGACGATAGCGCTTCCTCTGGAAGAAATTGGGTATCAGGCTGCAGAGCAGATTATTAATATGTGTGAAAATACAGAACAAAATGAGAGGGCTATCGAGCAAAAGAATACAAAAATACCTTGTAAATTAATAGAGAGGGCATCTGTAAAACGTATTGAAAAGTAAAATCAGATATTCACGTGTGATTATGGATTAATTAGACAGGACACAGGTAAAACGTATCGCCTAATATGGCGATACGTTATTTTTTTGCAAGTATTAATTGTTGAATGTGCACAAATGACAATGTATATATAGATATAAATTGACATATTGACAGGTTTTTGCGCCATAGATATAATAAATGTAATAGGTAAAACGTTTCGCTAAATGTGCTTGTTAATCTCTTTTTATGATATTGCTAAATATGTGAGATGCATGGAGAAGATAGCAAACTTAACGAAATGTTTTATCAATGCAGAGTTATTCTGCTTATAAATTAGGAGGGCTAATTAATGAAAAAGAAAGCACTTGCAACTCTGTTATTGGCCGCAATGTTGACTACATCATTAGCGGGATGTGGTGATGCGGCAGATAGCACACCGACAGCTGGCACGGCTGAAAAAAAAGAGGAGGCTTCCGCTGAGACAAAAGAGGAAGCGACAGTAGAAACGGCAGACGGAGAACTTTCGCTTGCAGAGCAGGCGATTGCTGACAGAAAAGCAAAGGCACAGGCATCTGGCGAATATGAGAAAGTGGTTGTTTCTTTCTTTGATTGGACAGGAGCTCCGGCTGGTCTTGATCGTGTAAATGCTAAGCTTAGCGAGTACACAAGAGAGAAACTTGGCGTTGACATGGAATTATTGATTATCGATGCTGCGGCTTATACAGAAGATTTGAAATTGATGCTTTCTTCTGGCGAGCAGGTTGATTTGTTCTCTACATGTGGACCTGGATACATGACATGTGTTAACAATGGATATACAGCGGATCTTGAGGAGGACGGTTTACTTGATAACTATGGTGCAGAACTGAAAAGTCTAATTAGAACAGATTATCTGGATGCTTGCCGTGTGGGCGGTACTTTATACGGTGTTCCACCTATTAAAGACTACGCGATTCAGACAGCATGTATTCTTATCGGTACAGAGTATCTTGAAGGCGCTGGCGTAGATCTTTCCAAGTTTGAAAAAGATGATCTTGGTTACAATAAAGCGACGTGGGATGACGTTGATGAGATGTTCGCGGCAATTCATGAAGCATATCCTGACAAGATTGTTTACTCTACACAGGATAACTTATTAACACAGGGCAGTTGTGTGGATAATATCGCCGGAGATTACTTCGGATGCTTGCTTGATCCTGCTAACAGCCTTGAAGTCGAAAACGTATATGAGTCTGATCTTTTTAAAGAATGGGCTGACAGAGCTTACAGATGGAACCAGGCTGGTTACATTTCTGGTGATGCTATGACGGATGACAATGGGGCTTCTTCCAGAATCAAATCCGGTGCATACATGGCCATGATGGCTCAGGCAAAACCTGCTTATCAAAACCAGATTAATGGTGAGTGTGGTCGTGATATGACCATCTTTGATGTCGGTGATGCTTTCATGGGATCTTCCGCGGTATCTGCCTTCCCCTGGTGTATGAATCAGGCTACAGAAGATCCGATAGCGGCTATGCAGGTTCTGAACTTATTGTACACAGATCCGGTCGTTGCTAACTTAGCCTGCTGGGGCGAAGAAGGCGTTGAGTATGTTGTTAATGCAGATACATCCATTAATTGGGCTGAAGGCGTAAATCCTGATAATTCTGAGTACTATCCTAATGTTTTGTGGCTGATGCCTAATCAGTATGCAGCACATGTTTGGGAAGGTGACCCGATCGACGTTGGTGAGCAGACAGCTGCGTTTAATGATAACTGTCCGGTTAAATCGAAAGCTCTTGGCTTTACATGGGATAACAGCGATTATGCTGCTGAGTTTACAGCTTTGCAGAACGCATATAAAGAGTTTGGACCTCAGATTGTTTACGGTTTTGTAGATCCTGAAACGGGATTAAAGCAGTTAAATGACGCTTTATATGCTGCTGGTCTCCAAGAGTATATGGATGCTAAACAGGAAGCACTTAATGAGTGGGCTAAATAAGAGAAGTAAAAGGAATTTTCAATAAAATAAGTTGAACATGGCGGAGCCGGCGGAAACGTCGGCTCCAATATTCAATAGAAAGGACTCGTTCTTATGAAGATGACGGGAAAAAAGGAGAAAAATCTGAAAAAAAGATTGATTAGGTATATTCCATTGTACATTATGGCTTTGCCGGGACTGTTATACCTTTTTGTTAATAACTATATGCCTTTGCCTGGATTGGTTCTGGCTTTTAAGAAGTATAATGCCAAGAAAGGTATTTTTGGATCAAAGAACGTAGGATTTAAGAATTTTAAGTATTTGTTCGCAACAAAAGACGCTTTTGTCATTACAAGAAATACAATTCTTTACAATATTGTTTTCATTATTGTTAATACGCTACTGGCTGTGTTTGTCGCAATATTACTGGCGGAAATGACTTCAAAATTAAAGAGAATCTATCAGATAATTATTTTGTTACCATTTATGATTTCCATGGTTATCGTGAGCTACCTGGTATTTGGTTTCCTATCCAATGATAATGGATTCATTAACAACACTATATTGTCAGCGTTGGGAAAGGAACCTATACAATGGTACATGCAGAAGCAATATTGGCCGTTTATTTTAGTATTTGTTAACGCATGGAAAGTAATCGGTTACAATTGTATCATTTATCTTTCTGCTATTTTAGGAATTGATCGCAGCATTTATGAATCTGCGTCTATTGATGGTGCTGGTAAATGGGCACAGGTTCGTAAAATCACCATTCCTTTGCTCAGACCGACAATTATCATGATGACACTTTTGGCAGTTGGCCGTATTTTTTACTCAGATTTCGGTCTATTCTATCAGGTGCCTCAGAATCAGGGAGCGTTGTTCGCAGTAACTAATACAATTGATACTTACGTATACAGAGGTTTGCTGGAACTTGGCGATATATCTATGGCTTCTGCAGCAGGTTTGTACCAGTCTGTAGTTGGATTCATCTTTATTCTTGCGGCAAACTTAATTGTTCGGAAGCTGGATCCTGACAATGCGTTGTTCTAAAAAGGAGGAGAAGTAAATGAAAAGTGAAAAACGATTTCAAATTTTTGCCCATGCAGTGCTGATTCTCCTTTCCGTTCTTGCATTGCTGCCAATGTTCCTTATGGTTATGTCTTCCATTACAGATAACAATACATTGATTTCAGAAGGTTATTCGTTTTTTCCTTCCAAACTCAGCTTATATGCTTATGAGTATATCTTTAAAACCGGTAATGCCGTTTTAAGGGCTTATGGTGTATCTATTGTACTTACCATTGTTGGAACCGTTTGTTCATTAACTATAACAACATTGTTGGCATATGCGATATCTAAGAAGGATATGCCAGGACGTGGACTGATTACCTTCTTTGTAGTTTTTTCTATGTTGTTTAATGGTGGTCTTGTACCTACTTATATCATTTATACAAAGATTTTCCATGTTAATAATACTTTCTTTGGATTATTGATTCCGGGTCTTTTGTTAAATGGCTTCAATGTTATGCTGATGAAATCTTATTTTGTTTCCAGTATTCCAGACGAAATTCTGGATGCAGCATATATTGATGGTGCATCTGAGGCAAGAACATTTCTAAGTGTTGTTATTCCTTTAGCCAAACCAATTCTTGCAACCATTGCATTGTTCGCTGGTATTGCATATTGGAACGACTGGATGAACGGATATATTTACATCACGAAGAGAACAGAGCTCTATTCAGTACAGAATTTGCTAAATCGTATGATGCAGAATATTCAATTCCTTTCTCAGTCAAGTTCTAATGTGCAGAACGCAAATGTTGGCTTAAGTGCAATTCCTCTCGCAGCTGTTAGAATGGCAATGGCTACAGTAGGTATCTTGCCAATTATTATCATTTATCCTTTTGTACAGAAGTATTTTGTAAAAGGTATCACACTCGGTGGAGTTAAGGGCTAATAAGTAATATGACCATGAACTTATGAAAAGAAGGAAGTAGTTGAATAAGGGATGTTCGGAAGATGCGACTTATTCAATGATTTCCGATGCTTTAGAGGGAAAAAGAATAACGTGATTCAAGTGTGATTCAAAATGATTCAAAAATCACAGAGAACAAAAAGGCGGAAACGCTGTATTTATCAACGTTTCCGCTTCATTAAAAAGAGCGCGAGACGGGACTCGAACTATTTTTTGCTCCGAAAAGCCCATAAAATCAAGGAGGAATGCACACTGTCTACGGTGTGTCTACAACTTGTTTGACTTCGGGTTTCAGAGTTGGCGAATCCTTTGCGGTTTTTAGGCGGCTGTGGAATAATCAATAACAGCGATTTCCTGCATAAGCTGTTTCGCCATATTTACAAGGGATTCCAATTGTTTTGCGACTTCATCGGAATAATATTTTTCGCCGCACTGTTCGCATTCTTCACAAGGCACGTTTTTGATAATGATAATGCAGTTTTTATAATTTACGACGTGAGTTGTCAAAGATGAAATTGTGGTTTTACATTTACAATACATACACATGATTACTGACCCTTTCTTGTTTTTAAATCTTTTTCAAATTTATCAGTGTTCGGAAAATAAGCTGTTATAAAAAACAAACTATTGTTATCTGAGCCGACAATAACATGCAATATGTCATTTTCCTGTGTATGTCCATAAACAAGGCAACTGGGGTGAGGAAAATCGTCTGGATAGTCCTCTATGATTTCTCCTGTTTGCAGACATGATTTTACATCAGCAATACTGATATCTCTTTCCTGCATACGCTCTAAACAATGCTTTGACCATTTTATATTGGAAGAATTGTTTAGTAATTTTTGAAGCTGTTCTATATCCATATCCGCATTTCCTTTTTGGTGAATAAATCTTTATCTTCTCGCAAATCTATTAGACAAAGAAGAAACAGGGGATTTAGCAACAAAGGCTTTGAACTTTGATAATTGGGAACATCTGGAAACATCTTAAGCAAAATAAAGAAAGAGCGCGAGACGGGACTCGAACCCGCGGCCTCGACCTTGGCAAGGTCGCGCTCCACCAACTGAGCCACTCGCGCTTATTGTCCGACCGTATCGCTCGGACATCTAATAATATACTATAGGAATGTTGCTTTGTCAACAAAAATTTGAAATTTTTGTCTGCGCCTTTTGTATCAAAAAAGGAACAAGGAATGATTTGACAAAAATGATAAAAGGTGTTATAAGTTAGGGCGGAAAAGAGAGAGACATTTTACAATTGCCTAACAGGAGAAAGGTAAGGGAGGAAGAAGAAATGAAAGTAATGAATATTGATGATCCGGAAAAGTTTTTTGAGGTAGTGAACCAGTGCAAGGGCACAGTGGAGTTAGTGACAAAGGAAGGGGACAGACTGAACCTGAAGTCCCAGTTGACAAAGTATGTAGCGCTCACAAAGCTTTTTGCGGACAACGCGATTCCGGAGATGGAGATCGTTGCGCATGAGCCCGAGGATGTCAACCGTCTGCTCGATTATATGGTAAACTCGTAAAATGATTGGAAGGAAGCGGGAGTATTGTATATTCACGCGGCGGTTTGTACAGAGAAGCACAAATGTACAATGAAATGAGGAACAGCATGTATAATGAACTGACAAAGCAGGATATCCAAAAGATGGAGGAGGAGATCGAGTATCGTAAGCTGGTGGTGAGAAAGGAAGCTCTGGAGGATGTGAAATCGGCAAGAGCCCACGGCGATCTGAGCGAGAACTTCGAATACCATGCGGCAAAGAAGGTAAAAAACCAGAATGAGAGCCGCATCCGCTATCTGGAACGGATGATCAGGACGGCCGTAATCATTTCCGACGAGTCCGCGGAGGATGAGGTCGGCATGAACAATACGGTGGAGGTCTTCTTTGAGGAGGATAACCTTACGGAAACCTATAAGCTGGTGACGACGGTGCGGGGGAATTCCTTGGAAGGGTTGATCAGCACAGAGTCTCCGCTTGGGAAAGCACTGCTCGGTCATAAGGTCGGCGACAGGGTGTTTGTGGAACTTGCAGGCGGCGCCGGCTACTATGTGGTGGTGAAAAAGATTGAGAATACCGTGGACGACGGAACAGATAAGATAAGGGGCTACTAGAATAAACAGGCGCAAACTTGTATGTTAACATACGAGTTTGCGCCTGTTTACTTCTAACTCTGCTTATTCGCGCATATATCTTAAAAAGAAATGACAAGCCCTCCCGGGACAAGACAGGTGTCGGCAGCGGCGGGTCAAAATGACGGGAGGATGCGCGTATGTATGAGAAGAAGACCGTTTCGGAGGCAATCCGGGGACTGCAGACGGACGCGGAGAAGGGACTTGATGCGAAAAGCGTGGCAGAGCGCAGGAAGAAGTATGGGCCAAATAAGCTGCGGGAGCAGGAAAAAAAGAGCCTTGCCAAGCGGGTCCTGGAGCAGCTGAATGATCCGCTTGTCTTGATTCTGGTGGTGGCGATGGCGATCTCAATGATGCTCTATGAATTTGGGGACGCCATTATTATTGTTGCCGTGGTTGCCCTCAATGCCACGGTGGGTATCATTCAGGAGGGAAAGGCAGGGCGCGCGGTGGAGGCGCTCAAGAAGATTTCCCAGCCGAGGACGGTAGCTCTCAGGGACGGCGTGCGGGTGGACTTGCCGGCGGAGGAATTGGTGCCCGGCGACGTGGTGATCTTAGAGGCAGGAAATCGGGTGCCGGCAGACGTCAGAATTATTGAATGTTTGGGGATTTACGCCGAAGAGTCTACCCTAACGGGAGAGTCTGTACCGGTGGAAAAGGATGCTGACTTCGTGGAGACGGGGGAAGCAGAGAACAGCAGCAGGAACATGGCGTACATGTCCACCTACGTGACGCGGGGCAGGGGACGGGCTGTGGTGACGGCTACGGGGATGGATACCCGTGTCGGTCACATTGCGGATATGCTGCACGGTCACCGGGAGCAGCCGACGCCTCTGCAGGTTCGATTGGGAGAATTGGGAAAGGTTTTAAGCGCGCTGGCGGTGGGTATTTGTGTCCTCCTTTTTGTGGTGGCGGTGCTGCAGAAGCGCGATGTGGGAGAGATGCTTCTGACCTCTGTTTCACTGGCGGTAGCGGCTGTGCCGGAGGGGTTGCCGGCGATTGTGACCATCGTGCTGGCTTTAAGCGTTTCCCGTATGGTGAAGGCAAAAACGATCGTTCGTAAGCTTTCGGCGGTGGAGACGCTGGGTGCGGTGGAGGTGGTATGTTCGGACAAGACGGGTACACTGACGCAGAATCGGATGACGGTGACGGAATGTTATCTGAACGGAAGACTTTTGGGACAGGACGGGTTTGGCGCGTTTTTTGGCGGCGGTATTTTGGCAGGCAGGGAGAATGACTGTGCGAGCCGCTTCCTTCTGGGATGTGTGCTCTGCAATGACGGGCAGCCGGGGCAGGAGATGGGGGATCCCACGGAGCTTGCGCTCCTGCATCTGGCGACGGACTGCGGCGTTTCGATCGATGAGATCAGAGGGCGGTATCCCAGACTTCGGGAGATCGGCTTCGATGCAGAGAGAAAGATGATGACGACAAAGCATCGGGAGGCTGGCGTCGAAGTTGCTTACACGAAGGGCGCTGCGGAACGGGTTTTGGAATGCTGCGGCAGCTGCTTGACGGAAAACGGCAGCAAACCGCTTGCCGTGCAGGAGAGAGACAGGCTGCTTGGTGTGCAGAAGCGGCTGACGGGAGAGGGCAGAAGGGTGCTGGCGATCGCCATGGAGCCGTCGGGAAATATGAGTGAGCGGGATCTGGTGTTTTTGGGATTTGTCAGTATGAAGGATCCGATCAGACCGGAGGCGGCGGAGGCGGTGCGGGGATTTGCACAGGCGGGAGTCACCACGGTGATGATCACGGGAGACCATCCCGACACCGCTTTTTCCATCGCAAAGGAGTTGGGGATTGCGAGTCGTCCGGAGCAATGTATCACGGGCAGAGAACTGGATCATCTGCGCGAACAGAATTTTTTACAGCGGCTGCCTTCGCTAAGAGTTTTTGCAAGGGTGACGCCCGAGCATAAAGTGCGTATCGTGGAAGGATATAAAGGTTTACATAAAATTGTCGCCATGACGGGGGACGGCGTCAACGACGCACCTTCCCTGCAGGCGGCGGATATCGGGATCGCCATGGGTGAGGGCGGCACCGATGTGGCAAGGGGCGCTGCGGACTTTGTGCTGAT
The DNA here is from genome assembly GCA_002361735.1 of Lachnospiraceae bacterium UBA3282. Classification (GTDB taxonomy): domain Bacteria; phylum Bacillota; class Clostridia; order Lachnospirales; family Lachnospiraceae; genus UBA3282. Next base: position 11,003 of record DETS01000093.1, on the reverse strand, counting down.
GGATGACAATGTGGCGACGATCCACACGGCGATCCGGGAGGGCAGGGGCATTTATGAGAACATCCGCAAGTCCGTGTTGTTTCTCTTATCTTCTAATTTAGGAGAGATCCTGACCATGCTCTTAACCATCGCGGCAGGGCTGCCGGCGCCTTTGAAGGCAGGCTTCATTCTTTGGATCAATCTGATCACGGACTCCCTGCCGGCGCTTGCTCTGGGGGTGGATGAGAACGACACGGAGAGTCTGATGCGGGAGCCGCCGAGAAAGAAAGAGGAGTCCCTTTTTGCCAAGGGCGGGCTGCTTTGTGTGGTTTGCTACGGTCTGGTCATTGGCGGCATTACATTGGCGGCTTTTCTGAAAGTACCCTATGACCGCATTCTGGCGGAGGGATTGCCAGTTGGTTTACATAATATATTAGAAGGGCTGAAAATAGGGTCTGTTCTGGCAAGGGCGCAGACGCACGCCTTTACGGTGCTGGGAATCAGCCAGCTTTTTCATGCCATCGGGATGCGCGATGTCAATCGCTCCATTTTTCGCATGAATCATAAGAACAACCCTTATATGCTGCTTGCGCTCGCGGTTGGAATCCTCCTGCAGGCAGCAGTGACGGAGGTGCCCGCGCTGATCGCGCTCTTTGGTACGGTGCCGCTCTCGTTAGGGGAGTGGGCAAGGCTGACTGCGCTTTCTGCTACGCCGCTTGTCGTGCATGAACTGCTTGCGGCGGTAGGCGCTATGGAAAGAACGACGAAGCAGGCTTCATGCCAGAGCGCGGAAGGCTAAGAGGAGAAGGCAGAGTCCGCTGAGCCATGAAAGATCGAAACGGAGCAGGCGAAAGAGCAGGCGCCCCAGAAAAAAGCCGCCTGAAAACAGGAGCAGATTGCAGAGAGCGGCTGACAAAAAGAGGAGGAGGGGCGAAAGAGAAGTAAAGCAGAATGCCATGCCGACAAGGATGCTGTCCAGAGACAGCGCCAGACTTAAGAGAAGGGCTTCTTTGACGCTTAGCACCTGGAGTTCTGTGCGGTTTGCCTCCTCGGGGGAGAGATAGACGGTAAAGACGATATTGAGCTGTTTGATCTTACAGCCCCAGTTTCCCATGAGACTGGGGTGTTTTTTTGCCAGAAGGCGGATCAGACTTTCAAACAGTTTGGCGATGCCGATCAAAAACAACAGCAGAAAGGAGAGAACGGGGAGGACGCCGTCCGGCAGGAGCGAACCGACAAAAGAGCCGAGCCACCGGGCAGCGGTGATGAAAAGCGCGGGAACAAGGGAAAGGGGGATCAGGGCAGGTGCCTTGATATGGACGCTATTAGTGCCATAGGAGAAGCCGGCGGTCAAAGAATCCAGAGAGACGGCAGTCAAAAAAAGGATAAGGGGGGTGAATGCAAAGGACATAGGAGGTCGCCTCAGCACGTTTTATTATATAGTATGGGGGCAGAGAAAGTTGTTGAAAGATGCTGCATAATGTGGAAAACGACAAGAAATGTAAAAGAAATGCCGGAAATGATTTACGGTCATCAAAAAAAATGGTATGATAAATAGAATAGGAGGGGCTTTTTTATGGAATTGATGTTTATCGGGGCGGATCATGAGGTAACAGGGAGTTGTCATTATCTTCGCGTAGGCGAAAAGAATATTCTGGTGGATTACGGTATGGAGCAGGGGGTCAATGTATTTGAAAACAGCGACCTGCCTGTGGAGGAAGCGTTGATCGATTATGTGTTTCTGACGCATGCCCATATCGATCACTCGGGACTTCTTCCGCTTTTATATGCCAGAGGATTTCGGGGGCAGATTTTTGCCACGGCGCCCACCTGCGATCTGTGCAGCATCATGCTTCGTGACTGTGCGCACATCCAGATGCAGGAGGCGGAATGGAAAAACCGTAAGGCAAAGAGAAGCGCGGAAATAGAGGCGATGGAGCCTCTTTATACAATGGAGGACGCGGACGGTACGATCAGGCGCCTTGTTCCCTGCGATTATGACAGCGAAGTGGATGTGTGCGAGGGCGTGAAGATCCGCTTTACGGATATCGGCCATTTGCTGGGATCTTCCAGTATCGAGGTATGGGCAACGGAGAACGGCGTGACGAAAAAGCTGGTTTTCTCCGGAGATATCGGCAACAGCGCGCAACCCCTGATCAAAGATCCGAAAAATACGGAAGAAGCAGACTATGTGATCATGGAGTCTACCTACGGCGACCGGTTCCACACAAAGGAAAAGGTAGACTATGTCGGCGAACTGACAAAGATATTGCAGACGACTTTTGACAGGGGCGGCAATGTGGTGATTCCTTCCTTCGCGGTGGGCAGAACGCAGGAGATGCTCTATTTCCTGCGGCAGATTAAGGCTGAGGGGCTGGTAAAGGGGCACGAGGATTTCCCGGTTTACGTGGACAGCCCGCTGGCGGTGGAAGCTACGGGAATCTTTCATAAAAATGAGGCGAGATGCTTCGATGAGGAAGCGATGGCATTGGTCAGGAAGGGCATCAATCCCATTACGTTTCCGGGGCTTCGCCTGGCAATCACGAGTGATGAGTCCCGGGCGATCAACTTTGATTATACACCGAAGGTCATCATATCGGCTTCCGGAATGTGCGAGGCGGGGCGTATCAGGCACCACTTAAAACACAACCTCTGGCGGCATGAGTGTGCGATTCTGTTCGTGGGCTATCAGGCAGTGGGAACGCTTGGACGTATGCTGGTGGACGGCGTTGAGGAGGTCAAACTCTTTGGCGAGCCCATCGAGGTCAGAGCGGATATTATGAAGCTGATCGGCATGAGCGGTCACGCGGACAAAAATGGACTGCTTGACTGGGTGAGCGGTTTTACGAAAAAGCCGGATAAGATATTCGTGGTGCACGGTGAGGACAGCGTTTGTACCCTTTTTACGGAGTGCCTGAAAGGGGAGTACGGGCATGATGCTTATGCGCCCTACAGCGGGACACGCTTTGATCTCATAAGCGGCGAGTTTATCTGCGAGGCGAAGCCGATCCCCGTGAAGAAGAAGGCACGTGCGGCGACTACCGTATTTACGAGGCTTTTGGCAGCCGGACAGCGGTTGTTGGCGGTGATACATAAAAATGAGGGTAGCGCGAACAAGGATCTGGCAAGATTTGCGGATCAGATCAATTCGCTCTGCGACCGATGGGACAGATAGAGGTATAACGTTGAGATGAGTTTCGTAGATACATAGTAGGAGAGGAAAGACAGAGCATGAGTTTCGCAGATCATATTTTCATAGAGATGTGCAAGGATATCCTGGAAAACGGCACAAGTACGGAGGGGGAGAAGGTGAGACCCCACTGGCCGGACGGGGAGAGCGCCTACACGATAAAGAAATTCGGGGTGGTGAACCGCTACGATCTGTCGAAAGAGTTCCCGATCCTGACGCTTCGGAAGACTGCTTTAAAGAGCGCTACGGATGAAATGCTCTGGATCTGGCAGAAAAAGTCCAATAATATCAACGATCTGCACAGCCATATCTGGGACGAGTGGGCGGACGCGGACGGCAGCATCGGCAAGGCCTACGGCTATCAGATGGGCGTGAAACATCAATATAAAGAGGGCATGATGGATCAGGTGGACCGGGTGATTTACGATCTGAAGAACAATCCGTTCAGCCGCCGCATCATGACGAATCTCTATGTGCATCAGGATCTGCACGAGATGAACCTCTATCCCTGCGCTTACAGTATGACCTTTAATGTCACGCAGAAAAAGGGGCATGAGAAACTGGTCCTGAATGCGATTTTGAATCAGCGTTCGCAGGATGTACTGGCGGCAAACAATTGGAATGTCGTGCAGTACGCAGTGCTTGTGCATATGCTGGCACAGGTCTGCGGCATGGAGGTGGGAGAACTCGTCCATGTGATCGCGGATGCGCACATTTATGACAGACATATTCCAATCATAGAGGAATTGATCACAAGACCGACGTATGATGCGCCGACATTCCGGCTGAATCCCGAAGTCACGGACTTCTACAAGTTTACGCGGGATGACGTGAAGGTAGAGAATTATATCACCGGACCGCAGGTGACGGATATACCCGTAGCCATCTAGTAAGTACATGCGAAACTCAGCACAGCGCTGCCATAATTGTGCAATAGCATAATCATAAGCAGACCCTAGAAGAGCGTCAGCGCTTAACGAGGTATTTCACGAGTTTAGCGTCTGCTACGCTCGGAACGGAGCGAAAGCGAGTCTGCGTTGATTATACTATTGTACAATTTCGATAACCTAAAAGGAGTTTCGCAAATATTTAGAGGAGACAATATGAACGCAATCGTAGCCGTAGACAACAACTGGGCCATCGGCTGTAAGAACAGCCTGTTGGTGCGCATTCCGGCGGATCATAAGAATTTCCGTCAGGAGACCACAGGTAAGGTGGTGGTGCTTGGCAGAAAGACATTAGAGACTTTTCCGCAGGGGATGCCGCTGCCGAACAGGAAAAATATCATCCTTTCCGCGAACCCGGATTATCAGGTGAAAGATGCCGTGGTGGTGCATAATAAAGAGGAACTGGATGCCGAACTGCAAAAATATCCCACGGAGGATGTGTATATCATCGGCGGAGAGAGCGTTTACCGACAGATGTTACCGGAGTGCGATGTGGTGCATGTGACAAAGATCGATCACGACTATGAGGCGGACGCTTATTTTCCGAATCTGGATGAGGATGGAGAATGGGAAATTACCGCGGAAAGTGACGAGCAGACCTATTTTGATCTGCCATACTGCTTTGTGAAATATGAAAGAAAGAAATAGAAAGATAAAATGGGGAGTCTGTGAGGGCAGACGGAAAACGCGGCAGGGCGCGGCGGTATGAAAGAAGGGTAACTGATATGGGGCAGGAGACAAAGAAAACGACAGCGAAGAAGGGAACGGAGCTTTCGCAGGCGCAGGAAGCGCTGCAGCAGAAGAATGAGGAGCTGGAGGCGGCAAAAAGCGCAGTGGAGAAGGCGGAGTATGCCAGGGACATCTTTCTGGCAAATATGTCGCACGAGCTGAGGACGCCGATCAATACGATCCTGGGGCTGAATGAGCTGATCCTGAGAGAGAGCCAGGAGGAGACGATCAAAGAATATGCCAGAGACATCAGGCAGGCAGGCAATATCCTGCTTGCGCTGGTAAGTGATATTTTAGACTTCTCCAAACTGGAAGCGGATAAACTGGAGTTGACGGAGGGCATCTATGACGTCAGCTCCCTGTTGAATGACCTGATCAACAGCATATCGGTGCAGCAGCGCCGCAAAAAGCTGGATCTGGCGCTGGAGATTGCGCAGGATATCCCTTATAAGCTGTTCGGCGATGAGATACATATCAGACAGATCATTGGGAATCTGTTGTCAAATGCGGTTCGCTACACGGATAAGGGCAAAATCACGCTGCATATGAGCTGGAAGGAGCTGAAAGATGATACCATAGAAATCTATGTGATCGTAAAGGATACGGGGATCGGTATCAAAGAGAAGGATATCCCCAAACTTTTTCAGGCATTTCAGCGGATGGATTCCACAGCCCGCAGCAATGATGACAGGACGGGGCTGGGGCTCGCCATCACCTATCGCCTGATCGAGATGATGGGCGGGAAGCTTGAGGTGCAGAGTGTATACGGCAAAGGCTCGGCATTTTCCTTCAAGATCGTGCAAAAAGTGGTGGACAGGGAGCCGCTTGGTGATTTTGAGAAGCAGTACGCGGAGAGCCTGCGGAGCATAGAGGACTATCATGAGAAATTCATTGCTCCTATGGGCAGGATTTTGATCGTAGACGACAATGCTATGAATCTGGCGGTGGCACAGGGACTTTTGAAAGGAACGAGGCTGCAGATCGATGTGGCGGCGAGCGGTGAGGAGTGTCTGGAACTGATCAAGAGAAAGACTTATCATCTGATCTGTATGGATCATATGATGCCGGTGATGGACGGGGTGCAGACGCTGCATGCCATCCGTGAACTGGAAGGCAATCCGTCTAAGGACATTCCGGTGATCGCCCTGACGGCAAATGCGGTGGCGGGAGCCAAAGAAATGTATTTGAAGGAGGGGTTTCAGGATTATCTCACGAAGCCCATTGACGCGGATAAACTTGAGAATATGCTGATCGAGTATCTGCCGAGCAATGTCGTCTATCTGACGCACAACCAAAAGATCAGTGACGAATACGAGCAGGCGGAGGAGGGGAGCGAGCTTGCCATCAGGGAGAGCCAGCTTTATCTGATCGGGTTCAATTTGAGAAACGGTCTCCGCTATATGGGCGGAGACAAGGCACTCTACGGTAAGGTGCTCCATGATTTCCACTCCATTTTACAGGAGAAAGAGGAAGCGCTCAAAGACTTTTTGCAGAAGGGAGATATGCCGGGCTATACGATTATTGTCCATTCCCTGAAAGGGAATGCCAGAAATGTGGGTGCCGACGATTTGGCGGACGAAGCCTTTGAACTGGAAAAGATGGCAAAGGCAGGGCAGCTCGAAGATGTGACCGTGCGTTCCCCGATCCTGTTTTCGATGATGAACAGCATGAGGAACAGCTTGAAGGTGTATTTGGAAAGTGAGGATGCGGAAGAAAAAAAGCCCGAGCAGGCGGAGAGCGAGGGCGGGATACGGATTTCGGAGGATGAGTGGGTCAGTGCCCTCAGGGAACTGGCAGCAAGGCTGGATGACTTTGACGGGGACAGCGCGGCAGCAAAACTGCGTGAGTTGAAGCGATACGAGAGGCCGGAGTCGGATAAGAAAATGCTGCGGCTTTGTGAGAAGGCAGTCAAGGATTATGCCTACGACATAGCGCTGGAAATTGTGAACGCCGTCCTGTAAACAGGCTTGACTTTTGGATACAAAGGTATAATATATAAAAAAAGAACAGAATCGTTACGTGTCTGAGGAGAGGAGCTTAGTATTATGGAAAAGAAGAATCTGGATTGGGCGAATATCGGTTTCGGTTATCATGAGACGGACAAACGTTTTGTGGCGAATTTCAAAAACGGTGCCTGGGATGACGGTACGCTTACGGAGGATGCCAATATCGTGATGAACGAATGCGCGGGCGTTTTGCAGTATGCGCAGACCTGTTTCGAGGGAATGAAGGCTTACACCACCGAGGATGGACGTATCGTGACCTTCCGCCCCGATCTGAATGCACAGCGCATGGAAGATTCCTGCAAGCGGCTGGAGATGCCGGTATTCCCGCAGGAGCGTTTCATACAGGCGGTGACGGATGTGGTGGCAGCGAATGAGGCTTATGTGCCCCCTTACGGCTCCGGCGCGACCCTCTACATCAGACCTTATATGTTCGGTATCTCTCCCGTGATCGGCGTGAAGCCTGCGGAGGAGTATCAGTTTAGAGTGTTTACCACGCCTGTGGGTCCTTACTTTAAGGGCGGCGTGAAACCCATCACCATCAAAGTGAGCGATTTTGACCGCGCGGCGCCGCACGGCACGGGACATATCAAGGCAGGATTAAACTATGCCATGAGTCTCCATGCCATTGTGACGGCGCATGAGGAAGGGTACGATGAAAACATGTATCTGGATGCGGGCAGCAGGACATACGTGGAGGAGACGGGCGGCGCGAACTTCCTGTTCGTGACAAAGGACAATAAGGTGATCACGCCGAAGTCCGGCAGCATTTTGCCCTCCATTACGAGAAGGTCCCTGATGACGGTTGCCAAAGATTATCTCGGACTTGAGGTGGAGGAGAGACCGATCGCGCTTGAGGAAGTGAAGGATTTTGCGGAGTGCGGGCTGTGCGGTACGGCGGCAGTTATTTCCCCGGTAGGTAAGATCGTAGATCACGGCAAAGAGATCGCGTTCCCCAGCGGTATGAGCGAGATGGGACCGATTACGAAGAAGTTGTATGACACGCTGACGGGCATTCAGATGGGCAGGATCGAAGCGCCTAAGGGCTGGATTCACGTGATCAAGTAGAATGCGGACGATGTAGCGGCAACGGCATTGAGAAAGGATATAGCCAAATTGCCGTTGACAGGAAATGATGATTACGGAACAATGAGGATAAAAAGGAAAAGGATTAGGTTGAGATGCCGCGGCATACAATTTAATCCTTTTTCGGGTCATGGAGAAGAATAAATAAATTCTCCGAAAGAGCAATGTATTCAACCGCGAGTTTGTGGCTCCGGCATGGAGGTAAAGATGAACGATACGGCAATCAGGGAGCAGTATCCCTACTTATATGAGACGCATCTGCATACGTCGGAGTCCAGCGCCTGTGCGAGAAGCACCGGAGCGGAGATGGCAAGAGCCTGTAAGGAGTACGGCTATACCGGCATTTTTGTGACGGACCATAACTGGGGCGGAAATACCCGTGTGGACAGGAGTTTGCCGTGGGATGAGTGGGTGGATCGATTCTGCCTCGGATATGAACACGCGAAGGCGGAGGGGGATGCCGTCGGACTGGATGTTTTTTTCGGTTATGAGGCAGGGTACGACGCCACGGAGTTTCTGCTGTACGGGATCGATAAGGCGTGGATGAAGGCACACCCCGAGCTTCCTTCCGTATCCGTGGAGGAGCAGTACGAGCTGGTGCACGAGGCGGGAGGACTGGTGATGCACGCCCATCCTTACAGGGAGGAGGCTTATATTCCCGAAGTGCGCCTTTTTCCGGATTTTGTGGACGGCGTGGAGGGAATCAATGCCGCGCACCATTGGTATTCAGGACCTTTGCGGGATAAGACCGTGTTTGATCAGAGAGCTGTCGCATACGCGCGGGCGCACGGATTTCCTATGAGCGCGGGGTCAGACATTCACTCCACGGAACTGTTCGGCGGCGGTATGGCGTTTCGCAGGAGACTGCGTTCAGCGGCGGATTATGTGCAGGCGGTACTGGGAGGAGAAGATTATGTCATGACGGACGGGAAAGTGTGGTATGATAAGAAGGGAAGGGTCATTTCTATGGGTTGAGATGAGTATTGTAATTTGTAGATGAGTGCTGGGGAATGGGAAAATATGATAAAAAAGAGATGGAAACGGATAGCGGCATATGTATTGTGTGCAGTTATGTTAACCAGTGTGATAACAGGCTGCGGTGACGAGAACAGCTTTGGCACGAAGGTGGTGCTGACCACGGGATTCGCGAAGGATGAGATTTTTCGGATTGAGACCAGTTCCTGCAAGCTGCCTGAGCTGATGGTATACCTGACCACGATCCAGAATCGTTATGAGAACGTCTATGGGGAGGAAATCTGGAAAACCAAGGCGGATGGCGTAACCTTAGAGGAGAATGTCAAAAATATTGCGCTGGCGCAGATTGCCCAGATCAAGACCATGAATCTGATGGCGGAGAAATATGAGGTAGAGCTTTCTGACGAGGAGGAGGCGCGTGCCGAGAATGCGGCGAAAGCGTACTACGAAACGCTGGGAAAGCGGGAAATCGAGCTTTTAGGCGTCAGCGAAAAGACGATCCGTGCTCTTTATAAGGAGTTTGCGCGGGCGGAAAAAATGTACCAGTATACCATTAAGGATATCAATCCGGAAATCAGCGACGACGAGGCACGTACCATCACCGTGCAGCATATTCTGATCAAAACCTACGCGTTGGACGGGACGGGAAAGAAAATCGAGTACACGGAGGAGGCAAAGCAGGACGCCTACAGACGGGCGCTCGAGGCGCTTAGTCAAGCAAAGGAGGATGAGGACTTTGATGCGCTCATCCGCAAGTACAGCGAAGATGACAAGTCTACCTATTCCTTTGGAAAAGGAGAGATGGAGGAGTCTTTTGAGACGGCGGCCTTCAATCTGGGAACGGGTGAGATCAGCGACGTGGTGGAGACGGAGTTTGGCTATCACATCATCAAGTGCATCAACACCTTTGACCGGGAGGAGACGGACGCCAATAAAATAAAGATCGTGGAGCAGCGGCGGGAGGAGGCCTTTGGGCAGGAGTATGACGCCTATGTGGAGACGCTGACCAGAAACTTGAACGAAGAACTCTGGAATACGGTGAATTTCATCCATGATGAGGAAGTGACGACGCAGAATTTCTTTGAAATCTATACGGAGTATTTCGGGAGCTGAAAGAAGCGTTTTTTTGAGGCATCGGGCATGGAAATGTGAAGTTTAGAAAAAGTTTATAATTCCGCAAAGCCGCTTAAATACGGAATAAACGATAAATTATTAGCACTCATGTTAAATGAGTGCTAATTTTTTCTTGACTTCTATTTTAGAGGGTATTAAACTATCATCTAGGATATTTCTATAAAGAAAGGAACGTGAGAAAATGGCAGCGAAACATGGCAGTTTATCAATCAACAGCGACAATATTTTCCCGAT
>DETS01000093.1:0-416 GCA_002361735.1 Lachnospiraceae bacterium UBA3282 | reverse complement strand
ATCAAGAAGTGGCTGTATTCCGATCACGACATTTTTTTCAGAGAGCTGATTTCCAACGGATGCGACGCGATTACGAAGCTGAAAAAGCTGGATATGATGGGTGAGTACGCGCTGGCGGATGATTACAAGGCGAAGATTCAAGTCATTGTCAACCCGGAGGAGAAAACGTTACAATTCATCGACAACGGTATCGGCATGACGGCGGACGAGGTGGAGGAGTACATCAACCAGATCGCCTTCTCCGGTGCGACGGATTTTATTGAGAAATATAAGGACAAGGCGAATGAGGATCAGATCATCGGTCATTTCGGTCTTGGTTTCTACTCGGCGTTCATGGTGGCGGACGAGGTGGAGATCGACACCCTGTCATGGCAGGACGGCGCGCAGGCGGTGCACTGGACCTGTGACGGCGGCAC
>DETS01000025.1 GCA_002361735.1 Lachnospiraceae bacterium UBA3282 | reverse complement strand
TACAATAAACTTACGCTATCAGCGGCAGAAAATCGTTGGCTATTTGGGAAGGCATGTGGTAAGATGAAAGTGGATATACTAAAAGTAGTAAAATATTGAGATTGATATAGAGGAGGTTTTCACATCATGTCAACCTTAGAAAAAACCATTACCCTGCTGCGTGAGATGCCCGAGCAGTCTCTTGAATCGTTATATGATTTCATCCATTCCATATGGATACAGCAAAAGACAGATGCGACAGATGCCAAAGATATTTCAAAAAGCATGGAAGGTCTTCAAATATTACAGTCTTTCGCGGGTACACTGCCCGCCGATTTTGACTATCAAAAAGAATTGGAAAATATGAGGAAGGAAAAATATGCTCGTTTTAATTGATACGAATATTATTTTAGACATATTGGAAAGACGGGATCCTTTTTATGAAGCTTCCAGTGAAATCTTATCTCTTTGTGCAGCCAAAAAGATAAAGGGCTGTATCGCGATTCATTCCATCTCAAATATATTTTATATCCTGCGGAAACATTACTCCGCAGAGAACCGCAGGCGGCTGCTTCTTGGTATTCTGGATTTTCTTCAAATCGCGGGCGTCGATCATGAAAATGTGCGGCACGCCTTGGAGCGAAACGACTTTTCGGATTTTGAAGACTGCCTGCAGGATGAGTGCGCAATGCAGCATTATGCCGATTATATTATTACGCGAAATATTGATGATTTTTCAAATTCTAATATTCCTGCAATTACTCCACATGATTTCTTAAAAAAGCGCGGATATTAAAAAGCAAAGTCAATATGTTTGTAAAAGCAGTAATCTGGGAGCAGAAGCTGCCGTTTGAAGTAAAGGTGGATCCATTTTACAGCCGCGAGAATATGGAGCGTCTTGAAAAGTCTATACAGCAGACGCAGGATAAAAAGACCCTGAAACGGATCAACAACGATGCGCTCGAAATTGCGCAGTGCGGTTCGCATTACAGGGAGAAATAACGGTGCTGAATATATGCTGTTTGAGAGAGCTGAAAATCCCTCCGATCTGATAATCGGAGGGATTTTCATTCCTTGTCATGATCTCTTATTTCATATCCTGATCACTTATCGTTTCTTTACGGTTTAGACGCCGCCTTCATTGTCTGTCGTGAGCGTAATATTGTCGATCACGACATCAGCCTTGTTTGTCGGTAAGTTCTTCTGACGTACCACAAGGTTGATGGTTGCGGTCGTATTGATTTGCAGTTGATTCGTTTCTGCTGCTACAACCTCAAAGTTAGGGATTACACCGTCTGCGTTACTTGCCGCTGCCAGAATCTGCACAGAGATTGCAGACCACTGCGTACCCGCTTTAATCTCGATCGGAGATGTCGTATCACTAATCGCCGTCGTCACTGCAGTCTTGATCGCATTCTTCAAAGTATCTGTAATCGTTATTGCTTCAGGTGTATCGGGTTCGGTCGTGCCGCTTCCTTCCGGTAACTGCGGAATCGCATGCTCTACAGTCACTTCCTTTTTCTGCGGCTCAGTACCTGCCTCAGCATCAGAACCAAGCACTTCGGTGAGCATCAATGCCAGCGTTACCTTTCCCGGCGCGCTAGTGGTTGCATCTGTTACTACCAGCTTGACATCCGCCGCGGGATCTCCCGTCTGCTTGATCGCTACGGTGAATTTCGTCTCCGGAACGGCTGCCTTCGCTGCAGCCAGCATCTGCGCCGCTACCGCTGCCTTACCTGCATCCGTCTTCACGTTGGTGTTGCTGACATAGATGCCTGCCTTCTTAACAGCATTCTTAACTGCCGTCTCCGCATCCGTCATCGTCCACGCGACGATTGCCGGTAAGTTCAATTCAAAGTCTACTTTCGCTTCCTTCTTATTGGTTCTGCCTCCCTTACTCAGAACGACCGTACCCTTTACATAACCGTCCTCATTGAAGGTTGCATCCTTCTTACTCCAAGACTCGACTGCTACGCTAACCGTGGATTTTACTCCTGCCGCGGTTGCAATCGCCGTTGCTGCCGCATCTTCATTTGCTGCGTTTGTAAGGACTGCCTTATCCTCAGCAGTTGCACTGTCTCCCGTTACCTTTGTCACCCAAGCGGTAACTGCGGTCGCAGCTTCTGCTACAGTCATAATATCTGCATTCTTAGTAAGCGTAGTCTCTGCCAGTGTAATTTCGGTGGGCGTAATGACATCATCGGCACCCTTTGTACCGATATAGTTACCATCTCCATCCTTCACAACCAGCGTAAATTTGATGCTGCCATCCGTCGTTGCCGCTACCGGTGTAAAGTCAAATGATGCTTCCGTATCATCCTTATACGCCACCGTATAAGCGAATCCGGCTGCCTTCTGGGCAACTGCCAGAACATCCGCCTTTACGCCGTCTTTGGTGTTTGCAACTGCCAGTTCCGCGATAATCGTTTCACTGTTTGCGCCCCCAGCTTTGGTTCCGATGCCTAATGCTGTCTTAACTACGTTGATAACCTCGTCACTGTCAACAGGAGCTGTAATCGTGTAGTTAATCGGTGGTTCCACATTGGAACTCTCATTCAGATGGATGTTCCAGATGACTACCTTACCTGTCACACTGCCAGCCTGAGGATTGCCAGCTTCATCAAATTTCGCTTCGCTTACCTCGAAGTCTTCAATCCTAAAGCGAATATTCGTCAAATCAATGACAGGATCCTGCTCAGCTGCCCAATCCTTCATATACGCTCTCAGATCACTCAAGATATCCGCTTCGGTGACCGTGTTGACCGCATACTTCGCTATATTCGCCGTCAGGAAGCTGCTAACCTTTGTACTTACCTCACTCGGAAGTGTCTCTTTCTTCGGGATCGTCAGCGTAAAGACAATGGTCGTTGTCTGCGCCGGCGTCGCATAGCTCTTTAAGGTTGCCGTAATCGGCAGGCTGCCGTTCTCCGTGGTGGTAGGCTCATCTACTATGCCGGGTCTCAGCATCTGACTGATCTTCTGAACGCCGTCATACTCAGCTTCATCCTCATACACCTCAAAGTCAATGCCGGAATCATAACCGACTGCTCTGACGAGCGCTTCATACAGATCCCACTGTGCTGCCTTAATATCCCAATCATCGCTATCGTAATCATAAGCCAGCGTAACGCCTGCCGCGATCGCGTCTTTGTTCTGATTGAGAACATCGACCGCCTGCTCGTAATCTGTCAGTCCGCCTTCGCCCTGATCCGTATAAGTGGGAGCTTTTGCAGGCATCGTGAGCTTAAAGGTAAAGCTATCCTTCTGCGTGCCCTCTGCATTGTAGCACACATCTGCTTTAACGCTCAGTGTCTTTGCCTTACCCTTCTTATCATAGAAGGTATTTCTCGTGTCTGCCTTGACCGCCTGACTGAATAATGCCTTGCTCATGGAGACCATAAAAGTATTGTATTCTCCGATTCTTTCAATCTTGATCAACTGCGGCGCGCTGTCACCGGAGCCAACCTTAACGCTGTTATTGGTAATCTTATTGATCTCGGTGCCGGCGTAAACCTCGTCATAATCAACAATGGTGTAATAGTTTGTGCCGTCAAACATATAAGGTGTAAATGTCTGGTTCAGTCTCTTTGCATCTACCTTGATTCTGCCCTTATTGACAGTTGTAAGGTCTTTCGCCGTCACCTTTGCCTTGAGCGTAATGCCGTAGTCCTGAAGGAACGCTGTCTGCTGCGTCTCAGGCAAAGCTTCATACTTTGCAGCATAGTAACTGCTTGCAGGCAGGAAGGTGACCGGAATCTCATACGTGGGCTGCGTTAACGCCGCCTTTGCCGACAGCTCAAGCATATTTCCGCTAAATCTAGCCTGGGTTTTATCCCAAACAGGTGTTTCCTTGTTGTCACCGTAGAGTGCGGCTGCCATTGCAACGGGATTCTTCTTGCTGTCTACTACATAAATTCTGACCTTGGAACCTGCCGCCTTACCAATGACACCGGAGGTAGACAGGCTGTATTTGGTGATTGTCGCCTTAGGCGCGGACACCTTCAAGGTGAGCTTAACAGTATTTGTAACAGTGTTTCTGCTTTGATCATAAGCCGCGTAGGTCACATAGCCCGTCAGGTCATCCTTGAATTTCTTGTCAGAGAAATCCAAGTTGATGTTTGCATCTTTGACATCCGTATAATAATTATCTGTCAGGCAGATGCACTGCTTACCGGAAATGGTCTTAATTTCAAAATATCTGAGGAACTTATTCTCCTTACCCTTAATATTCGCATTCTGCAGCTTCGAGAACGTTACGCTGCGATAAGTTCCCTTACCGGTCAGGACCGCATAACCGTTATCCGTTGCGGAAATGCTGTAGGACGTCGTAGGCTTGAAGGAAAGCTTCTTCGGCTTCGCTACTTTGATGGTCTGTGCTGCTGCAGGCGCCACGGACTTAAAGTTTCCGTCGTCGTCGATCTCACCGAAGTTGATCTTAATCTTGTAGCTTCCTGCTGCCAATTTATCATAACCATCATATTTGAAGGAAAGATCGAAACTGCCATCCTTATTTACCGGCAGATATTCTTTCGGCTCCATCTGATCCGCAAAGATTGCCTGCGCATCCGGCTTCTTCGCATTAAGGGAGGTCCAGTCAAAGTCAACCTTTACATAAAGCTTGGAGAAGTCCTTGATATATTCAGGCTTATCTTCCTTCACCTGGTTGGACAACTGTACTCTTAAATACTGGTTATACGGATAATCCGCCTGCAGGGTACCGGCGATCTTTACCTTGGGCGCTTTCGTGCTCTTTGCCAATCCGCTGATGCCCTTGTTTGTAAGCGTATATGTTTTGGTCTTATCCGTTCTCTTACTGTTATTGGTCAGCGTGATCTTGGTCACAGCACTCGCAGTTGCAATTACAGCCGTGCCATTGTAATCATTATAGAGGATCTTGCCGCCACTTACTGAGAGTTTGTAGTTGGTAAAGTTCGCTTCATCCGCTACATCATACCACTCATTATCACTGTCTTTATACTGTACCTGCAATGCCAAAAATGCCACTGTAGAATCGGTAAACTCAGGCGTCTCGTTGTCCGGTTCCGATATGATCGTCTCATCGCCCCAAGGCTCCATCTTAGTAATCTGCAGACCCAGCTCGTCGGTCTTATCGTAATCGACCGTCAGCTTCATGGACTTCTTCGCATTCTTATCGGGGTTGCCGTCACCGGGCGTCGCCGTCAGAGTCACGTTCTTCGCGGGCTTCCCAATACTGAGAACACCGTTTTTATTTATGGTAATTGCCTTAGCATTACCGGAAGAAAATTTCACATTGGAAGCCGTTGCCGCATAGGTAGCCAGATCATCTGCTGTATATGCCGCCTTTTTCGGTGCACCGGGAAGGAAGGCTACCAGCTTCGCGCCCTCTGCCTGTGATGCCTCAAGGGTGTCGCCGTCTTTTGCAATCATCTTATTATCAGCGTCAAGGATCTCCAGTCTGTCGATGGTCATCGCATCGTTGGTGATGGTAATCTTACCGCTGATCGCCATATTGCCTGCACTTTCGCTTAACATCGTGCCAGGTGTAGTGTCTACATTTCTGTTATAGTCCGCCGCAATAGCCGCGATTTTGAACTGGTTATCTCCTGCGGTGGGAGACACGACATAATCCTTCGCCAATGTCACCTTACCGTTTTTAATGGTCAGTTTACCGTTCAGATAATCCGCCGAGGAAAGGACTTTATTATCCTTATTCAGCAGTTTCCAGTCTACCTTCTTCGTCTTGGCAGCCGCATTCTTATCCGTCGCCCCATTGTTGTAAACAACGGCAGCCGTCATCGTTGCTGCTTTCTTCGGGCTGGGATCCTTAAAGAGCCTATCGGAAGGTATGTCTACACGCAACTGCTGGATGCCTCTTACGACTGTTACCGCGATTGTCGCTCTGGAAGCGTACATTGTAGGAACGTCTTCATCACCTTCTGCCGTAGAAACCGCAACCACCTCAATGGTGTGCTTGCCGAGTGCGGTAGTTGTTTTAGCCGTCACGCTGACTGCGCTGGTAACAGGATCAACATCAATATCCAATGCTGCTGCATCTGTTGCGGAGAGATCCTTGCAGTAATCTTCATCCACTACCATATAACTGGTGTTCTTACCAAACTGCGGTGTCGCGATCACTGCCGTCTGTCCGGTATATACCGTGGTCGTGCCCTTCTTGAGCTTCAAATTATCCTCATAGTAAGGAGCCTTTGTCTCAAAGGGCTTTGTACCCGTAGCTGCGGAAGCGCTGTAGCTTGCGTCGGAAACCGCCAGATCGGAAGCATCGTTGATCAGAGTCGTCTTATCCGAGATATCTGTATCTGTCTTTAAATGTACCAGTCTTACAGTCACATCATATTTGCAGTGTCCGCCGGTACCGTATGCCGAATGATCCTGTGCACCGCTTGCATTGAACCAGAGTTCTGCGTTCTGCTTATCAGCCGTCTTCGGTACATACTTGATCACTTCTTCTTTCAGAAGTTTCGTGGCTCCATTCTTGGGAACTTCGCCATTTGCTTTCGCATGAATTTCATAATAAACAGCGCCCGTCACTGCATTTTTCAGCTTTAATGAACTTGCATCCAGAGCCAGGACCATGGAAACGTCCGTCGCGGAGGCAAGGGTCACCTTCGGAGCCTTTGTCGCATCCTTATCGATCAACGCTGTGGTCGTTACGGATACTTCAATGACTGTCCTGTTATCCGCCGTGTCAGGTACATTCTCATTCTTCAAAATATAAAGCTGAATCTTGGTTTCGCCCGCCTTAAAGCCGGTCGTTACCTTTAATTTGCCGCCATCAAGCGTCGTTGCGTCTTTCTTTACGATGTCTCCATCCGTCCCCGTCAGATCCATCCTCACCTTGCTGACCTCAGCTCCCGTATTTACGCTAACGGGATACTCAGCATAGGTGTCAGTCGCCTGCTTAATGGGAGATACTTTGACTTTTGCCGCATCCAGTTTTGCTGCGACCGCCAGCTTGTAAACTGCAACCTCTACATCTTCCTTAACAGGAACGCCTTCTTCGACTACAGGATTGCCTTCCGCGTCTACCTTGGCTACCTGCTTAATCATCTTTAAGGTAAGTTTCTGTCCTGCAATTGCCGTGGTCGGGAACAGAGTGATCTCTGTCTTATCAGCGCTTGCGCTCCAATTCGTTACCGCGTCTGCGCCTTCCCCGGTGGTCATGGCAACCTCTTTATTCTTGCTGTCAAAGAGCTTTACGCTGTCGATGATAACGTCAGCACTGCCTTCCACCGCACCACCCACATAAGTGCCGGTATTGCTGACAACATATGCGCCGGTCTTATCTTTTGCGGGCACGGTTTCTGCAACCTTATCAATCAGTTCCTTCTGGGAAAGAACGCCCTTGGAGGTGATCGTAACTGTGGTATCTTCCTCAACCGTCAGATTGAATCTGCCGTTTGCAAGCGTTACCTCCTCTGCTTCAGCATCAGCTGCCGCGCCTTTTGTGGTAACTTTTTCGATCACGAAATGTTCTTTCGCAGCCACCTTAAAGGAAAGGGTGTCACCATCCTTGACAGTGTATACTTTGTTTACCGGTGTCTGTGCCGCATTGCCAATCGTCGCAGACACATCTACCTGCGTCTCCGCATAGACAAGCGTAACTGTCTTTTCATCAATCTGCGCACCGATTTTAATCTCATTCGCTGCATCTTTGTCCAGCTTCGCGACAAGATAAGTGTAGCTGTATGTGCCGTCTTCCGCTTTTTCAGGAACAGCAAGAGTTTCGTTACCATTCACCGTCACAACGGGGACATACTTGCCAACCGTGGTGACGTTAAATTTTAGATAAGCTACACCCTTCGTAATGGTGTAGGAGCCGTCCTTATTGTCTTTGACGGCATCTCCCGTCTCTACCGTATAATCCACAAGAGTCTTCGCGGAAGTCTCTTTTGCAAAAGTAACCTTAACATCCTTCGTAAAGGTTTGAGGAGCTGTCGTAACGGTCAGTGTTTTGGCTGAAACTGCCGTCGTGCCATAGTCAATCACATAAGGACCTTCCGGAACTGCTTCAGCATATTCATCATCGGAGGCGTCATAAAGAGTCTCCTCACCAAGCACAACCTTCGTAATATTATAGGATATATCAGGTGTCAGCGTCACGTTCAGCTTGGTCGACGGCGTCAGCACGGTCTCGCCAATCTGATAAGAAGCGCCCTCTTTCGGATCGCTCAGGTTGTCAATCGCTATGCCCTCGTCATTTTTAATATTTGCCTTCTCAACCGTATAGGAACCCTTATCACCAGATACTGCGAATGCCAGACTGTTGACCATTTCTGCATTATAGCTTGTTTTAACAGTGATAACAGGAACATCCTTAGTTGCAACAAAGGAGTAATACACGTCGTCTGTCGGCGTTAACGGCACTGCCGCATTGCTTCCATGCTTAACGGTAACCTCATCAATCTGGTAAACACCCTGAGGCTCTACCTTAAAGCTAAAGGTCTTGCTTTCCTGAATCTTTACGGTATTGATGGTATTGTCTGTAAGTACCGCAAAATCTGCCGCATCGGCAACCTTATACGAAAGCTTTGCCTTTGCGGTATCTACACCGCTAAATGAAACTGCTACCTCAGCAAGATCACGCACGTTCACGATGATGGCAATAGCGTCCGTAATCGCTGTTTTGTCTACCTTATATACGCCGTTCGCTTCCTTGGTGAGCGGTTTTTCCACGTCGTTGCTGACCTTATAGAATACCTCGACCACTTTGCCGTCAAAGCTGCCTGCCGCGCCATCCGCGCCGGGAACCTCATTTACCTTAAAGGTGAGATCAGTGCCTTTTGCGATGGTCTTCGCCTGCGTCTCAGCATCTACACTAACGCAATTTGCCGTATACTCGATCGTTGCCAGCGCTTTTGCTGCATCGCCAGTCTGCTCTGTGTCATTAGCCTTGATAGTCTCGGTGACCGCATAAGAGTTAACGATCTTCTTCGTGGTAATATTGACGGTGGTTGCCGCCGTAATCGTGCCGATTTCATAGACACTATCGGTGCCCGTCTTTTTGGTGTCGTCAACCGTTACGGTCACTTCATAATCATTTGCGGGCACAACTTTCAAAGAAAGCGCCGTGTCCTTCTCTACTGTCACTTTATTGCTTGCGCTGATAGGATTGATTGCCGTCTCCGTGCCGCCAATGACAGATGCCAGAGACGTGATATTGGCAGCTTTGTCAACTGTCACGGTAACGTCGAACGTCTGCACTGTGGTAACGGTGAAGGTAATTTTGCCCGTTGCGCCATCTGTAAGTGCAGCAATCTTCTCAGCAAGCGTTGCTGCTGCGATCGTGTATTTTCTCTCAGCTTCTGTCAGAGCGCCCTGATCAGTGCCGTCTATTGCCCAGCTTACGGATTTTACCTTATATCCCGTATTTGCCGTAACGGTGAGGGCAAGGGCTGTGTCTGCCTGAAGCTTACTATCGCCGTCAACACCTTCGAGCGATGCCGCATATTCGCCGTTAGTCGCCGTTGGAGCTTCTGCTGTGCAGTCTGTAATTGCAACACTCTGTATCGTCTCCACGCTCATGATGGTGGAACCGATTTCCTCCACGGGCTCCTCAGAAACCACCGGCTCCTCGGGAGTCACTACGGGTTCTTCGGGAACCGCGGGCTCCTCGGGAGTCTCAACCGGCTCCTCAGAGGGTGTCTCCGCAGGGGGATCTGCGGGCTCGTTTTCGTCTTCGATAACAGGGGTTTTGTTATCGCCCTCTGCAGGTTCTGTCTGCTCGTCAGGAGTCTCGGAAACTGGCTCCTCCACAACCCGAAATTTTCCCTGCCTTAAATCTTGGGGCGTTTGGGTTTTGCAGTGCTTATGCGGTGTTCGGGCTTTTGGCTTTGGATTCATGAGCGAAATATTGATAAAACCAGGATGTTTTACAGGCTATTTGTTACTAATGTGTACTTTATTAAAGTT
Source organism: Lachnospiraceae bacterium UBA3282 (assembly GCA_002361735.1). Lineage (GTDB taxonomy): Bacteria > Bacillota > Clostridia > Lachnospirales > Lachnospiraceae > UBA3282. Next base: position 442 of record DETS01000025.1, on the reverse strand, counting down.
TTATAAAATCTGCGGAGGCGCACGGGGTGGGGGATGGGAGGGGGTTTGGGAGAAAATTTCGTGTTACTAATGTGTTACGAATGAGGTGAAAAACGGGTGTTATGGAATAGTTGGAGGGGGTGATGGGTTGTGAGAATATTGAAAGTAAAGATGGACGTTTTTGCGCTATAAATTTTGCACAACGCAAGATATTGTATTTTTAGATACTATCTTTTTATTTGCCATCTATATCTTGATATCGTTGCTCTAATTATCGTTATTTCGTATGCTGTTTTTCTACGGGTCAAGCAGCAGAAACCGATTGCATTTCCCGTTTTACTGTGATATACCTATCTCATACTCGTAAACAGCCGGGACGTTATGCGGACAGGGAACCTTTGGGATGCCCTTCTCCCTTGCGACCGTCTCCGGCATCTTTGGGGGAGACCCCGTCTCAGGCAGT
>DETS01000008.1:648-11999 GCA_002361735.1 Lachnospiraceae bacterium UBA3282 | reverse complement strand
TTGATTGAAAATTTCATTCCTGCACCTCTAAACGATAGCCCACCTTATACACCGCTACCAGATTATGCTCCCATCCCAATTTTTTCCGCAGACGCTGCACATGCAAATCAAGCGTCCTGCTGTCCGCAAAGTATTCCCCTTCCCACACCTTTTCATATAAGGTCTCCCGAAACAGGGCAACGTTCTTATTTTTCATAAAAAGGAGTAACAGCCCAAATTCCTTGTTCGTCAACTCCACGGGACGGCCCGCCTTCGTCACCCTGCGCGCGTCCACATCCACCGTTACATCTCCCACCGTAAGATGCTGCTCCGCCTTATTATAACGCCGCAGTACCGCTTCCACCCTCGCCACCAGCTCCACCACGTCAAAGGGCTTTACGATATAATCGTCAGCGCCCAATTTCAGGCCTTTTACCCGATGCTTCACCTCGTGCTTTGCGGTGATAAAGATCACCGGAATCCCCAAAGGTCTTATGTAGTCCATCACATCATATCCGTCCGCCCCCGGCAGCATGATATCCAAAAGCACCAGTTCAAATGTCTCCTTCTCGATCAGATCGATCGCCTGCAGCCCATCCTGAACCGCTGTACAGTGATAGCCTGCGGAGGAAAGATTTAAGTCTATCAAGTCACAGATCGGCTTTTCATCATCTACAATCAGTATCTTAATCATCTGTAGTCTGCCACCCCCAATAAGCCCGTGCTTTCTCTACCAACATTTCCATCGTATCTTCGTCGCTGCATCGGTAAGTATCCCGTATCTCCGTATCCGACACAAATCCGCCGGTCCGCTGATAATAAATCCGATAATCGCTCTCAATGAGAAGTTCCCCGCCTTCCCCTTCATAACTGTATCTGGCAAGGACTACGATGTCTTTAAGTCCGTCCCCGTCGATATCGCGGCAAGTCACTCCCTTGAGCGCATAAAGGTTGTCATATTCCCCCATCGGCTGCAGCACGGACACAATATCCCCCTGCTCATTCACCAGATAGATCATAAAAATATCGTAGTCCGCGATCCGATAGGTTCCCGGCGTCACCTGCAGCTTTCCCAGCTTGCCGAACGTCCGCAGATAACATTGTTCCGAAATAATCTGAAAACGGTTCCTTTGCAATTCCCGCAACGTTGTCGCCGTATACAAAAATTCCGTAGAATCCCCGTCCCGGACAAAAGCCGCAATGGAATCCGCACTCTTATTCATCCCGAAACGGTTGATCTTTTCCGAGATTCGATAATCTCTGTAAAATCCGCTGCCCGTCCGATTCCGAAAAAGCACATCTCCGACCTTATACGTCTCACCGGCATAGGCGCCGCTCTCGTTAAGACAGGAAGTAATGAGAATGATATCCGTCCTGCCGTCCCGATTCAAATCCTGAAAGGAAACCGCCGCAATGTCCTGTATCGGCTGTTTCATCCGTCCTTTGACGCAGTAGTTGGTCTCCAACTGCTCCGTCCGATAAAGAATATGCCCCTCACTGTCCACAAAAAACAGCGCCAACCGATGATACCGCCCGTCAAAAGCAGGCACCATCAAAATACTGTCCTCATCGTCCGGATCCAATGGAAAGATCTGATCCTCCACCACAAGAAAACCGCCACCCGCTGCTATCTCGTCCCGGTTCTCTATGGACAGGAAACGGTCATAGTAGTCCTCGTACTCCGTCAGCACGGAAGCTTCATCTGTCTTCTCCGGAGCCGCCTGTGCTGCTGTCAAACAAAGCAGCCACCCGATCAGTACCGCAAACGCCGCCGCACTCCTGTATCCACGTCTTTTCATTTGTCACACTCTCCTACACGGCACGGTCATATGCCCTGTATTCATTCGTAACTTGCCTCTTTCCCTCATTTTAAAGGGTAACCGTATGTTTTGCAATAAAAAAAGGACATTCAACCCGTGAATGTCCTCCATGATCCGACTGTTCTTTTATCTGTTTTCCTTTACAATCTTTGCCGCAGCAGCAACCAGATCTTTGATCTCGTCAAACCTGCCCTCTTTGATGAGATCGGCCTTTACCATCCAGCTTCCGCCGCAGCAGAAAATCCTGCCGGATTTCAAATACTCCACCACGTTTTCTGCATTGATACCACCCGTCGGCATAAATTTGACAGCCGGCATCGCCGCACCGATGGCATTGATCATTTTCAGTCCGCCGGAATTTTCCGCCGGGAAAAATTTCACATAATCCAGCCCCATTTTAACGGCTGCCATCACCTCGCTCGGACTCTGTGTGCCGGGGCAGACGGGGATATCCCTGTCCAGGCAGTACTGCACGATCTCCGCGTCAAATCCGGGAGCTACCACAAATTTTGCGCCCGCGTTTACGGCTCTGTCCACCTGCTCCGTCGTCAGTACCGTTCCCGCTCCCACCAACATATCCGGAAAACTTTCGCTCATGCGGCGGATCGATTCCTCCGCCGCGTCTGTCCGAAATGTCACTTCCGCCGCCGGCAGTCCGCCCTCCATCAGGGCTTTGCCGAGGGGTTCCGCATCCTTCGCATCATTTAATACGACCACCGGGATAATGCCGACTTCTTCAAACTGTTTTAAAACCTTCTGTGTTTTTTCACTGTTCATTTTGCTCTGACCATGCCTTTCTGTTAATCTACGTCTTCAAACTTACTTGCGTCCAGATTGCCGGGATCCTGTCCGATATACGCGGAGATACCGCCGTCAGCATAGATCACCTGACCGTTGATAAAGACGGAAGCGCCGGAAGCCAGGAAGATGGCAAGCCCCTGCAGATCTTCGGTTTTTCCCCATCTCTGTGCCGGCGTCTTGGAACGGATAAAACGGTCTCTCTGCCAAATTCGCTCATCATGGAGCAGATATTGATGATCTTACCGCTTCCCTTTTTCATCATCTCCGGGAGCACCGCCTTAGAGCAGATGAAAGGTCCTGCTTAATCTGAACGACCATATCCGCTACCTGCTGCTCGTCCGTGACATCGCAGTAATACCCCTTTGCCTCGATCCCTTTTTCCCGATAATCATGAAGCGCCTTTTCCATATGCTCTTTATCGCGGCAGTTAAAGGCAATTTTCGCTCCGGCTCCCGCTAAGGCTTCCGCAATGGCAAAACCGATTCCGTAAGCCGCCCCTGTTACCAGCGCAGTCTTACCTTCCAAAGAAAACAGATTCTTTACATCCATGTCTTCCGCTCCTTCCTACTACAATAAATCCCTGTTATCAATACCGTCCATATCGTCAAACGCCTGATTCTCTCCCACCATCCCCCAGATAAAGGAATAGTTGCGGCTGCCGCAACCGGAATGGATGGACCAGCTCGGAGAGATTACCGCCTGTTCGTTTCTCATAATGATATGCCTTGTCTCCTGCGGCTCTCCCATAAAGTGCATCACGAAAGCATCCTCCGGGATATCGATGTAGAGATACACCTCCATACGTCTGTCATGCGTGTGGCTGGGCATCGTATTCCATACGCTGCCGGGCTCCAAATGCGTGAGTCCCATCACCAGCTGACAGCTCTCAACCTGCCCGGGAAGGATGTACTTGTTGATGGTCCTGTGGTTCGCATCCTCCAGCGTGCCAAGCTCCGCCTTGTTTTCCGGTTTGATCACCACTTCGCCTTCTCCCGCAACGCCGTCTCTCTTGATGAGAACGGTGTATTTCTTTCCGTCCACCGTGATAAAACCGTCACCGCCCCTGTGATGATACGATCGATATGACTGTATACCAGACGAATCTCATCCTCAAAGGAAACCTTTTCGATCAAAAATTCTTCTCTGAGTCTCTCGGTTGTGTAATGTTTGACATCTCTCGGAGATGCCGCTGTACGAAGTTCCATTTGTCTGCCCCCTTTATTTTTTATGGTAATTTGTTTTGGATTCTCTGTTTCTTATCTCTTAACGCGTGCGCCCGCGCCCGACATGATACTCTCGACTTCCTTCAAGGACGCCATCGTGGTATCGCCCGGTGTGGTCATGGCAAGCGCTCCGTGCGCCGCGCCGTAGTCTACAGCCTTTTGTGCATCCCCGGTCTCCATCAGACCGTAAATCAGCCCGGATGCGAAGGAATCCCCGCCGCCGACTCTGTCCATGATCTCCAATTCCTTATAGTCGGATGCCTTGTAGACATTGCCGTCCGCCCAGCAGATCGCCGACCAGTCATTCACCGTCGCGGTGCGAACGGTTCTGAGCGTGGTCGCCACCGCCTTAAAGTTCGGATAAGTCTGTGCCGCCTCATTGATCATCTTCTTATAGCCATCCAGATTGAGCTCTTTCAGGTTCTCATCGTTTCCCTCGATTTCAAAACCGAGGCACGCGGTAAAGTCTTCCTCGTTGCCGATCATGACATCCACATATTTGGCGATTTCCTTATTCACTTCCTGCGCTTTTTCCTGTCCGCCGATCGCGCTCCACATGGAAGGACGATAATTTAAGTCATAAGAAACGACCGTGCCGTACTTCTTGGCTGTCTTAATGGCTGCCGTGACCGTCTCACCCGCCTGCTCGGATAACGCCGCATAAATACCGCCTGTGTGCAGCCAGCGAACGCCCAGTTCTCCAAAAATATAATCAAAATCAAAATCCTCGGGAGTCGCTTTGGAGATCGCCGTATTCGCACGATCGGAGCAACCCAGCGCCCCGCGGATGCCAAATCCTCTCTCCGTGAAGTTGATTCCGTTTCTGCAGATTCTTCCGATTCCGTCCGTTGGCATCCATTTGATCAGGGAAGTGTCCACCCCGCCCTGCAAAATGAAATCCTCCATCAGCTTACCTACCTCATTGTCCGCAAATGCGGTAATGGCAGCGGTTCTGAGTCCGAAGCATCTGCGAAGTCCGCGGACGACGTTGTACTCTCCGCCTCCTTCCCACGCTTTGAAACTTCTGGCCGTCTTGATTCTCCCTTCTCCCGGATCCAGTCTAAGCATGATCTCTCCCAGACTGACTGCGTCAAATTTACATTCTTCCTTCTTTCTAAGTTTTAAGTCCATACCCGTTTTATCTCCTTTTCCTTTTTCCCTGGCAGCACATATGTAAGCCCTTACATTATAACGCAAAAAACAGAAATTGCCTATACTGTTTTGAAATTTTTTTCACTTTTTTCATAGGCTACCGATTCAACTCGCTGACATATCCGGTCGCGTTATGATTTCTGATGATTCCCTCAATTTCCGCCAGATCACTGGACGGCAGATCGCCGGGGATCGTATTCTTCACACTGGAGGCGGCATTTCCGTACTGTAATGCCCGCATCGGATCGTCAAAGTGAAGCAGCCCGTAAAGCACGCCTGCCACATAAGCATCTCCGGAGCCGATCCGGTCGATCACATCAATATCCGTATAAGGGTTTTCCTCGCAGTATCTGTCCGCCGCAGCATCGTAAATCAGAGAAGTAAAATCATGCTTCTTGGGACTTTTTACCGTTCGCATGGTCGAGCATACTCTCTCAATCGAACAAACCTCCGAAAGCTTCTTCATCATTTCCTTCAGCGTGCCGCTCATGCCCATCATCCTGCGGCAGGTCTCCTCGGAAATAAATAAAATATCAATCAAGGGCAAAATCCTTTCTATGGTTTCCCGCGCTTTTTCCTCACTCCAAAGGTTTGCCCTGTAGTTTACGTCAAAAGAAATCCTTGCCCCTGCCGCCCGAAAACGCCCGATCATTTCCACCGCCGTTTCCCTGACGTTTTCAGAGAGTGCCAGAGTGATTCCGCTGGTATGGAAACAAGCCGTCTTTTCGTAAATGTCATCCGGCAGCTGCGCTGAATCGATTCCGGAAAAAGAAGAATTTTGTCTGTCATAAATGATGGACGGTTTTCTGGGCGCAACCCCCATCTCGTAATAGTAGATGCCGCCAAGATGAAAAGGAGAAATGAACCCCCACGATTTTCACGTTGCGGCAGGATTCCGGATCGATGCCGTCCGTGTTGGGCGACTGCTTCGGATTCCGAATCTTCAAATCGGCAAACACCAAATCTTTGCTGAAAAACGGGTGAACCACCCACGCCGGACTGTCATGGAAGGTCAATCCCTGTACCTGTATGTTCTCACAGTGATTCAAAAACAACATTCTCGGCCGATAGGCACCCACCATTACCTTGGGATCGTGCCACCAGTTCCCCTTCCCACGTCCCCAAATGGTATTCCTCCGTTCCGTTTGTGCCGACGATCATTCCCGGGAACTTCGCGAAATGATTCCTGTCCGTCTCAGCAAGGAGCTCCGCTCCTTTGGCAAGCTCCAGCCGTATCCCGCTTTTTAAGAAAATGCTTGTGATCCTGTAACTGCCTGCCGGAATCAGCACCCGTCCTGCCGGCGGACACGCCATCACCGCCGCTTGAATGAATCCTGTATCATCCGTCTTGCCGTCCCCGGCTGCTCCCAGATCTTTTACATTGATCGTGACGGATTCTTCCTCCGTCCGGAAAGAAAGGCGCCCTACAATATCATCTCCTTTATTTTTGACAACGAGCGTGTACGCCGTATCCGGCTCCAGATCGTACAGACCGCTAACTACCACATCCGTTTCCTTCCGCTCCTCATCGTTTAGGAACAGTCGATACGGCTCCTTGGTCTCATAGGTTCCTCCATCGTTCAGTGCGACCGTTACACTGCGCGCCGTTTTCATAATCAATTGCATCTCCATGCTTTTACCCCTCTTTCTCCTTCCAGCGTTACTGTTTTTGAGGTAATTGCGAAACTCTCCTCAGAGTTACATCAATTGTGCATATAGTATAACCATAAGCAGACCCTTGGAAAACGTCGGTACTTAGCGGAGTTTCTTTGAGCTTAGTACCGTTACGTTTGACGGAGCGAAAGCGCGTCTGTGTTGGTTATGCTATATGTACAATTTCAACAACAAAGAAAGAGTTTCGCAATTACCTGGTTAACCGCACATAATCCGGTCTGACCGCGCCCTGCGCCCCCGGACCGTAGGAATCCGTCTCCTCAAAGACAACGCTTCCGTGCGCTTCTGTTTTGCCCCAATCGTGAAACCCGTTTTTATGGATATGTCCGCCCAGATAACAGTGCTCCAATCTCACCTTCGCAAATTCCCGCCACGGTCTCGCGATATAACAGCTCTCCTTTTTTACGTCGGCAGCCGCCGTAAATCTGCAGTTTCTCGCCACGAATCCCGTCTGCACATCTTCCGGCGTGGAAGGCGCAAACACATAGCCTTCCTCCACGCTGACAAACTCGCAGTCGTCAAAATACGCGGTCGCCCCGCCGAAAATAAAGTCAACGCCGCCGCTGATCTTACAGTTTTTCAGAGAAACCGTCCGCCTCGTCCTGGGCGTAAACTGCCCGGGTCCCAAAAAGCCGTCCTTTTCATATTCATGCGGCGGCAGCAGCGCCAAAAACAGGGTGTCCTGATGCCCTTCCAGCACACAGTCCTCCAAGACGATATCATCTCCGTCCAGATAAAGAGCGATCGCCTGTCCGACTTTCCTTCCGCTTCCGGCTGTATTGGCAAAGCGGCAGTTTTTGAACTTCACACGATTTCCGGTCACCAGAACCGTCGCCGTGCGGAAGGTATGATAGGGACGCCCGTCCTCATGCTGCATATGGGCGCTTAAGCTGCCCTCAAAATGTTTTCCCTCTATGAGGATGTCGCTCTCTGAAATCACATAACTCATTGTTTTCTCCCAAAAAACTTTCTCGATAATGTAACCCCTTACATTTTTACTCGCTATTTTTACTTGCTATTTTTGTTCACAAAACTTATGATAAGAAAGAAGGGCAGGTTTTGCAATATGAATATTTACGACATTGCCGAGGAAGCAGGCGTATCCATCGCAACGGTATCCAGAGTCATGAACGGCAGTCCGAAGGTCAGCGAAAAAACCAAAAAGAAAGTTATGGAAATCATTGAGCGTTCCGAATATACACCCAATATCTTTGCACAGGGTCTCGGTCTCAATACCATGCATACCATCGGCGTGCTGGTTCCCCGTATCTCCGATGCCTACATGTCCTCCGTCGTTGCTTTTCTGGAAGAAGATCTGCACGAAAAAGGTTACGGCTGTATCTTAGGGTGCAGCGGCTATTCCCGCGAGGAAAAAGAGGCGCATGTGTCCATGATGCTCTCCAAACATATCGACGCGCTGATTCTGGTCGGCTCCACCTACGCCGGAACGGGCACGAACGAAGAAGAAACCGATTACATCCGAAAAGCGGCATCCAAGACACCCGTTTTTCTCATCAACGGTCTGGTCAACGGCGAAAACGTTTACTGCACAGCCTCCAACGATTATCAGGCCGCCTACGACGTAACGATGAAACTGATCAAACACGGCAGACGCAGAATCGTATTTCTCACGGATTCCCATTCCTACAGCGCTAATCAAAAACGAATGGGCTATGAGACTGCGCTTGCCTACTCGAATCTTCCCATTGACGAAACATTAGCGCTTTTTGTAAAAAACGATATCTATCAGGCGAGAGATTTACTCCTCTCCCAGCCGGATCATTCGTTTGACAGCGTGTTTGCCACAGACGACGGTCTCGCTGTCGGCGCTGTCAAATATGCCGGAGAAAAAGGTCTGCGCATTCCCAAAGACATGGAAATCGTCGGCTACAACAACTCCTCCCTCTGCATTTGCTCCAACCCGGAGCTGACTTCCGTAGATAACTGCATTTCCAAAGTTTGCAGTGACACGGTAGAACGCCTGCTCAAGGTGCTTGACAAGGAGGAAGGCGTGCCCGCCCACAATATCGTGGGCTGCTCCATCGCGCACAGAGATACCACCTCTTTCTAAAGAAGCGGCGTCGTTTAAGGACTCTCCCTCCGCCACCGTCCCGGCATTGAAATCAATCCATCCGCACTTCTTTTCCGCGAGCGCCGTATTCGTGGAAATCTTCACCGTCGGTGCCGGCGCCCCGAAAGGCGTGCCCCGCCCGGTCGTAAAAAGAATCATATGTGCGCCTGCTGCCGTTAAGTTCATCGCACTGACCAGATTGTTGCCGGGGCTCGGATTCTCATAAACCACCTGTCCGTGTTCCACAAAATAAGTCTTAAAATCATTTACCATGGAGACTGCCTTATCAAACACCACTCTGCTCTGGCAGCGATTAAACAAAATACTCTCCGCGCCGAACATCTCCGGCACTTCGGTCAGCACGGTAGACCCGCCGATGGATACCATATAATCGGAAAACCTTCCGACCGTCGGATTTGCCGTGATACCGGAAAGCCCGTCCGAGCCGCCGCACTTCATACCGATTACCAGCTTACTTGCGGAAATTTCTTCTCTCTGAAAAGCTCCCGCATACTCCGCCAGCTCAGCAAGTAGCCTTCCGCCTTCCGCCAACTCATCCTCCACATTCTGACAGACCAGGAATTTAACTCTGGCGGGATCCCATGAGCCAAGTTCTTCCTGAAACTGAGACATCGTCAGATTCTCACAGCCAAGCCCGAGCACCAGCACGCCCCCGGCATTCGGATGTCTGACCAGCGCCGCGAGCAGTTTTTTGGTCTGCTCATGATCTTCTCCAAGCTGGCTGCAGCCAAAGGGGTGCGGAAAGGAATACAGTCCCTCAATGCTGCCCGTCACCAGATGCTGATTCCGCTTAACCAGCTCTCCGGCTACGGAATTGACACAGCCCACCGTGGGAATCACCTCGTCGTAAATTGTCTTATTCATAAAGCTGTGGATGACTTCATCCTTCATACAATCCCTTACGATATCCTGTCCTGCCAGGTAAGCTGCCATGATAAAGGATGTGTGCGCGCCGTTTAAGATACGCACCTTTCTCTGCTTGTAAGGCGTCACGTCATCCACCACAATGATCGGCAGCGCCGTTATTGTCGATCAGCTCGCCGGAGGAACATCATCCTTTTTGCAGGAAGGATCATAGGCAATGCCTGCCTCCGTCGTGTTGGATACGATAAACCGCAGATCGGGATTTTTTGCGCAGTCCAAAAGTTCCTGATAGTCTTTGTAGGGATTTAAGCATCTGGAAAGCGCGGAAATCACCCTTTTGTTATTTACCTTCTGCCCGTTCTCGGAACCGCGCAGAAACAGGGTATACAGGCAGTCCTGCGCATTCATCATATCGCCCAGTCCCTGGCCGATCGGCTGTGTCACGCAGATCTTACCGTGAAAGCCCGCCTCCTCATTCATCTTATCGAAAAAATAGTCCACAAACGCTCTCAAAAAATTCCCTTCTCCAAATTGAAGGACTTTCTCCGGTGCCTCCTTCAAAAGATATCCGTCGTACTTTTGTTCCTCCAATGTCTTGTAACTAAGCAGTTCCATAACCCGCACCCTCCTTCTTTATTTGATGCCAAAATACCGTTCCGCATTGTAATAGCTGATACCTTCCACCAGTTTCTTTAGTGACGCCGGGTTTGCCGGATACTCGCCTTCTTCCACCCATTTTCCGATCAGATTGCACAGGATCCGCCTGAAATAGTCATGTCTGGTGTAAGACAGGAACGATCTGGAATCGGTCAGCATTCCCACAAAATTGCCCAGCAAACTTAAGTTCGCCAGAGATTTCATCTGTTCTTCCATACCGTCTCTGGTATCGAGGAACCACCACGCCGCGCCCATCTGCATCTTTCCGGGGATTTCATCCGACTGGAAAGCGCCGATACAGGTTGCGATCTGGTTAAAGTCGCTCGCGTCCAGAGAATAGATGATCGTCTTCGGAAGCTCATTTGTTTTGTCCAGTTCCGAAAAGAGCGCTGCCATCTCGTTGGCACAGTTGCTCTTGGCTATCATGTCAAAGCCGGTGTCCGGTCCTTCGATGCCAAACATTTTTTCATTGACATTCCTCGTGCAGGAATAGTGGATTTCCATGACAATATTTTCTTTTTTATATTTCTTTGCCAGAGAGAGCAGGATGGCTGTCTGATATTTGTCGATTTCCGTCTTGGTAAGCGTCTCGCCCCGCAATCCCTTTTGCAGGATCTGATCCAGTTCCGCCTCTTTCGCCGGTGCGAAGGGCACATAATCGATGCCGTGGTCGGAGGCCCTGCAGCCGTGTTTCTTAAAGAAATCAATCCTCTCATTCAGAGCATCCTGCACCTCTTTTACCGTCTCCAGTTTTTCTTTACCGACAGAGGCAGCCAACGCCTTGATATAATCCGCGAAACCGTCCTTTTGGATATTGATTGCCTTATCCGGTCTGTAGGACGGGCAGACCATAAAGGAAATGCTCTCATCCGCCGCGATCTTTTCATGCCATTCCAGCGTGTCTACGGGATCGTCCGTGGTGCCGATGTATTTTACGTTGGACTGTTCAATGATCCCTCTCACCGTAAGCTTGTCGGAGGTCTGCAAAAGTTCGGTGGTCTTCTTCCAAACCGCTTCCGCGTTCTCCGGTGTAAGCGGCTCGTCGATGCCGAAATATTTTTTCAGCTCCAGATTGCACCAGTGGTACAT
>DETS01000008.1:0-354 GCA_002361735.1 Lachnospiraceae bacterium UBA3282 | reverse complement strand
CTCCAGATTGCACCAGTGGTACATCGGATTGCCGATCGCCATCTCCAGGCTTTCCGCAAACTTCAAAAATTTCTCGTATGGGTCCTTATCCCCGGTGATGTATTCCTCCGGCACGCCGTTGGAACGCATGACTCTCCACTTATAGTGATCGCCAAAGTATGTGCCGTCCGCATTCTTTCCGCCAAGCCACACCTCCGCGATATTTCGGTACCTTCTGTTCTCATAGATCTCCTTCGGAGAAATATGGCAATGATAGTCTATCAAAGGCAGTTTCTCCGCATGGTCGTGATACAACCTCTTCGCCGTCTCATTTTTCAACATAAAATCTTCGCTTATAAATACTCCCATACCTAC
>DETS01000067.1:48846-58946 GCA_002361735.1 Lachnospiraceae bacterium UBA3282 | reverse complement strand
TATTCTGTTTTTTACAATATTAAAGGATGTTTGGATATGATCGGATGAAAAACGGACCCGTAACATTAGATATTTTATTTATCCTTAAAATATAATGAAAATAAGAGCGGGTATCGGCTTTTCAAGGATTTGCATATCCACAAAAAAGGGATTAAAATAGGAGATATTGCAGTATGGCAGCTAAAAACAGCATTTCAGATAAATCAACGGAAAGACGAGAGAGAAGCATGAAATTTGAGAGTGCGGAACAAAAGAGAAATTATATGTTGGAGGAGCCGGTGGAAAAATTGGTCTGCCGTCTGGCGGCGCCTACCATATTGAGTATGATGGTCACTTCCTTCTATAATATGGCGGATACGTTTTTTGTGGGAAAACTGGATACCCAGTCCACGGCGGCAGTGGGTGTTGTGTTTTCCCTGATGGCGATCATTCAGGCGATAGGTTTTTTGTTTGGGCATGGTTCGGGTAACTATATTTCCAGAAAATTGGGGGCGGGTGATATCGAAGAAGCGGAAAAAATGTCTGCGGTCGGATTTTTTACCGCTTTTTTAGCAGGCGTAACGATTATGGCAGGCTGTATGCTCTTTATTGAGCCGCTTTCCTATCTGCTTGGATCCACGGAAACGATCCAGCCTTTTACTGTCGCTTATCTGCGTATCATTCTCATTGGAGCGCCCGCAATGACAGCTTCTCTTGTAGTCAATAATCAAATGCGGTTTCAGGGAAGCGCTTTTTATGCCATGATCGGTATCGTATCAGGTGCAGTGATTAACATTGCGCTTGATCCGATTCTGATTTTTTGGTGTGGGATGGGCGTTGCGGGTGCGGCGCTTGCTACCACAATCAGTCAATATATCAGTTTTTTCTTTCTGTTGGTGATGATCAGGCGGGGCGGAAATATTCAGCTTCGTTTTCAGAACTTTAAGCCCAGTCTGCATTTTTATAAGGAAATGATTCGCGGAGGCATCCCCTCTTTGTTTCGGCAGGGGCTTGCCAGCGTTGCTACGATTTGCTTAAATCATGCGGCGGGCGTGTACGGCGACGCGGCGATTGCGGGCATGTCCATTGTGTCCCGCATCATGATGTTTGCCAATTCCGCGCTGATTGGGTTTGGGCAGGGATTTCAGCCCGTGTGCGGCTTCAATTATGGGGCGAAACGGTACGAACGGGTACTGCAGGCTTTTCGTTTTTGCGTAAAAGTGGCTTTTGTATGTCTTCTGGGACTGGCAGTTGTGATGTTTGTCTTTGCACCTCAGCTGGTAACCGTTTTCAGAAAAGATGATCCCGATGTCGCTCAGGTAGCTGCCGCGGCTTTACGCTATTCTGTGCTCTCACTTCCCTTAAGTTCCTGGATTATCATGTGCAATATGATGCTGCAGTCTATCGGTAAAGGTTTGAAAGCTTCCATTGTGGCCTCCGCCAGACAGGGTATCTTCTTTTTACCGCTGATTGCTGTTTTGCCGCGGATCTTTGGATTGACAGGTGTGGAAGCATGTCAGGCGGTATCTGATTTTTGCGCGCTTACCGTGTCGATTCCCCTTGGAGTGAGCGTAATTCATGAGATGAGGAAACAGGAGCAGAAGGAAAATATCAATAATCTATCTGTAAAATAAATTTTTGTATGATATTACCATATTATGATTTAAAAATCCTAAAAAATTTGGTATACTGTACAATATAAGGATAAAGGCCGCAGGGAGGTAATATCATGTAGGATAAGAACAAACAGGTGTCTCATTCTATCCCATTTTACCGTAAGCTTCGTACCAAATTGATCGGAGCGTTTTTGATTCCGGAATCGACGATTTTGGCGCAGACATCGGGTATTAAGACGGTAGCTTTCGTTCTTGTTGCGGTGGGAGCAATTATCGCTATGCTTCTGGGTTATCTGCTTTCAGCCGGTATCAATGGAAATATTTACCTTATATTGAACCAATTGAAAAAGGTGGCAGCAGGCGATCTTACGATTCATCTTGTTTCAAAAAGTAAGGATGAATTTACATTGTTAGCTGATGGTATCAATTCCATGACGGATAGTATGAAAGCATTGATCACTAACGTTACGGAAGCAAGCAATTCTCTGAATATTGCCACCAAACAGGTATCTTCCTCTTCGGAAACATTTGTTATGACGGCAGGGGATATCCAGAATGCAATTACGGAAATTGATTCAGGAATTTCACAGTTGGATGAAAATTCGGCTGACTGTCTGGCACAAATGGATATTTTATCCGGTAAGATCAATGAAATTTCTGATGAGACTAAGGGTATCATCGATTTGACAGAATCAACGGGATCTTCTATCAATGAAGGTATTTCTTCTATGACTGTATTAACTGACAGCGCTAAGAAAACGTCGGAAATTACGGATCATGTGATTCATGCCATTGAAGCGCTGGCGGAACAGTCCCGTTCCATTGGACAAATTGTAGAGAGTATTAACAGTATTGCCAGAGAAACGAATCTTTTATCCTTAAATGCATCCATCGAGGCAGCGCGGGCCGGAGAGTCCGGACGGGGTTTTGCCGTTGTTGCTGAACAGATTCGTCAACTGGCAGATCAGTCTGCACAATCTGCCGGGCAGATTAAAAATATTATCGATGAAATTGTAAAGAGTACATATGGTGTCGTAGATATCGCCAAGGAAGCGGAATCTACGGTGGAATATCAGGAAAAAGCAATGTCACAGACGACGGAAGCCTTTCATACCATGGACCATCAAGTGCATACGCTGCTCAGCTCCGTTTCACAGATTTCCGAAAACATGCAGAATATGGAGTATGCACGCAGCACGACACTAAATGCAATTGAGGGTATTTCAGCGATTTCCGCCGGTTCGGCAAATGTTAATACGACGGTGACTGCGCAGCGCGATGCGATTCAGACATTGGACGAAGCGGCGAATACCTTACAGGAGCGTGCCGCTGAGTTGACGGAGCTGCTGCATCAGTTTACGATTTAGAGTGGAAATAGTGAAAAATAGAAACCCCGGCAGACCTGCATGAGAATAGGACTGTCGGGGTTTTTGGTTATTACTTCACATATTTCCCCGCCCGATACAGAGAGAAGTTAAAGTTTCGGATTCCCAGGTCTTTCGTGCGGTATTCCATTCTGTTATAATAACTTTTCATCCAGTAGGAATCATAAAAGGTATCCGCATTGTAGCTGCCGTTTTCATCCGGCGCCGTTTTTTCCAGCATATCTTCTACACTGACCAGATATGGATTTTTAGCAGGGTCTAAAATTACGGGCGCGGCATCCGCCGAAAGCCTGCTCAAATAATCGTAGTCTGCGCCGTTTTCCAGATTATAGCGCGCAATATAGTAATCCGGATGAGAGAAGGACAGGGCGAGATAACATACCGTCACCACTGCGATCCCATAGCGAAACAGAGGGAACTGCTTGTAAAAGATAAAAGCGGTAATGCCTGCCATCAACAGAAAGATAACCGCCAGCGACCACAGTACGAACATACGAAGAAAAGTAAGCGCGTAGGTGTCTATATAGAGAATCATTCGCAGGGCGCTGGAAAAAATCATAATAAAGGTACAGCCACTTAAAATAAGAAGGATTGCCTTTAATATTCTGCTTTCCCGGAACAGATGAAGGCAGATCAGTACGATTCCCAAATTGATGATACAGACGGCAAGCAGCTGGAAGAAGCCTTCTCTGGCATACTGTGCATAAGTGTAACCTGCGGGGAGCGTGAGTTGTCCGAGAAACAGATAAAGAATCTGAATCACGGAAAAGAGCAGATAGGGAATACTGAGCAGACCTGTGATAACAATGGCAATCACGGGGTCAAAAAGTATTCTCTCGGCAGTGCTTTCCTTAACTGCGCTTTTCTTACAGAGGGCGGCAATGACTGCGTAAGAGCAAAAAAATACGATGACCATCAGAGCAATCAGTTCGATCAATGTCGGAATATTGAAAAAGTCGGTGATGTGTACCAGCAGGCGGTCAAAAACTCTGTCTGCGCTGGCAAGGAGCGCTGTCATGATCAGCAGGATGGGAATCGCTATGACAAGGCCGATCATAACAGGCAAAAAGTAACTTTTTTTGGCGGTTTTTTCCTGTTTTCGGGCATCAAAATAACAGACCATGTCACCAAAAGGTCGAAACAGGCAGCAGAATCCGGAGCCGATGGTGCGAAAAATAGCGGCAAAATAGGTCGGAAGATTCCATGCCTTATCATTGTATACTGTATGCAGAATAAGCGTAAACGAAAGCAGGAAGATGCCGCATTTATTCAGCCATAACAGAGGCAAAGAGTTGGTCAGACAGTTGGAGATGCCAAGCAGCAGCACGCTAACGAGATAAAATACGCTGTCTTTTTTGTAGGGAACCCCTAACTTTTGCATACAGAAGAAGAAATAGCAAAGGGTTCCGACGACGAAAAAAGGGTAGGTAATCCCCGATGCGTTTCTAAAGAGGCAGAACGCATAAAATGCTGAGTAAAGAAGGCTGCCAATACCAAAGAGCGGAAATTTTGCCCGCATATGCTGTGTGTATACAGTGTCGGGTTTTTCTTCGATTTTCTGTGCCCGTTCCAGGGCATCAAGGTAAGTGATCTGTTCCATGATCTTCTCCATTTCTGCGCTGCTTTTTGTGCATGAACGAGTTTGTGGCAAGCAACGCGCAGACACAAATCTCGCGATTGAAAATTTTAATTATTTATTTTCATCTGCGCTTCCCTCAGTTTTTGTTTCCTCGTCCTCCACATACTGCAATAGATCGCCGGGTTGACAGTCCAGCGCCTTACAGATTTCATTTAAGGTGGAGAGGCGGATTGCCTTTGCTTTATTATTTTTTAGGATGGACAGATTCGCAAGGGTGAGGTCGATCTCGCCTGCCAGTTCAGTCAGGCTTTTCTTGCGCATCGCCATCATTACATCTAAGTTAATCATAATTGCCATAGTAATTTTATTTTCCTTTCTGTACCGGACTCGAAAGTTCATACTGAAAAGTTAATCCTAAAAGGATTTACATATATTAGATGGTCAGGTCGTTTTCCAGCTTATAGGTAACTGCCCGATCGAAGACGCCGGCAAGTACGCGGCTGAAAAGCCCTGCGATGACAAAGACCAGAATCACGATGAACACTGCAGGGGTACTATAGATAAACAGGCGGCAGGCTGTGATCACGGCGATAAAGAAACTGTAAATGCTCATTTTTTCAAGGCTCGTCACATTTTCCCGAATGAAGCAGTCGTCATCGATCACCGTACGCATCATTTTGCGAAGCTGCTGAACGATCAAAAGGGCAAAAACGCCCGACAGGAAAAAAATGACGCAAAGGGAATAGTAATTATCCTCAAAGTAGGAATTATAGGTTCCGTAGAAACGGATGCTGGCAGGAAGTGTTACGATGACAACAAAGCCTGCAAAATACATAAAATCCAGCAAATACTTGGTAAAAAGTGTCAATCTGTTTTTCATGGCAGATCCTTTCTTCCGTGCCGTAAGAGATGAAAATTACGGTTTTTCTGGAATGATTTTGGTTTTGTTAAGACTAACATAGCACAGGGAAAAATGAATGTCAATAAAAATTTATCGAATAACAATAAAATTTTATTTTAGGACAATAATGAGATAATAAATGATCCGATGGAAAAGATATTTTAGTTATGATTGATAGAAGGAATGATGAGAACGTCTCTCACTTCAATATGATCCGGTGTTACAATGCCGTTCTTTTCTGCAATCAGTTTCCAGTTCCAAGGGTCTGCAGTATATGAATGTGCTATCTTCCACAAGCTCTCTCCCGCCTTTACAACATGAATTTTATCTGTGCTTTTTAAAGGATAGAAACCTGCTTCAACCGTATCAATAAAAGCACGGGTCGGATGGATATTGCTGTCTTTTTCATTGAAAACCAGAATCCACTTTGCCTCCGTCTCACCTTCTGCATTTTCATAAAGCGGCATCGCAATAACGTTTCCCAGTATGTGGCTGCCCTCCTGCATATAATCGGATAAACTGCCCTTTGGAATGGCGCTTTCCACAAATAACCGTTCGCCCAAAGTTCCCATTCTGTATTTTTGTCCCTGATAACAATTATGAAACGGCAGATTTAAGGGACTGATTTTCATATAGTAATAGGGAGATATTGTTTGAAAGAGTTCTTCATAAAAATATCTGCCTCGCCATTCGTTTCTCGTATTGGCTTCGTCCGCTTCTTTCCTTGCGGTCTGTACATCTGCATCTTTACGCACGATCCAGCATTCCTCTTTTCCGTCCATATTTTCAAAAACACTTTCTTGTTGTATCGTAATATGCAGGGCATAACAGCCCACATTATTTCCGTGATCCAAAATGCACTCTTCTATCTCCATATATTCCGGAAGCGAAATGATAAATTCATTACACAAAAAGTAGTTTTTCTTTTCTTGCAAGGCAGTGTCTTGATTCTTTTTAACGTTAAGAAGCTGTAATCCACAGATATCTACTGCTTCTTTCAAATCAAATTTCCAGTTATTGCTGATATATTCTCCCTGATATGTTCCGTTTTCCCACGCGGAAATTTCTTCTTCGGAAAGTTCCATAATATTTTCATGACGCATGGTTTCCCTGATGGTTCCCTTTAAATTTACGCAGTCTGTGATATGATGGTCTTTTGTCGGTGCAAAACCCATATTATAAGTAATCGCCATCGGACAGTTTGTATGGACATAACCGTCTTCGCTGTATTTGGGTGCCGCCGGATCAAACTGCACCCGTCCCAAATTTACACACCTCTTAATGTCTCCCCAGCTTAAATCCGCACAAATTCCCGCCGGCTGTGTATACCAATAAGTTCCGGGGTCTACTCTGTTGACTGCTGTAACGGTCCCGTAGTTGCGGCAATACAGCAAAGAATAATGTTTTCCATCGTCTTCTCTTACAGATTTAGAAGATTCGGAATCTTCTGTTTCTTCCCATAGTTCTGACGGTGTTTTGAAGCTGTCATTTTGCACCAGCTCCTGTACAGAACTTGCCGGGGCGTTTCCGCTTGTTTTATCTTCCAGATGAGCAACAATGCCTCCCGCATAACTCATGGCGGTTACTTCTCCATAATTATCGCAATAGATTATGACGCATACGTCGGGATACTCTTCCTCCTGATCGGTCGCGCATGATCCGGCAATTCCTCCGGCCCCGTATCCGCTCGTCCAATTTTTATATTCCCATGTTTCGCCGGTCTCCAAAGAAGTGACGGCGGCATAATTTTTGCAGCACTGAATGAGACCGAAATTAAATGCCGTGATACCACCTGCGTAATTGTACGCGGTAATCGTACCATAAACTTCACAGTCTTTTATACATCCGTAATTATAAAGCGTAATTCCTCCCGAATCTTTTCCCTTTTCAGAAGATATATCTGTTTCTATCGTCAGGTTTTCGATGACTCCTCCTTTTTTTAAGGTAGAAAACAATTCCTGACGTATTCCGCTGATCTTATGTCCCTGCCCGTTAAAGTTTCCGGCATAATCTCTTGCGTTATCGGAAATTTCTCCCGATTCGATATCTGCTTCCAACACGGCATCCAAAGATTCCATTCCGTTTTCCACACAGGCTAAGAAAGTGTCAAAATCTTCCGGCTGATAAATGTGAAAAATTTCGTTTTCATCCACGTTTCTATATGATGCTGAAAAAATCTCCATCGTTTCCGACGGTTGAGGATCAGCCTGCGACGCCCAGGCAGTATATAAAATGCTGACTGAAAGCAAGAAAATGGTAAGTAACCTAATGTATTTCATGCCGTATCCTTCCTCTTTTCTTCCGTTTTTCACTTTTATTTTATAACGGGGCTGCATCAAATTTGCATCCTAATTGCATCAAATTGGCATCATCTTCCTCTTGACATTAATATAGATTCCTTTTATAGTATACCTAGTAATACAAAGTATATAGTGACAGAAAAAATATGTGTGACTCCGGCGTGGAGGTAACTGTGAACGAAAAATATGAAAGACAAATGAAAAAAGGCGTTCTGGATATGCTGGTTTTGAAATTATTGAAATCAGAAGCCAAATACGGCTATCAGATTATTCAGGAAATGAAGGAAAAAAGCGAGGAAACATTTTTATTAAAGGACGGCACTTTATATCCGATTCTGTACCGTCTGGAAGATGATAAGCTGGTAGTGAGCAAGTGGAGCGAAGCAGAAGGAAAACAGGTGCCGAGGAAATATTACGAAATCACAGAAGCGGGATTAAAGGCGCTTACGGAAATAGAAGCCGTTTGGAGAAAAATATCTGTCGGGGCGGAAAAGATCATGGAGGAGTAAGCGATGAATGAAAAACAATATGTGAATGCCATTGCGAAGAAGCTTAAGTGTACCAACAAGCGAAAGAAAGAAATCAAAAAGCAGCTGCTGACGGATATTGAAATGCGTGTAAAACAGGGGGAACAACCGGAAGAAATCATTTCTCAGATGGGAACGGCGGCAGAAATCGCGGCTGACTTTAATGAAGATATCAGTATCGAGGAACAAAAACGGTACGGCAGAAATAAGGTATTGAAAATCGTAGTCCTCATTGTAACGATTTTGATTCTGCTGGGAACGCTCGTTTATTGGGCATTTCCCAAACCCGTTGACATAGAGCAGAGCGTATATTTTGACAAGCAGCGAGTGGAAGAAGCCATGAAAGAAACGGTGGAGTTGCTGGATGCGGAGGATTATGCGGCATTGCAGGAAAGCGCCATCCCGAAGATGCAGCCTTTGTTAAATGCCGAGATGAGAGTTTCCATCAGGGAAGCGCTTGGTGGTGACTGGGGAGAGCGGAAACAGTTTGGCGCCGTTTATCTGGTGGAATTGGTACAGGCAGGAAGACATATGGCGGTAGGGGAAATGACGGTCACCTACGAAAATGTGAGCGTCACTTATCGGCTGACGTACGATGAGGAGATGCGGTTTGCAGGGATTTATGTGAGGTAATGCAATGGCGGAAACAATCATTTGTTCTGTAATTTGATCGTGCCGCTTTTAATGATCGGGGTTGGTAGGATGATGATGAAACATCCGCCCAAGACGATTAACATGGTTTTCGGGTATCGGACTTCCCGCTCCATGAAAAATCAGGAAGCGTGGGATTTTGCGCAAGTGTACTGTGGAAAACTGTGGTGGAAGATTGGGTGGATCATGCTGCCTACCCTTATTGTGGAAAGAGCAATAGCAAAAAACTTTTAGGATTTATGGTATGGACATTTTTAGTCGAAAAGGCATTGATAAAAAAGTTTGGAAAATAAAAAAGCTGTGCCCCGTTTGATACTGCGACACAGCTTTTTTGTGTAATAAATACCGGATGAAAATACAACATTACAGCCGCACATCGATCGGATGATAGCCGGGATCCACTGCTGCCTCTGTGATTTCGCTGCCTGCAGCGTCGCCTGCACCTTCCTTTTGCGCTTCCTCTGTACCGTCTTTTGTTTCGGAAGTTTCTTTTTCCTCTGTTCCTTCGACAGTTTTGTTATCGGATTTCTCATCTTTTGCAGCATTCTGCAAGGTTTCGCCCGCTTCCGCCAATGTACTGAGCTGAGAAGCCTCCGCCGACTGTGCCTTTGCCTCTAAATCGGCAAGTTCCGACTGCTTTGCACCGGTATCGCCGCCTCTGGCGCCATCCAGTTTAATTTCCTGCTCCAGTACATGTGCTTTTCCTTCCATCTTTGCTGCGACGCTTCCCTGCGCATTCGCCTGCTTGACGGACTTATCCGCGGAGATCATGGCGGTCATACTGTCTGCGGACAGCCCCACATTCTGCACCGTATTCGTTCCGTTCTGCTCTTTCGTGCCGAGCATGTCGTCAAAGGAGCTTTCTGCCTTTTTCTTTTCCCGCTCTTCGCGCCTTGCGTCTATCTGCCGCTGCCTGAGCTGAATCTGTAACTCGCTGATCTGCTTTTGCAGATCCTGCCGCTTTTTCATTTTTGTTTCCGCGGGCATTTCCTGATTGGCGGAAATCTCCTTTAACTCCTGCTGCAGACGGTCGATCTGCTGCTGTAAGTTCTTGCTGGCGGGGTCCGTTTGTGCGCCTGCTCCCGCGCCGCCCATGGCGGGCTGTGTGTTCATTCCGTTTACACTGTTAACTGTCATATTTACCTCCATGCCGGAGCTTTTT
>DETS01000067.1:0-48544 GCA_002361735.1 Lachnospiraceae bacterium UBA3282 | reverse complement strand
CAAATTTAGCTCTGCGATTCCGAGTTTGCTGCTCCAATACAAACTCGTGATTGAAAAATCAGCACATCAGTGTGATTTTTCAATCTGAGGAACCTCCTTTTTCCCTTCTGTCATATTTCTCGTCACGATAGGATTGTGTATAAAGAAGAGATGTTGTGGGAGAACCATAATATGTTGTGAACATCATCAATACCGATGGTATTGCGGTTCAGGCGAGCTGCAGCATCACTCGCAGTACACAGCATTCTTCCCCTTCCACCTGCTCTTTTTTGATTTCCACATCCCCCAGATATTTTCTTGCCACGTGGCGGATGGAGCTTAAACCGAAGCCGTGCCCCTCCCCACTTTTTGTAGAAAGGGGAAGCCCGCTCTGTTCATCCGTTTCAAGTGCGCCTTTGTAACTGTTGGTTATTTCCATCAGATACATATTTTTTCTGCGTTCGGAAAAAAGAAAAACGCGGACCGGATTCCGGGAGTCCCCGGCATCGCTCCTTTCCCGCTCGATTGCTTCGATGGCATTGGAGAGGGCATTGTTCAGGATAATGCTGATATCAAAGGAATCGACCGTTTTTGTTATGGGATAATGGAAATTGCAGGAGAAAGCAATGCCCTTATCTTCCATTTCCTTTTTTCTGGCGGAAAGAATCACATCTGTCACGGGATTACCGCTATTTACATCGAAAGGAGTATATGTCATTTCGTCGTTTAACTTATCCGTATATTGCTGCGCTGCTTCATATTCCCCCTGATCATAAAGCTGTTTTATGGTCATGAGATGATTGCCCATATCGTGACGCAGACTGCGCATATCCCGATAAAGCTGTTCCATCTCGTTGATATGGCTTTGTAAGTCCGCCATCTGCGCGGAAAAAATTTCCCGCTGTCGGTCTTCTTCCTGTTTCGTTTTCCATTGGCGGAAGACATAGGTGGTTACCAAGATCACGGCAAAAGAAAGAAATGTAAACAGCATCAGCAGAAGGTCGTGGCTGTAGTGGAGGGTATAAATGCTTTTTTCCAGATCCCGCTGGTAAATATAGTCGTAGTAGCGGATCACGCCATAAGAAACTGTACCCAAAAGGGAAGGCATGGAGAGCAGCAGAAATTCTTTACCGCCCATATATTCGCGTTTTCTCCCGTAAGACCATAAAATACTTCTGACAGCGTTGTACAAAAGAAAAAAGGAAAAAATATCATAGCTGATAACCGTAAGAAAAACAGTATACAGGAACCAGTATATATCATATTTCGGAGTAATATATAACATAAGGTTGCTGTCCAATATGTTATTACAATAAATGACGATACGAAGAATCTGCCACCGCAGGCAGAAAAAGGTGACGGCGACAAATAATTTCTGTAAAAAGTATTTTCTGTCTGTCAGACTCATCACAGCAAATACCATCAATGCGCCCGCGAGATGAGCGAGCATACCGCTGATATACCATGGCATAAAATTGAGTACAAGCATGGTCATTGCATAGGCACCGCCCGTCAGCCATGCTTTTCTTTTGTGATTCAAAAAAGGTTTCGTCCAGACAACGCAGCAGTAGGCGATGATTAATGTACTACAGACAGCGTCAATCTGGTAGAAAATATTATAGTATGTTTGTTCCATTTAACAATTCCTCTGCCGGTTGATATACTGCATATACTGCCGCACGAATCCCGTAAACTGTTTTTTGGATAACAGTGCCGTCCCCTGTTCCAGCCAGACAGTGGTGGCGTTATATTTTTCCACGTAATGCAGATTCACCAGATAAGCGCGGTGTGTGCGGTAAAAATCCGCGCCCGCCTGCTCGGAAAGGTCGGTCAGTTTGCCGTAATACTCGATGTCGCCGTGTACTGTGTGGAGCATGACCTTGCGGTTAAAAACTTCCGCATAGATAATATCAGAGAGGAGGACTTTTGTGGAGAGACCGCCGCGTTTGACGAGGATTGCGCGGGGCTGTGGCGACTCATCTGCTGCTTTCGCTATGCCTGCATTTGCCGGCGTTTTCTGTGTCTGTTGAGAGAGTTTTGCCATGTCTGTAAGACTTTCATACTGTCGGAGTGCCTTATCGAGCACCTGAAACAGTTTTTCGTCGTCAAAAGGTTTCACCAGATAGTGAAGGGCGTCCACATCAAAAGCCTCATAAACATAATCTGACAGTGCTGTCACAAATATAATCAAAATATTCCGATGTTGTCTGCGCAAGATCTTTGCGATTTCCATGCCGTTTCTTCCGGGCATCTGAATATCCAGAAAGAGAAGGTCTATACGGATTCCCCGTTCAGCCAGAGAAAGAACCTCCTCTCCCGAATTGCGGCAAAGGATTTCACAGGGGACATTTTTCTTTGCAAAAAAGTGCGTTGTTTTTTGTTTCAGAAGGGACTGTATGGATTTTTCGTCGTCACATATTATAATCTGCATCATGTCAAGATCTCACAGTATGGTCTGAAAACAGCTGTTTTGTTATCTTATCATCCGGCACAGCTCATTGCCATCGCATATATTTTATCACATTTCAGAAAAAACATCTGTGTGCGGCAGGATGATTTGTTGTAAAAGGGGTTTTTTCGGGTGTGAAAGGAAGTGCTGCCGATTCGTGGGGTTGGTATTTTTTCGAGATTTATGTTACACTGGGGATACAAATTGTCGATAAAAAAATAGACAGAGCCTGCGATAGAGTCGGAAACAGGCGAGAGATTGTAATAAGGAGATAGAAACAGGATCGAAAATGGAAAAACAAATGGATGATATGGAAGACGGAAAGGTATTGCTTAAAAAGGTGATCATTGAGGAACCGGAAGAAACAGTTACAGAGGAAAACGCGGAGAATCCTGCGGATACGGCTTCGGTTGCTCTTTCGGAAGAAATCAATATGACGGTAACGACATTATTGCATAAGGACGGAAAAGATTTTGCGCGTGTCTCCTTTTTGCGGGAAAATGATTGGGCGGAAGGAATCGTGCCGGGCGGAAAGATCGAGCAGTCGGAAGGCTTTCGCGAGGAGGAAATCGAGAAACTGGAAATGTACCTTGCCGAGGAAGAAGAAAGCATTCTTGCGCGGGCGAAAAAAATCAATCCGATCAAAAATTTATTCGGTATGTGAAATGGAAAGGTAAGCCGCAAACGGGCAGGAACAAAGGAGAAAAAATATGTTGGTAATGGATTTCGCTGAATGGACAACACAAAATCTCATTATCAGGGTGGTAGTTTCCATGGTGCTTGGGGGCGTGATCGGTTTAGACCGCGGCATGAAGCATCGCGGCGCGGGCACGAAGACCATCACGGTGGTGTGCCTTGCTTCCACGCTTGTCATGCTGACGGAGCAGTATATCCAGATCAATTTCCCGGGGCTGGCAAATATGAATCGTCTGGCGGCGCAGGTCATCAGCGGCGTTGGCTTTATCGGCGTGGGTACCATCATCATATCGAAGCATCGGGTCAGAGGGCTTACCACGGCGGCGACGCTGTGGGCGAGCGCCTGTGTGGGTTTGGCGGTGGGGATCGGATTTATTGAGGGCGGTGTGCTGATTACGGCAGTCATGCTGATTTCCCTGCATGTACTTCCTTTTGTGGAACGGTTTGCCACCAGACATTCCCGTTATTGCAACGTATTTCTCGATTTGGAGAGAAGCCAGGATCTGCATGTGGTCATTCAGGATCTTAAAGAAGCCGGGATTACGATAGATTCTATGGATATGAGTGAGCATAAAGGTACGGGAGAAGATATTTCCGTGCATCTGGTGCTCTATGTAAAGAAAGCGATGGGACGCACGGAAATATATGATATTCTGACAAAATCCGATAAAGTTACTTCTATCGATTTTTTATGATGCTTCTTTTGCATTTTTAGTCTGCGTGCTGTATTTTCTAATCTATTGCTTGTCGGTTATTCCAGTAGTAATCCCACGGGGCAGTGATCCGATCCCAGCACATCCTGATAAATCAATGCGTCCTTTAATCTATCCTGCAAAGCTTTCGATGTCACAAAGTAGTCGATGCGCCAACCGATGTTTTTGCTTCTGGCGCTGAAACGGTAGGACCACCAGGAATAGACATTTTCCAGATCAGGATAAAAATGACGGAAAGTGTCGATAAATCCTGCCTCCATAAGGGCGGTGAATCGCCCGCGCTCCTCGTCCGTGAAGCCGGGATTCTTATGATTCGACTTGGGATTTTTTAAGTCGATTTCTTTATGGGCAACGTTTAGGTCGCCGCAAAAAATAACGGGTTTTTTCTCTTCCAGTTTTTGCAGATAGGCGAGAAAATCCGCTTCCCACACCATGCGGTAAGGCAATCTTGCCAGTCCGTCTTTAGAATTTGGCGTGTAAACTGTGATAAAGTAGTAATCCGCAAATTCCAGCGTGATGACCCGTCCCTCGTGGTCATGTTCTTCGATACCGATTCCGTACGTCACGGAAAGCGGCTCCTCTTTTGTAAAGATGGCCGTTCCCGAGTAACCTTTTCTCTCTGCGTAATTCCAATATTGGTAGTAGCCTGGCAGGTCAAGGTCGATTTGACCCTTCTGCAGTTTCGTTTCCTGCACGCAAAAGATGTCCGCGTCCGCTTCCTTGAAGAAATCCAAAAAGCCCTTCCCGACACAGGCCCGCAGACCGTTTACGTTCCAAGATATCATTTTTTTCATAGGATGTGTCTCCTTTTCCTTTGTTTTCTAAAATATTGTAACATAATAGTGAGAATGGGAGTATCTTTTAATTTTCGCTGCCGGATGATGGTTTTTGATAATAGTTGTATATCAGGTTCGAGGCGATTTCTTCGGATAACTGATACATTTCATTGATTTTTTTCTCATAATTTTCTTTTGTCAGCCGTCCCTCCCCTGCTGCCAGCTTTTCGTAGACGCGATGGTTGATATCCTTTGAGAAATGGATCATATCCATGTAATTGTCCAGATTCGTGATCACTTCTTTATCGTCCTGATAAAAGTAAACTTCCGCGTTTTCACAGGCAAGCAGCGCTTCAATGGCTTTTTTTTCATTGTAAAGAACCGCGTCCCGCTCGCCGGTGCGGTACGCATTGTCCCACCAAAGCATGGAATATGGAGGGAAGAAAAACTTGAAGGTGGTTTCGGGATGCGAATCTGCCATTTCCGTGAGGAGGGCGATATTCTGCGTTAAGAGTTCCTCATTGATATTCTCTGCCTGCATTTCAGCAACGGCAGGTTTTCTGGCATACATCCCCATCGCCAGATCCGCACCGAAATACTTCCACTGCGCCCAATTATAGGAGTCACCTTCATCATAATCTCCCATCAGAGAGAAGGCAAGCATATAAGGAAGCTTTTCCATCAGTACATCTTTGTTCAAAGTATACTGATAATCATTCCAGGGATTTTTGTCGTATAAATACATGGGGCAGCCTGTGGAAACATAGGTTGGCTCCGTGCTTGCAGACAGCGAGGAGGGGTCGATGTTGTAAAATACATACCGTAAATCATGCTTTTCGTAAGCGCTGTCTAAAAGATATTTCAGGTCAGCAGTTGCGCCGTAAGAACGAATTGCCTTGATTGTGGTGCAGGAAAAGCCCTCGTCAAACCAGTGGTTGTTGTAGTTTTCGCAAACTGAGGAACCGACGATCAGCGCGTCGTAATCAAAAGTGTGCAGGGTGCCGATGCACTGGTATTCTTTGTCTGTCAGTACTGCCTTTAAGCCGGGCAGGGGCTTGTGGTAGTGGAAAAAGGGGTCAAAAATAACCACCGCTGCAATTACCGCCGCGAGGAGAAAGAGAGTGCGTATGAAAAATTGTTTGAGAAACTTTTTCTCTGTCATCATGTTACCTTTCCACGGTCTGATTACAAGCTCCCACGAATTTTTATTTATAATCTGTGCATGATCAGACTGTTGCTAAAAGTTAAAGTAAAGGAAGGTGCTCACCTGCGAGAGGGAAATGATACACCACACAAGGAGGATGCACACGCCCCAGCACCTTGCCGAAGTCAGCTCGTTATCAGTTGCGCGTTCATAGGCATTTTTGTGAAACACCAGATAAAATGCCAGAATAAAGAGCATAAACATCAGGACCAAAGGCAGATATGGCGCAAGGGCTGGCGCAACCATATCAATCGCCTGTCTGAAAATATAAAATTCTGAGATATCGAGTTGCTGTGCTACCTCAAAGAGTTTTCCCGTCCATCTGCCGCCAAACAGATTTTTGAATAACTGCATCGCTGCTGTCATGCTGGTACTGCGGAAAAAGAAAAGCGAGAGATTAAAGAGTGTGAAGGTAAAAATCCAGCCCAGCCAGGGCGGGATGTGATAACGGGAAGGCCGCTTTTCCTCTCTGCCCTGAATGCCGACGATGCCCAGATTGTCCCAGACCACCAAAAGCCCCTGCATCGCACCCCAGGCAACATAGGTCCATGCCGCGCCATGCCATAAACCGCTTAGCAGAAAGACCACAAAAGTATTTAAGAGCATTCTCGCCCTCCCTTTCCTGCTGCCGCCAAGCGGGATGTAAACATAGGTGATAAAAAATCGGGACAAGGTGATGTGCCACCGCTGCCAAAATTCTTTGATACTGCAAGCCCTGTAAGGGGAATCAAAGTTCAGCGGCAGTTCGATATGAAACATCCTTCCAAGACCGATCGCCATATCGGAGTAACCGCTGAAATCAAAGTATAACTCAAAAGTATAGGCCAGTATCACGAATATGGTGGAAATGGAATCCAGTGAAAAAGTCTGCGCGAAACCGTAGTTTGCCATCAGGCCGAAGGTGTCCGCCAAAAGCACCTTTTTGGAAAGTCCCAGCACAAAGAGGTAAATGCCTCTTGCAAAGGAAGCGCTGTCGAAGCTGCGCCTTTTCGTATCCTCAAACTGCGGAATCAGTTCTTTATATAAAACGATGGGTCCCGCGATCAGCTGCGGGAAAAAGGTCACAAATGTCAGGTAGTTGATGAAGTCATAATGTTCGCATCTGCCAAGCGCCCTGTCAATAATAAAGGATAGTTGCTGGAAGGTAAAGAAACTGATGCCAAGCGGCAGCAGGATATGCTTCAAGGTAAAGTCCGTGTGGAATGCCAGATTAATATTTTCGATAAAAAAGTCATAGTATTTGAAATAAAATAAAATGCCTAAATTCAGGATGATTCCCGCCAGAAGACCGAGGCGGTTTGTATTGTTGATCGGTGTGCCATCATTTGCTGCAGAATGGATATCGGTGTCGTGAGAATTTAGGCGAAGACGTTTTGCCTGCACTTTTGCCAGCACATAACTTAGCAGATAGTTTGCCCCGATGCTGCATAAAATGATCGCCAGATAGCTGATATTGAAATAGGCATAGAACCACAGGGACATGCCTGCCAGAAAAAGGCTTGCCAAACGGTATTTTCCGAAATGGTTTAAGCCATACCAGCCAAGCAGCGTAAGCGGCAGGAATATGAAGATAAAAATGTAGGAATTGAATAACATAAATTCTCCTCGTACATATTTTTTAAAAATAAGTAAAAAATAACAGCATAAAAAGCGATAGGAAGATTATTCCCCATATTTTGCTATAGTATATCAAATCCTGAAGTTGCTTACAAGTCAAAGACCCTGCTGCAGACAATTACTCGATTCTTAGCCTGTGGAAATAAAATTTTAGAAATGGAGAATATGATGCGTAAAAAGATAATGTTCACAATAATATGCAGTTTGCTTACCTTGACGGGTTGTGGAGAGGATATGCCGGAAGACGAGCTGGTCAATCAGCCCGAACCTTATGGGCAGGAGCAGGTCGGGGAGGATCTGCAGGCAAGCAGCTTTCCCCTTTTTGAGGAACAGAGTTATCAGGGGGAGAAGCAGTTTTATACGCTGCCGCAATTGAAAGATAAGGTGGAAGATTTATTAGGGGATGCGTATTGGCCGGAGGTTAATTTATCTGCAGAAGAATTTGAGAAACTGACAGGAATCGATGCGGATATGTATGTGGATTTTTTGGCGGAGCGGCAGGTATTGGATGCCCATATTGATACGTTGATTGTTATTCATGCCAAAGAAGATTATGTGGGAAAAATTGAGCAGGCAATCGAAAATTACCGCAGCAGTATCATTGAAGCGAACAAAAACCACCCCCAAAATCTTGCCAAGGCGCAGGCTTCCCGCATGGAGACCATTGACGATTACGTCTGTTTTGTGCAGCTCGGAGCGGATACCACACCCTATGCGGACAGGGGGGCGGAGGTTGTGGAAGCGCATTGCCGGGAGGAGAATGAGAGGGCGCTCTATGTGCTGGAGCAGGCGATTTTGCAGTGAGCGTGGGTGAGCATTTAAGGCAATCGGCGGTTGCTTTTTTGCGCTTAGCGGGTTCTTTCTTATTCTCTCCTTATGTTTTATAATTTGTAAAAACAGCAGAAATGGAGAAAATGATGAATACAAGTTTGATTGCGGCATTCTTACAGTTTTTGCGGAAAAGCCATAACTTAACACAGGACGAATTAGCGAAAAGATTGGAGATAACAAGACAGGCAGTTTCCAAATGGGAGACAGGGACAACGATTCCTGATTTGGAAATTCTACTACACTCATAACGGCTCTAATGGGGGCATCGCCTGACGCGAATCGTTATTTAGAGAAAGTATTTCCGAAGATCGACTTTGAAAAGACGAGAAACGAAATTGGCAGGGTCAGGATCGAGACGGTAGAACAGGCGCAGGAGGAGATTGTTGCCTTGATCAATTTATGGCAGGTTGAGGGGAAGTGAAATACATAAAAAGAAGGATATCTTGATTGTAAATGGGAAGATATTTTTGTATGATGAAAGAAGTATGATAAGGAAGTAGGAAAACACAATGGACATTTCTCTATATTATCAGGAACAGGGCGAACCGCTTCTTCTGCTGCATGGCAACGGAGAAGACGGTACATAATGCAAAGCTTTCTATCATAGAAGGGGATCATTTTATCGCACAGAAAAAGCCGCAGGAATTTAATCGGGAAGTGGAGGCGTTTCTGTGTATGGGAAGTGACATTGGTCCTTAAGTGACACCGCCTTATGAATCGCATTCAGCACGCGCTTTTTATCCGCGCTCCACAGCGGCGCCACGAGTGTGCGCTTGTCCCCGTCTCCGGTCATGCGGTGGATGACTATATTTTCCGGGAGCAGGGCAATGCAGTCCGCAACCAACTCCACATAGTTTTCAAAAGTAAGCGTTTCAAATTTCCCTTCCAGGTACTCCTTTTCCAGATCCGTGCCCTTTATTACATGCAAAAGCTGCAGTTTGATGCCGTCCGCGTGACTTTTCCCCACATAAGATACCGTGTCCAGCATATCCTGTCTCGTTTCATTCGGCAGTCCGAGCATCACGTGCACGATCACTTCGATACCGCGCGCTTTCAGACGTTTTACGGCGTCATCATACACGGACAACGAATAACCCCGACGAATGTATTCTGCCGTTGCGGGGTGTATGGTCTGCAGCCCAAGCTCCACCCAGACCGGTTTGATCTGATTGCATTCGCATAACAGGTCAAGCACCTCGTCGGGGAGACAGTCCGGGCGCGTCGCAACGGACAGCACAGCGACATCTTTGTGGTTGATTGCTTCCATGTACAGGGCGCGCAGTTTTTCGACGGGTGCATAGGTATTGGTAAACGCCTGAAAGTACGCAATGTATCCGCCGTCTTTTATCTTTCCGGCGACCAGCTCCTTACCCTTTTCAATCTGCTGCGTGATGCTCATACTGCGATCTCCGGCAAATTCTCCTGAACCGGCTCCGGAGCAGAAAATGCATCCGCGCGTACCGATCGTGCCGTCACGGTTGGGGCAGGTGAAGCCGCCGTCCAGAGTTATCTTGTATAGTTTTCGACCAAAAGTATCCTGTAAATATTGATTCAGTGTGTATATTTTCATAAAAGCCAACACCCCGCGCCACGCATATTTCTTATCCTTTTGCAGTAGAATTAAGTTACGACACAAAAATCTGCATAAACAATATAAAAGGGATTCCTTATGCTATTGTATCTCAATTATCTAGGAAAGAAAACAGAAAACCAGGGAACGGCAATATCTTGATTGTAAATGGAAACGCATTTTTGTATAATTAAGAAAATAGAAAGTTGACGGATGATGGAAGGTATTATTTCGTAGAAAAAGGGGTGATTGTAATGACGGCATTACGGCGTGAAGCGATTCAATTAGTGGAGCAAATGCCAGAGGACCAAGTAACGCATATTATTCAGTATATCCGCTCTTTGATTGAACAGAATACGAGTGATGAAAATGCTTTTCACAATGTTGAAGTAACTCCTAAAATGACGGCATTTTGGGAGTTAGAGGAAATGCTTGTTCCGATATCTCAGGATTTAGATTATAAGAAGGAATTGGCAGAGGCGAGGGATGAAAAGTATGGTAATCTTAATTGATACGAATGTAGCTCTGGATTTTTTGACTATGAGACAGCCTTATTATAATGATGCCAGAAATGTCATTATGATCTGCGCGAAAGAAAAAGTTAAAGGTTATATTGCCTTTCATAGTCTGCCTAATATTTTTTATATATTAAGGAAAAATTATTCGGAAGCAGATAGGCGGGCAATGTTAAAGAAACTTTGCACGGTGCTGGAAGTAACTGGTGCGAGCCATGATAAAGTTTGTGAAGCGATTGAGCAAGTGGGGTTTTCAGATTTTGAAGATTGTTTGCAAGATGAGTGTGCCAGAGAGATTTCCGCAGATTATATTATTACGAGGAATCTTGATGATTTCCGAACTTCTCAGGTAAAAGCAGTAACGCCACAAAAGTTATTAGAAATAATTAACGCATAAGAATATAGGAATTTTGTGGAACATATTTGCGGAGGGAGGGTTACAGATGAAAAATATGGTTTTGCCTATTTCGTATTGTTTCTATTGCTGGTTGTCATACAGGTAACGAAAGGGATTCGAATTACGGTGAGCGAGTACCAGTCTTATATGGATTATTCTCTGACATTTAACGGTCGGTCTAGGATGACCAGCCTGCTTGTTTATAACATCGCAATTATGGCGATTTGTCTGATTGTAGCCATTGCCTTAACACTCAATAAGAAAAATAAGATGAAGTTTAAATGGTTTATTCTTGTTATTATGCTGTCCTATTGTACCTTTCTTCCGATTGTGATGGTGGAAAGCACGAGTAGATTTGATCCGCAGGATGTGGAAATATATTATAAGACATTTATGACGTTGTTTTTGGTTTCACTCAACATACCAATGCCATTATAGAATA
Source organism: Lachnospiraceae bacterium UBA3282 (assembly GCA_002361735.1). Taxonomy (GTDB): domain Bacteria; phylum Bacillota; class Clostridia; order Lachnospirales; family Lachnospiraceae; genus UBA3282. The sequence continues at coordinate 37,355 of DETS01000067.1, read as the reverse complement.
AGGAAAGATGAAACGAGATGATTTTAAGCGCCAGCAGGAGAACCGACATTCCGAATTACTATGCGGAATGGTTTTATAACAGGATCAAAGAAGGGTTCGTATGTGTCCGCAATCCCATGAATCCGCACCAGATCAGCGAGATCAGGATTACGCCCGAAGTGGTAGACTGTATCGTGTTTTGGACAAAGAATCCCCTGCAGATGATGGAAAAATTAGACAAATTGCAAGCCTATTCCTATTATTTTCAGTTTACGCTTACGGGATACGGAAAAGACGTTGAGGCGAATCTGCCGGACAAAAAAACGGAATTGATTCCCATTTTTCAGCAGTTATCAAAAAAGATAGGAAAGGAAAGGGTCATCTGGCGGTATGACCCGATTTTCTTTTCTGACCGTTATACGGCAGAATATCATCTGGAAACGTTTCGCGCGTTTGCGGAAGCCTTAAACGGATATACAGATAAATGCGTCATCAGTTTTTTAGATTTATATGCCAAGATTAGGAAAAATATGGAAGGCTTGTCCTATTATGAATTGGAAGAAAGTGAACTGAAAGTTTTTGCGAAAGAGATAAGTAAAATCGCGGAACAAAATCATATCAGCGTCGACAGCTGCGCGGAAAAAATGGATTTAGAGGACTGCGGGATCGTACATAATTGTTGTATTGATAAAGGATTGATCGAAAGATTGATTGGGTGCGAATTAAAGGTTGGCAAAGATAAAAATCAACGTGCGGAATGCGGCTGTGTGGAGAGTATTGATATCGGCACCTATGATACCTGCAGAAACGGATGCGCTTACTGCTATGCCAATTCGGGCGTGAAAAATGTGGAGATGAATACGGCGAAATATGATCCCGCGTCACCGCTTTTGTGCGGGTGTATCGGGGAGGAAGATAAGGTTACGCAAAGGAAAGTTACTTCATTAAAAGAGATGCAATTAAGTCTATTTGATTTGTGAAAAGTTTCGCAAATGCCAAATAACAAAAAAGGAGGCAGAAACAGATGAAAACAGTAGTCATTTACAATTCTCAAACAGGTTTTACCAAACGCTACGCCGAGTGGATTGCGGCGGCAGCAGGGGCGGACTGTATGCCTTTAACCGAAGCGAAAAAGAATAAATCGAAGGAAGATGAGGAGCAGATCAGATGGTTATCTTCTTCTTATGATATTTCAGATCAAAAATATATCGAACCGATCTTAACGTGCCTGAGGGGATGAAAAGTCCCCTCAGTTTTAAAGTTAAGGATTAGTTCATAATTTCCGCATTATAATGAGGTCATAAAATCGGTTTTGCAGGGTGACAAAACGTTGGCAATGAACTATTTCCTCGATGATGGCAGTATTTTGAAAAGCGTTCCGCAAGGAAAATTCTATACCACTGCTTTTGCGGCAAAAAAGACGGGTCTTGAGATTGGCGATTCCATTACAATTGAGATGGAAGGGGTAAAGAAAGAGCTTACCTTCGCAGGCAGCTACTTATGAGTGTTTCCTCAAAATCAATTATTGTAAATAACCAAAATACCGCCTTTGTCAATGTGGTTTGCGCAGTGCTTGTTGTGGGGGTGATTCTTTTCTTCTGTTTTGGCTGTACGGCGAAGGTCAGAAAGATGAACCCGAATTATAACGTTCACCTTTTTCTTATGTTTGTTGCTGCTGATCCTTTCCGCCACGGTAATGACCCTAAAGAGCGATACGTTGCTTACTTTTTTTTCCTGTGCGGACTGTGACATCGTCGTCGATAGCGGTGACGATACAATGCAGTTTATGACACAGGGCGGACGGGAAAGGCTGGCAGAGTATCTTGCTAAGCTGGAAACAGAACTTGCCGAAAACGGTATGCCTGCAAAGTGTATGCAGGAATTCAAGGCTGCGGATACGGTGGATATTGAGTGAGGGGAATATCTGACTATATTTCTTTTTGATAGGTATACCCCACCCGTTCTATTCCATCCGCAGTAGTACAGGGACCGATTTCCGTCACCTCATAACCTGCTGCTAAATAAAGCGCCCTTGCTGCAATATTATCTTCCGTAGTGTGAATACCGATTCTCTGAATTCCCTTTTTCCTTGCGATATTCTCGGTTACAGATAAAATATATTTGCCAATACCTTGGCGGTGATACTTTTCCAATCATCGTTGGTTCTATGGTTGCCGTGCAGACTTGCTATATTTTCTTGGTATGTTTCTCTTATAAAATCGATATCTTTTTCTGTTGCTTTGGAATACATCAGTGTAGCCATTACTATAGCTATCCTTTCTTAAAAGAGACTTAAAGAATAGGTGATATATCTTCATTTTCTAAAAACTGTGTGACGGTCATACATTTGGGATGTTCCATTTCAAGACTTAAAAAGTCTTTATCTCCAGTAAGTATAATATCCACATCTGATATAATTGCAGCATTTAAGATTGGCTGATCCTTTGCGTCACGAATTAGTTTTTCCGCATGGTTTACTGCTGGAATTAATTCATAAGACATTTCGGCCAGAAAGACTTCCGCATCCGGCAGGAAATTAGGCGCTTTTCGCCCAAGAATATCCCGTAATTCTGCGATATTGCGGTCACACAGAACCATCTCATGGTTATCGGCCACATGGAATAGGGCTTGTGCCGGCTTTGATTGTGGGAAAACTTTTGCTAAATTCATATAAATCACCTTTTCTATTTTTGAAATCTAAAGAAAAATTGAGATTTGCTTTTATTATACTTTTTTTAGACAAAAAGTAAAGAAGAACATGTTGTAAAAGTAAATTATAAAATTTACGAAAAAGATTTTGACACTTTATATTTTTTGGAGATTGATTTAAAGGCGACAACAGAGTCCGATCTTATTGTGGAAAAGCAAATTTGGAAATGCTATAATCGAATCAATATATGCAGTTTTGTATTAGAGGATTGAAAACAGTATGGGTGAAAACTATCAACCCCCATTCACAATGAATGAGGAGATCACAAACTTAATAGTCGAGATAGGTGAATATGTCGGCAGGATTACCACATATGACGCTATGCGCCCGAATCCGATTTTACGCAGGGAAAATCGTATCAAGACAATACACTCATCATTAGCGATAGAGCAGAATACGCTCACTTTGGATCAGGTAACGGATGTGATAAACGGAAAACGAATATTAGGTCCGCCGCAGGATATCCGTGAGGTTAAAAACGCTTATGAAGCCTATGAAAGAATATCTTCGCTCGATCCTTATCGTGTAAAAAATCTGTTACTGGCTCATAAGATCATGATGGAAGGACTTGTGAAAGAGGCTGGAAGTTTCCGAAGCGGAAATGTTGGCGTTTATGCCGGGACAGAATTGATCCATGCCGGGACGCCCGCAAAATATGTACCGGATTTGATGAGTCAGTTATTTCTCTGGTTAAAGAAGTCAAAGTATCATCCGCTTGTAAAATCCTGCATTTTCCATTATGAGTTTGAGTATATTCACCCGTTTGCGGACGGCAACGGCAGGGTGGGAAGATTGTGGCAGTCGTTGATTTTGCAGAAATGGAAAGGGGTGTTCGCGTGGATTCCGGTAGAAACGCTCGTGTATGAAAATCAGGAAGAATATTATAACATACTGCAGCGCGCTGATAAAGCCGGGGATTCTACTGAATTTGTTCAGTTTATGTTGGAGATGATATGTGATGCCTTAAAGGAGATTAGCGAGACAAATGACGGTATCAATGTCGTAACAAATGTCGCAATAAATGTCGTAACAAATGAAGAAAGAGTGATCTCTCTTTTGAGACAGGATGGCAGTATGTCAGCGAATATGCTGTCTGCTTCTTTAGGAATGACACAAAGGCAGGCGCAGCGCATTTTGGCAAAATTGAAACGTGAGGGAAAGATTCTGCGGCACGGGGCAAATAAAAACGGTTATTGGGAAGTTGTGAATATTTGATATCAGTAGAGGATAAAAGAACCGAAGGAGATAAGTAAAGAATGGAAAACCATATCAATGATAAATCCATTACATTGTGTGTCGATTTATATGGCTGCCCTAATCGCTGCAAGCATTGCTGGCTGGGGCATATGCCGAATCGGTATTTGGAGGATGTTGATAAATAGGTATAATGAAGGAATATCATATACAAATATTATTGACAATGCGTATTATGCGCATTAAAATGAAATTAAATAAAGGGAAGGGAGTGATAACATGAATGAATAAGGGGGTATTGAATGAGATTTAGGGAAGTTGAGAGTATAATATTAAAAGACGGATGGTATCAAGTAAAGCAAAAAGGTTCCCATCATCAATACAAACATCCGGCGAAATCTGGAAAAATTACAATCCCGGAACATGGAGGGGATTTGAATCCTGATACAGTAAAATCGATATTAAGGCAAGCGGGGCTTTAGACCATATTTTAAGGAAGGTGAATAGAGTGAAATTAGTTTATCCGGCGATATTTAAGCCGTTTTCAGATCAAAGTGGAGGATATGTGGTAGAATTTCCGGACTTACCCGGTTGCGTAACGGAGGGCAAAGACTTGGAGCAGGCTATTGAAATGGGGATTGATGCTGCCAGCGGTTGGATATTAGGAGAACTGGAAGACGGCGAGCAAGTTCCATATCCCTCTGACTATTCGGAGATAACTGCTGAAAATGGGTGCATAATCAATATGTTATTATTAGACATTGACGCCTATGAAGAAAAATATGGTGGAAAGGCTGTCAGAAAAAACCTTACGATTCCGGCATGGTTAAACAGTTTTGCTGAAAAGAATAATATCAATTTTTCTAAACTGTTACAAGACACCCTATTTTCAATGGCACAGGCGAAATAAATAATAGGGAGCTGCTCTTTTTACGGCAGCTTCCTTTTGTAACATAGAGCAAAATGTTTTAAGAAGATATGGAGGAAACCATGCAGGGCTTTATTCAGATCTCAAAATACGCGGGAATGCGAAACGACTTAGCGCAGGCGGGCGGCGGCAACACGTCCATGAAGCCGGATGACCACATCATGCTGGTGAAAAGTTCGGGCATCCAGCTTGCGGATGTGAGCGAAGAAAACGGATATTCTAAGGTAGATTATCAACTGATTGTGAATTATTTTCAGGAAAACATCAAAGCAGATGGGGAATCCGTGCTGACGGAGGAAGCGGGAAAAGAACTTCTCGCAAAGGCACAGATCGAGGGCGGACGGGCTTCTATCGAGACGTTCCTTCATGCGGTGACGGGAAAGTATACCCTGCATTCACATCCTACATTAGTCAATATCTTAACGGCAAGGGCAGGCGGCATAGACGCGCTGCGCATGCTGTTTCCCGATGCCGTGTTTGTTCCTTACAAAAAGCCCGGCGCGGCGCTGGCGGAAGCCTATTATCGGGAATTTTGCAAAAAACAGGCGCAGGGAGCGGACGGGTCGGTCATTTTTCTGGCAAATCACGGGCTGGTGGTGAGCGGCGATTCGGCAGAGCGTGTGATCGAAGGGACGGAAGAAGTGCTGCAAAAGATTGCAGCCTATCTGCAGGTTTCCTATGAGGCGTATCCGAACGCAACGAAGCTCTGGAGAGCTTTTTCCGACATACCCGGGCTTGCGGATAAGATTGTCTATTTATCAGAAAATAATTCCCTGACCCGGGAAGGTGCAGCGCAGGCGGTGTTAAAGGAAGAAACGTGGAATCATGCGTTCTGCCCGGACTGCATTGTTTACGGGTCGAAAAAGCCGCTGTTTTTAGCCGATGATTTTACGAGGAAGGATGTCATTTCCTTTATAGAGAAAAACGGGATCCCGGCGATGGTCTGCTATCAGGAACGCTTTTATATATTGGCGGAGAGCGTGAAGAAAGCGCAGGAGATTGAGAATGTCATGAGTTTTGCGGCGCAGGTGCAGGCGGCGAATCTTTCTCAGGGGATGAATTATTTGAGCGAAGGGCAGCAGGACGAGCTGTTAAATTGGGATGCAGAGAAATACCGCAGGAGGTTATAGAAATATGAACATTATCATACCCATGACGGGTTACGGTTCCCGCTTTGTGGCGGCGGGCTATCAGGACTTGAAACCTTTTATTCCGGTGATGGGAAAGCCGATCATTGAGTGGATTGTGAAAGGGATGTACCCGGTGGATGTACAGTTTGTTTTTGTGTGCCGCGGGGAGCATTTGCAAAAAGATCCTGCTATGAAGGAGAAGCTGCTTGCGCTTGCGCCGAATGCGGTGATTGTCTCCATTGAAGATTGGGTGAAGAAGGGACCGGTTTGGGATGTGCTGCGGGCGTATCGCGCGTTGCAAACGGCATCCGCCGCAGAGAGGGAGACAGAAGGGCAGAAGACCGATGCTTTGAGCGGTGTGCGGATCGTGAGCGGCGATGCTGCGCAGTTTCACAAAGAAGACGGCGTTATCATCAATTACTGCGATTTTTATATGAGTTGGGATTATGCCGCGTTTGCAAAAGAAGCAAAAGAGCGGGACTGCGACGGTGCGGTACCCTGTTATACGGGATTTCACCCGAACTTATTGCCGGCAAAGAATTTTTATGCTTCCTGCCAGACGGATGAAAATGACGATTTGATAGAGATTCGGGAAAAATATTCCTTTGAAAAAGATAAGACGAAGGCGAAGCATTCTCCCGGAGTCTACTATTTTAAGAACGGCGGGCTGATGGAACAATACTGCCGGCGATTGGCGGAGCATGAGGAATGCGCCATCAACGGTGAGTTTTACGCAAGCCTTCCTTACAATTTTATGGTGAAAGACGGGCGTAAAGTTTGGATTCCCACAAATGTCACCTATTTTTGTCAGTGGGGGACGCCCGAGGATATGCAGGAATTTGTGTATTGGACAGATTTGGTTTTGCGTAATGAAAAGAACGGAAGTACGACAAGTAAAACAACTGCGGGGAAAGAACGAGGGCAGGATAAAAATACGCCCGCAGGCAAGGTTTTAATCCCCATGGCAGGTGCGGGGCAGCGCTTTGCCGATGCAGGCTATCGTATCCATAAACCCGCGATTCCCACGATCGACAGGTGGGACGGCACGGAAAAGCCCATGGTGGTCTGTGCCACGAAAGACCTTCCGGGGGTGACGGCAGACGGCGCGAATGTGATTTACGTGGACCGCACCTTCCACAAAGAGGACGGCGTGGAAGATGCCATCAAAGCCTATTATCCGCAGGCGCAGTTTATCACGGTCGAGAAGCTGACGGAAGGACAGGCATGTACTTGTATGTTGGCGGAGGAATACCTGGATCCCGAGGAACCGCTTTTGATCGCGGGCTGTGATAACGGGATGGATATAGACGAAAAAGCGTTTTATAATATTGTAAGAGAGTGCGACTGCATCGTCTTTACTTATCGGCACAACGAAGCGGTTTTGCAAAATCCCAACGCTTATGGCTGGATGCTGACCGATGAGGAAGGAAACGTGACAGGCACATCGATCAAAAAGGCGATTTCCGACACGCCGATGGAAGACCCGGCGGTGGTAGCGACTTTCTGGTTTCGGAAGGCAAAGGTCTTTTTGGAGGCGACTGCGAAGATGATCCGTGAAAATGATCGGGTCAACGGAGAATTTTATGTAGACCAAACAGTGAAACATGTGTTAGACTTAGGATATCGGGCTAAGATTTTCGATATCGACCGTTATGTGGGCTGGGGAACGCCCGCAGACTATGAGGGGTATCAAAAAACTTATGCCTATTTCAAGGACTTTTTGGCTTTCGAGCGGGAAAGGCTGTAGAAAAAGTGGTCAAAAGGATCGCTAAAGGGAGTATGGGCTGAGAGATGCGGTACAGGCTCGACATGGAAAAAAATTATCAAAAATATCTGCGGGCTTCCATTCTTGTGGGGGTGTTGTTTAAGTTACTTTTGATGGGGCTTTTTTCTTCCGATTATCAGGATCAGATGTTTATTCCCTTTGTGAAATGTTTTTTGGGCGGTGAAAATCCTTATCAGGTCTATTATGATAATGCGCTTTTGCCGTCTTTTCCTTATCCGCCCGTTATGCTTCTGATCGAATGTATCGGCGGTGTTTTCGTGACCTTTTTTGGGGAAATGCCTCTTTTTTTGAGGAATCTTTTTTTCAAACTGCCAATTCTTCTGGTGGATCTTTTAGGGTTGTATTTTCTGCTCCGACTTTCCCGAGATAAGAGAAAATATATTTTGGTGTTATATTTTTTGTCCCCCATTATTCTTTATGCTTCTTACATGCACGGACAGCTGGATCTCATTCCGACCGTGTTTTTAGTCGGTGCGGTCTACTATCTGACGCAGATGGGCAGGGCGGCGAAAAAGGAGACTGCCTGCGAGTGGTGGTTCATTCTGTTTCTCTCGCTGGCGCTTTCCTCCAAATTGCATATTGCGGCGGCGCTGCCGCTTTTTTATCTCTATCTGTATAAGAGAAAGGGTTGGAAAAAGGCAGTTTTTATGACAGGGCTGCCAATCCTTTTTACCATGTTGGTGATACTGCCTTTCTGGGGGACCGGGTTTTTTAATATGGTGTTGTTTAATAAGGAACAACAGGCGATCAATATGGTTTATCTCAACTATGGAAACGCGCATTTGCTCTTAACGGTGCTGGCGCTGTTGTTTCTCTATTTTCAGGCGTTTCGGGTCAATCAGATGAATGGCGATCTGTTGATCAGTATGACGGGGCTGTTGTTTTCGGTGTTTGTGGCGCTGGTTCCGGCGATGCCTGCCTGGTTTATCTGGGTCGTGCCCTTTTTTATGCTGTATCTGGCAAGACTGCAGGAAAATCGGGGCAAGATGGTGCTTGTTTACGGCGGCTTTAATTTACTGTATTTACTGTATTATGTTTTCTTTCATCGGACGCAGTTTGTGGATCTGTATTTTATGGGGATCAGCTTAGGAAATATCAAACTATCTGAGGGAAACATAAAAGATATCGTGTTTTCTCTGATGGTAGGCGTATTTCTGATTTTGGTGGTCAGTATGTATCTCTATGGTGTAGGGAGCAATTCCTACTACCACAGGAGAAGTCGTCCATTTACCATCGGCATTGCGGGGGACAGCGGCGCGGGGAAAAGCAGGCTTTTAGAGATTCTGGAAGCGCTTTTTTCGAAGGAGCGCCTGCTTTCCGTGGAGGGAGACGGCGATCACAAATGGGAGCGGGGGGATCATAACTGGGAGGAGATGACCCACTTAAATCCCCGGGCAAATTATCTCTACAGACAAGCGTCGGATCTGCAGGTACTGCGGGGAAACAATACGGTAAACCGTGTAGATTATGACCACGAAACGGGAACATTTACCAAGAAGCGCAGACTTGTGCCCAAACCCTATGTGGTGTTATGCGGTCTGCACTCTTTATACCTGCCGCAGATGAGGCAGGTGCTTGATATGAAGATTTATCTGGATACCGACGAGGCGCTGCGCTGCCATTGGAAGCTGTGTCGGGATCAGAACGACAGAGGGCATGGCCGGGCAGCGATCCTGGAGCAGATCAAGGCGAGAAGAAAGGATGCGGAAAAATATATTCACCCGCAGAAACAGTATGCGGATCTGGTGATACGATATTTTGATGAGACACTTGTGGCAAGACCGGAGAAGGCGGGACGGATTTCAGAAATATGCTTAAGTGTTGAATTTATCATGGATATGGGAATCAATGTGGAACCGCTGCTGTCACTTTTACAGGATCGCGACGTGAAGGGCGTTCTTTCCTGTGACGATCCCCTGCACCAGAAGGTCACTTTTAACGGGCAGGAGATTAAAAGGAATGGGAGACTGTGGGCGAAGCTTGCGGCGACGGCAATTCCGCAGATTGAGGATCTGACGGGCGGTCGAACGATTTGGGAAGACGGGGTCAACGGTCTGGTACAGCTTATGCTGCTTTTGGTGATCAGTGAGATCATGAAGCGGGATTGAGTTTTTGACGGATATGACGGATATGCTAAGGGAAAAGAGGATAAAACGGAGTTTATAAAGGGGGAAGATAAATGATAAGGGCGGTAATCTTTGATTTGGACGGTACGTTATATGATTACGATACGCTTGATAAGGAAGCATTCCGGCGGGTGCAGGAACTTGTTCTGGAACGATTGGGTGTGAGTGAGGCACAGAGCGAGGAGGCATTCAGGCGAGCCAGGATAGCGACCAAAAAGAATCTGGGTGAGACGGCAACTTCCCACAGTCGTATGTTGTATTTTCAGAAGACACTGGAATATTTGGATATCAGACCGCTGTATCTGGCGCTTGAGATGTACGAGATTTACTGGGGCGTTTTCTTAAATAAAATGACGCTTTATCCGGGAGTCGATAAGCTTATGGACGCGCTGCATGATAAGTATGTCCGTGTGGCGGTCTGTACGGATCTGTTGGCGCACATTCAGCACAGGAAGTTAAGAGCGCTTAAGCTGACGGATGATGTGGACTGTCTGGTGACAAGTGAGGAAGCGGGAGCGGAAAAGCCCTCTCCCAAAATTTTTGAGATGTGCCTCGAAAAACTTCGGTTGTATCCGAAAGAGGTGTGTTTTGTGGGAGACAGCTTTGAGAGGGATGTAAAGGGCGCAGTGGCAGCAGGGATGCGGGCGATCTGGTTTAATCCCGATAAGAAGGAGCCTCCGGCGGAGAGTGAGGATATCGAATTTGAGACGGTGACAAGCCACGAGGAGCTTTACAGTCTGCTTACGCCTGTGTTATCTTTGCCGTAAATGTGATAAAAGAAGGGAGAAGCATTATGAAGCTTTCCATTGTTGTGCCCTGCTATAATGAAAAAGAAAATGTACCGTTGATTTTAGAACGGTTTAACGATGTAGTCAAGAGAGAAGATGTAGAGGTAGTCTTGGTGGATAACGGTTCCACCGACGGCAGCGCTGAGGTGTTTGTTGAACTGTTACCCCGCTATTCTTTTGCAAGGATCGTAAAAGTGCCCGTGAATCAGGGCTATGGGTACGGCATTTTACAGGGGCTTAAGGAGTGTCGGGGGGAGTATATCGGCTGGACGCATGCGGATATGCAGACGGATCCTGCCGATGTGATGAAGGCGCTCGATCTCATTGAGGAGGAGAAGGGGCTTGTTTTTGTTAAAGGAAACCGTAAGGGAAGACCGTTTTTCGATGTATTTTTTACGGTAGGCATGAGCGTGTTTGAGACTTGTTATTTGGGGAAAAAGCTTTATGATATCAACGCCCAGCCGAATATTTTCCCGAAAGTTTTTTATGAAGGCTGGGAGAATCCGCCCCATGACTTTGCGCTGGATTTGTACGCCCTGTATATGGCACGAAAAAAAGGGTTGAAAGTAGTGCGCTTTGCGGTGGATTTCCCGGAGCGGGTGCATGGGACATCCAAATGGAATACGGGGCTGGCAGCGAAGTGGAAGTTTATCAAGAGGACGATGGCGTTTAGTGTGAAGCTGAAAAAAAGTCTGTGATGTTACTCCAAGAGTCTGCTTATGATTATATCATTTGCGCAATTATTACAGGATTGAGAAAAGGATTTCATTTAGGAGGAAGGTATGAGTACTGAGTATATCGCGCACAGGATCAATACGATCGAGGAGCTTATGGAGCTTCCCGCGGAATACGGGGTGGAGTTGGATCTGCGGGATGATTTGAATGGGCGGATCTACATTTCTCACAATCCGTTCGAGGCGGGACAGGACTTTGAGGCATACTGCAAGGCTTATCATCACGGGACCATGATCCTGAATATTAAGAGCGAGCGTATTGAACATGAAGTGCTTGCGCTGATGGAGAAGTATCAGATAAAAAAATATTTTTTCCTGGATTCATCCTTTCCGATGATAAAGCTTTTGACAGACATGGGGGTGAAGGAGGTAGCGCTGCGCTTCAGTGAATTGGAAGGGCTTGATACGATCCGCAATATGGCGGGGCGGGCAAACTGGATCTGGGTGGACTGCTTTACCAAAATCCCGATTGATAAGGAGAGCTATCGGGAATTAAAGGCGCTCGGTTATCAGCTCTGCTTTGTCTCCCCGGAACTGGAGGGGCAGGAGGAGAAGCTTTCCGAATATAAGGCGTACCTGAATGAGCAGGGTATTGTGTTTGATGCGATCTGCACGAAAAGTTATCACATAAAAGATTGGATGTAAGAAGATTGAACGAAAGAAAAAGGTTTCGACCGGAAAAAGAGTGGCAGAAAAAATTGGCGATGGCGGTTGCGGTTGCGTTCACACTGCTTGCGGGGATGCTCTTGTTTTGCAGGCACTGGCGGTTCGAGCTGCCGCTTTATCCGAATGTGGATGAACAGCTGTCGCTGGACTGCATCTATCAATTGTTGAATCAGCATCTCTATGCAGGGGATATTTATGTGCTTGATTTTTTTCGGTATCCCCACCTGACGTTTTACTATGCCGCGGCAGGCGCACGGTTTTTGGGAAAGGTTTTTCGTGGAACGGATACGGTGATTTTGCTGCGGTATGTGGTCTGCGGTACCGCGCTTTTGTCTAATGTCTGCATCTATTTCAGCGTTAAAATTATGACGGGAAACCGAAAATGGGCTTATCTCGGCTTTCTGTTGTCGGTTTTTTCCCTTTACGGCTATGCCTATCTCTTTTATACCGGACCGGACACGCTGCTCTATGCGGTGGCAAATGTCATTTTGCTGCTCGGCTGTCTGATTCTGCGGGAGAAGGATGAGGAGAGAGCGGTTTACCTTTGGTATCCGTTGATGGCAGTCTGCATCGGTCTGGCGATGGCGGCAAAATATCATGGCGTGGTCTTTGGCGTTTTCTGGCTATGCCTGCATATCGGAAAGAAATATTGGAAGCGGCACAGAAACAATTATCTCTTTTTTCTGGACTGCATCGTATTGGCGCTTACCTTTGTGCTCTGCAACTATTCTCTCTTTTTTCATTTCAAGACGTTTGTCGGGGATAATTTATATAATCTGAATCACTATGCCTGGGGGCACCCCGGTATCGAGCACAATTTTTCGTTCCTCGGTTATCTGGAAGCTTTCGCCCTTTCTTCCTATGGGATTTGCGGGGGGCTTTTACTGCTGTTGGGAATCGTATATTTGATTCGCAGGAAGGATTGGGGAACATTTGTGAGCCTTGCCCTGATGCCACTTTGTATCATCCTTTTATTATCAAAATACAGCATTGTTTTGGGAAGAAATCTGTCACTGGTGTTGCCTTTTGCACTGATGTTCATGACGTACGGATTGATGGAAGCGGAAGCGTTTTTGGGAAAATGGGGTAGAGCGGCAGCTGTGCTGGCAGCAGTTCTCGTGCTTGGCAACAGCATTACGGTTTTGGCAAACTACCGCTATGATTTGACATATGACCATGCAGCGGCTTACATAGAAGAAATGATTCCCGCCAAGGCTACGCTTTATTGTACTTCTTATGCGCCCATGTTGGATGAGGAAGAATATGAGATCATAGAGATAGGGGAAGATATGTCTCTCCTGCCGGATTCGCTTGCAGAAAATGAGTATTTTATCGATGTGGAGTACGCCACGGGGTATTTTTTTCAGAAAAAGGATTATCTGCTCTTTCAGGGCGGGGATATGTATCCGCAAAAGAAGGCACTTTATGAGAACAAGACCGCGGCATATACGCTTTTAGAGGATTGGCAGAGTGTTTCCTACGGCGGCGAGTGGAAGTACAGAATTGGATATCTCGATCTGTTTCTGCGTTCGCCCAAAGCGTATTATACAGGACCGACGATCATCATATATGGCAGGTAATTTTATAGAAACGATGGAGTGCGGCAGATACCGGATATTTGTGTAAAAAAGCAGGTCAGGCCATAAATTCGCGCAGAAGAAGCTCCAGTTCTTCCGCTTCGGAGGGAGTAAAAGCGGGGATATTTTTTGTCTGGTCACCCAGCATGCGAAAATCATCGTCCTGCGGCAGGTTGGATACTTTTGCAGACTGTTTTTTCTCCTCCGTTGTCGAGTCAGGCTTGTTTTCGGGATCCTCCTCCATGCCAACCAGACGCATGTCGAGTTTTGTCTGCTCCAGCCGTCCTGATAAATGATTTTCCAGATAATCTACCAGATTGGTGCGCAGCATTCCCATTTTCCCGGGAATGTCCGCTAGGGAGGAGACTGCAAAATATAAATACAGACCGAAAAAACTGATCAAATAAAAAGGCGCAATTTCCAGAAAGTTTTCTCCGCGAATGATTCCCAGGCAGGCACCGATTCCGGCTACCAGAACAGAAAGGAGCGTAAGCTGCCCGGATAGATGCCTGAAAAAAGAAACAGGGAACCGACCGATGGATAATTGATTTATGTACTTGTCCACAAAGACACCGACGTTGGGAAGGGTTTCGTGGAGCTGCCTGCAGCTTGTGAATTTCAGTTTCAGCTTTTGCAGGGACTTGTTTTTGGTGGCAGACATATTTTCCGTCTCCCGAATCAGGCGGCAATATAGCACACCAATCAGAATCTGGCATAAAATACTGCATGAGAGCAGTGCCAAAATAGCGATCATAAAGTTTTTATGGCGAAAAAAAACCGTAAGCATGGTTACCTCCGTTCGTCAAAGAGCATACTAATACTTAAATTTGAGATAGCATACTTATATTATATTAGGTTTTTGCCCGAAAAAAAGGTTTAAGGCATCGACAGATTTCGCAATAAAAACTTTTTGCGTTATGTCTTTTCTTGAGATATAATAAATAAATAGGTTACAGAATAGGGGGGAGGAAAAATTATGATCTACCAGCCAAAGGGCGTCTGTTCCAACGCAATCGATGTGGAAATGGAGGAAGGCATCATCAAGTCCGTTACGTTTACGGGCGGCTGCAACGGCAACACGCAGGGTATTTCCAGACTGGTCGTTGGCATGAAGGCGGAGGACGCGATCAGCAGACTGCGGGGCATCAAGTGCGGCTTTAAGAGTACTTCCTGTCCGGATCAGCTGGCGTGTGCGCTTCAGCAGATGCTTGAGAATTAACAATAGGAGAACATAAAATTTGACTGATCAAGAGAGGCATAGTTTATGGGAAAAAAGATCGTATTGACAGGTGGTGGAACAGCGGGACACGTAACACCGAACATGGCATTGATTCCGAAACTGAGAGAATTGGAATACGAAATAACGTATATGGGATCCTACGACGGGATAGAAAAGAAACTGATTGAGGATTTTGATATTCCCTACTATGGCATTGCGACGGGTAAGTTTCGCCGTTATTTCGACCCGAAAAACTTTTCCGATCCGTTTCGCGTGATCAAAGGCATACGGGAAGCGAAACGCTATCTGAAAGAGATTAAGCCTGATGTGCTCTTTTCCAAAGGCGGGTTTGTCAGTGTGCCTGTAGTGCGGGCGGCGGCATCCTTAGGGATTCCCTGTATCATCCATGAGTCGGATATGACGCCGGGGCTTGCCAACAAACTCTGTATTCCGGTGGCAAAGAAAGTCTGTTGTAATTTCCCGGAGACGTTCAGCCAGCTTCCTGCGGCAAAGGCGGTGTTGACGGGATCGCCGATTCGCAAAGAGCTCGCTATGGGAGATAAGGAAGCGGCTTATCGGTTGTGCGGGTTTGATAACTCAAAGCCTGTTATCATGGTGGTGGGCGGCAGTCTTGGTTCCGCGGCGATCAATCAGGCGGTCAGGGATGTGCTTCCCGAACTTTTACAGGATTTTCAGGTGGTGCATTTATGCGGCAGGGAAAAGGTGGATAACCTTCTGCTTACCACACAGGGCTATAAGCAGTTTGAGTATGTGAAGTCTGAGATGAAAGATATCTTTGCCATGGCGGACATTGTGATCTCCAGGGCAGGAGCCAATGCGATCAGTGAGATCTTGGCGCTTAAGAAACCGAATATCCTGATTCCGCTGCCTTCATCGAGCAGCAGGGGCGATCAGCTTCTCAACGCAAAGTCCTTTGAATCACAGGGTTTCAGTATCGTGGTGGATGAGGACGATCTGACGAATAAACTGCTCCTGGAAAAGATTCAGGAACTCTACTTTAACCGCTTTACCTATATTGATGCCATGAAAAAGAGCAGCCAGCGGGATGCGATCGGGACGATCATTGATTTAATAGAGGATGCGGTAAAGCAAAAGTCGTAATCATAATGAAATGATGCGGGTTTTTGCAGGAAAATAAATTCATGCAAGGCTCGTAAAATCAAGAAAATATAAAGAAAAAAGGAGGACAACATGAGCAAAGTAACGTTTGACTATTCCAAGGCGGCAGCGTTTATCGGTGAGAATGAGGTAGAGTCCATGAAAAAGCTGGCGCTTGACGCAAAAGAGGTCCTGGTGAGTAAATCAGGTGCGGGCAACGATTTCCTGGGCTGGATCGACCTTCCCGTGAACTATGACAAGGAGGAGTTTGGCAGGATCAAAAAGGCGGCGGAAAAGATCAAGAACGATTCCGAAGTGCTTCTGGTGATCGGCATCGGCGGTTCCTACTTGGGTGCGAGAGCAGCAATCGAGTTTCTGCGTCACAGCTTTTATAACGTTGTGGACAAGTCTGTCAGAAAGACACCGGAAATTTACTTTGTAGGAAACTCCATCAGCTCTACTTACATCAAGCATCTGATTGACGTGATCGGCGACAGAGATTTCTCCATCAACATGATTTCCAAGTCCGGCACGACCACGGAGCCCGCGATTGCGTTCCGTGTCTTTAAGGAGATGGCGGAGAAGAAATACGGCAAAGAGGGCGCGGCAAAGAGGATTTATGCTACCACCGATAAGGCGAGAGGGTCTCTTAAAAATCTTGCCACCGAGGAGGGTTATGAGAGTTTTGTGGTGCCCGACGATGTAGGAGGTCGTTTCTCTGTCTTGACGGCGGTAGGCTTGCTTCCCATCGCGGTATCCGGCGCGGATATCGACAAATTGATGGAAGGTGCGGCGGAAGGCAGAAAGATGGCTCTTAACGCTCCCTTTGAGGAGAACGATGCGGTCAAATATGCGGCGCTTCGCAATATTTTACTCAGAAAGGGCAAAATAATCGAGATCCTGGCAAACTATGAGCCCAGCGCACACTTTGTTTCCGAGTGGTGGAAACAGCTTTACGGCGAGTCCGAGGGCAAAGATCAGAAGGGTATCTTCCCGGCAAGCGTCGATCTGACCACCGACCTGCACTCCATGGGGCAGTTTATTCAGGACGGTTCCCGCACCATGTTTGAGACGGTATTAAATATCGAAAAAAGCAGAGAGGAGATCATCATCGGCGAGGAGCCCGTGGATTTGGACGGTCTGAATTATCTGGCAGGCAAGAATGTAGACTTCGTCAACAAGAGCGCGATGAATGGCACGATTCTGGCGCATACTGACGGACAGGTGCCGAACTTTATGATCAATGTGCCTGAGGTAAACGAATTTTATTTGGGCGAGTTGTTCTATTTCTTTGAGTTTGCCTGCGGCGTCAGCGGTTATCTGCTGGGTGTGAATCCGTTTAATCAGCCCGGCGTGGAGAGCTATAAGAAAAACATGTTTGCGCTGCTTGGCAAGCCCGGATACGAGGCACAGAGAGAGGAACTGCTTAAGAGATTATAAATATATGATTAAAGGAGTTAAATTGGATTGATATGAGCGATAAAACGATTCCCTACAAAATTTACTTAGAAGAAAAGGAGATGCCGACACAGTGGTATAACGTGAGGGCCGATATGAAAAATAAGCCCGCGCCCCTGTTGAATCCGGGGACGAAGCAGCCGATGACAGCGGAGGAGCTGTCTGCGGTGTTCTGTAAAGAGCTGGTCAGCCAGGAGCTTGACGATACCACGCCTTACATTGACATTCCCGAGGAGATCAGAAAATTTTATAAAATGTATCGTCCTTCGCCTCTTGTGCGGGCATACTGTCTGGAAGAAAAGCTGGATACGCCGGCGAAAATCTACTATAAATTCGAGGGTAACAACACCAGCGGCAGTCATAAATTAAATTCGGCGATCGCGCAGGCGTATTATGCGAAAAAGCAGGGCTTGAAGGGCGTTACCACCGAGACGGGCGCAGGTCAGTGGGGTACGGCGCTGTCGATGGCATGTTCCTATTTTGATCTGGACTGCAAGGTCTACATGGTAAAGGTTTCCTATGAGCAGAAACCTTTTAGGCGGGAAGTGATGCGTACTTACGGCGCCAGTGTGACGCCTTCGCCTTCCAATACCACCGAAGTAGGGAAAAAGATTCTTGCCGAGCATCCCGGGACCACGGGAAGTCTGGGCTGTGCGATTTCCGAGGCGGTGGAAGTGGCGGTGGGAACGGAAGGGTACCGTTATGTGTTGGGGAGCGTTTTAAATCAGGTGCTGCTCCATCAGTCCGTGATCGGTCTGGAGACCAAAGCGGCGTTAGACAAGTACGGGATCGACCCGGACATCATCATCGGCTGCGCCGGCGGCGGATCTAACCTTGGTGGGCTGATCTCACCGTTCATGGGAGAGAAGCTGAAAGGAAATAAGGATTATCGGATCATTGCGGTAGAGCCGGCGTCCTGCCCCAGCTTTACGCGTGGAAAATTTGCTTACGATTTCTGCGATACGGGAAAAGTATGTCCGCTGGCAAAGATGTATACGCTGGGAAGCGGCTTCATTCCTTCGGCGAATCATGCGGGCGGGCTGCGGTATCACGGCATGAGCTCCACGCTGTCCCAGCTGTATGCGGACGGTCTGATGGAGGCGGTTTCCGTGGAACAGACATCCGTATTCGAGGCGGCGACGGAGTTTGCGAGGGTAGAGGGCATTTTACCCGCACCCGAGAGCGCACACGCAATTCGGGTGGCGATTGATGAAGCGAAGAAGTGCAAGGAAACGGGAGAGGAAAAGACGATTGTTTTCGGTCTGACGGGAACAGGTTATTTTGATATGGTAGCTTATCAGAAATACAATGACGGCGAAATGCAGGATTACATCCCTACGGATGAGGATCTGAAGCCGGGCTTTGCGTCGCTCCCGAATATGGACTAAATGTGACGGTTCCCCATCGGCTTAAGGTCGGTGGGGAATTTTCGTAAAATTTCGGAAATGGAACGCTTTGGGAGGGGGACAGATAAGATGCAAATGGGGTTTCGATGGTATGGGGAAGGAAACGACAGCATTACGCTTGCGGATATCAAACAGATTCCGGGCGTGACGAGCATCGTGTGGGCACTCCATGACAAAATGCCCGGCGAGGTGTGGGAAAAAGAGGAGATTGCCAAAGTGCAGAAGCAGTTGGAGCCGTATGGCTTTAACATGGATGTTGTAGAATCGGTCAATGTGCACGATGACATTAAGATCGGACTGCCCAGCCGTGACGGGTATATTGCCAACTATATTCAAACCATCCGCAATTTGTCGGAGTTTGGCGTGAAAGTAATCTGCTATAATTTCATGCCGGTTTTTGACTGGACCAGAACAGATCTGTTCCATCCTGTCGGCGACGGATCGACGGCGCTTTATTATGAGGCGGACAAGATCCACGATGATCCGAAAGAGATGGCGGATTATATTATGAATAACTTAAACGGGCTTACCTTCCCCGGTTGGGAGCCGGAGCGCATGGCGAGATTGGATGAGCTGTTTGAGGCTTATAAGCCGGTGACGAAGGAAGTGCTCTGGGAGAATCTGAAATACTTTCTGGAGAGCCTGATGCCGGTATGCCATGAATGTGATATTAAAATGGCAATTCATATGGACGATCCCCCGTGGGATATCTTTGGATTGCCCCGCCTTTTGGTGGATGAGGAGTCGATCGGCAGATTTTTGAAGATGGTGGACGATCCGTATAACTGCCTGACCCTTTGTTCCGGCAGCCTGAATGCAAATCCTAAAAATAATGTGCCGCAGATCGTTGCCAAGTATTGCGACAGGATCGCTTTTGCGCATATCCGCAATGTGAAGCATTTTGAAAATGGTGATTTTACGGAGACAAGCCACCGCGACTGCGACGGAGATACCGGTATCGTGGATATCGTCAAGGCGTATCATGATGGCGGGTTTGACGGCTATATCCGTCCAGATCACGGGCGGCATCTGTGGAATGAAGGACCCGGAACGGTACGCCCCGGCTACGGACTTTACGATCGGGCTCTCGGGATTATGTATATGCTGGGGATTTGGGATATGCTGGATAAACTGGACGAGCAAAAAACGCCCTGACAAGGAGGAAGCCATGAAATTAAGTGAACAGGGATTAGCGGATAAAAGCGCATGGCAGGCGGCAGGGTATGCACTGCCGGAATATGACCGCATGCAGGTGACGAAGGCGACGCGGGAAAATCCGTTCTGGATTCATTTTGGAGCAGGCAATATTTTCCGTGCGTTTCAGGCAAGAGTCGTGCAGGAACTCTTAAACGACGGTGTTTTGGATAGGGGTTTGGTCGTGGCGGAAGGGTTCGACTATGAGATCATTGAAAAGATGAACCACCCCCATGATGATTACGGGATTGCCGTAACGCTGAAAGCGGACGGCAGTATCGAAAAGGCGGTTGTGGGAAGTGTCGTCGAATCTCATATTCTGGATTCCGAGGATCAGGCAGAATTTGAAAGACTGAAAGAGATTTTTGAGAAAGATTCTTTGCAAATGGCAAGCTTTACGATTACAGAGAAAGGATACAGCTTGGTAAACGGAAAAGACGAGCTGCTTACGGATGTGGAGAAGGATTTCAAGGCGGGACCGCAGAAACCTGCCAGTTACATCGGAAAAGTGGCGTCCCTGCTGTATTCGCGTTTTCTCGCGGGGGAAAAGCCGCTTGCCATGGTGAGTATGGATAACTGTTCTCATAACGGCGATAAATTATATGCGGCAATCAGCAGATTCGCGAAAGAATGGGTCGATCATCATTTGGCAGATCAGGCTTTTGTGGATTATATCAATGATTCCGCAAAAGTGTCTTTTCCGTGGAGCATGATCGATAAGATCACGCCCCGCCCGGATGCGTCCGTGGAACAGATGCTAAAAGAGGATGGCGTGGAGGAACTTGATCCGGTTATCACGACAAAGCATACTTATGTGGCGCCGTTTGTCAATGCGGAGGAGTGCGAATACCTTGTGATCGAGGATGCTTTTCCGAACGGCAGACCGCCATTGGAAAAGGGCGGACTGATCTTCACGGAGAGAGAGACCGTTGATAAAGTAGAAAAAATGAAGGTCTGCACCTGCCTGAATCCTCTGCATACCTGTCTGGCGGTGTTCGGATGTCTTTTGGGGTATGAAAAGATCTCCGAGGAGATGAAAGATCGGGAGCTCACCGCGTTGATTGGAGAAGTCGGGTATCGCGAAGGGCTTCCTGTTGTAATCAACCCTGGGATCTTGGATCCTAAGGAATTTATTGATACGGTGATCAAGGTGCGCCTGCCGAATCCTTTTATGCCGGATACGCCGCAGCGCATCGCGACCGATACGTCGCAGAAGCTGGCGATCCGTTTCGGGGAGACGATCAAGGCATATCAGGCGGCACCTGATAAGGACGTGAACGATTTGAAGCTGATTCCGCTTTTGTTTGCGGGATGGCTGCGTTACCTGATGGCGGTTGATGATGCAGGGAAACCCTTTGAACTGAGTCCTGACCCGCTGCTTGACACCGTTTGCCCTTATGCTGCAAAATTAAGTTTAGGAGGCAGTATGGATGCGGAAGCCCTGAAACCGATCTTGGAAAACGAGAAGATTTTTGGCGTTAATCTGTATCAAGCGGGCATGGCGGACAAGGTGGTATCTTATCTGGAGGAGATGATCGCGGGACCGGGAGCGGTACGGGAGACATTGAAAAAATATGTATCGCAAGGTTGAGAGTTATAAAATGAATTTTGGCTGAGATGAAAAAAAGCAGAAAACAATAGTGGGAGGTGTTTATGAAACTGGTAGTTTTGGAGCGCAACAGCGTAGGAACCGATGTGGATGTGAGCTGCTTTGAAAAATTCGGAGAGGTGGAATATTATCCGAATACCGTCGCAGAAAACACGACAGAACGAATAAAAGGTGCGGATATCATCATTTCGAACAAGGCGCCGATGAATGAAAGCACGCTGAAAGATGCGCCGAATGTGAAGCTGATCTGCCTGTTTGCCACAGGTTTTGACTGCGTAGACCTTGCCTACTGTAAGAGCCGCGGCATTAAGGTAGCCAATGTGGTGAATTACAGCACGGCGGCGGTGGTACAGCATACGATTTTACTGGCGCTGGCACTGGAGGAAAAGATATTCCATTATGATGATTATGTGAAGTCGGGAGCCTATGCGGCACAGGATCGCTTTTCCAATTTCGATCAGGTTTTTGGGGAGCTTGACGGAAAGACCTGGGGAATCGTGGGCATGGGGAACATCGGTCGGGGCGTTGCGCGGGTTGCGCAGGCTTTGGGCTGTAACGTGATTTTTTACTCGGCGTCCGGAAAGAGCAGCTGCACGGAATATAAACGGGTGGAATTGGACGAGCTGCTGGCGCAGTCGGATATCTTGTCCCTGCATTGTCCGCTGAGTGACAGAACCAGAGGGCTTATCAATAAAGAGGCCTTTTCCAAAATGAAAAAGACGGCGATCCTCGTCAATGTGGCGAGGGGTCCGGTAGTGGAAACGCAGGCGCTTTATGAGGCGCTGACGACGGGGCAGATTGCGGCGGCGGGGCTGGATGTGCTGGAACAGGAGCCGATTGCAAAGGATAATCCGCTGGGCAGCATCAAAGACAGCACCAAGCTGATTATTACGCCGCATATGGCATGGGCGAGTAAGGAAGCGAGAGAACGTTTGGTACAAGAAGTGATGCAGAATATCGAGGCGTTTTTGAATGGAGAAGATCGGAATATCGTTAACAAGTAAAGGAGGCAGCCGATGGGAATCGAAATTAAAGATACACTTGCAATATTGCCGCAGGGGACAGAGGATGTGGTTCGGGAGACTACTATTTATATTGAAGGAGACAGGATAACCGGAATCGGAGATAAGCCGGCGGGCTTTACTGCCGATAAGGTGATCGACGGAAAAGATAAGCTGGTGATTCCGGGACTGATCAACTGTCACACCCACTCCTATATGTCCTTTATGCGAAATGCGGCGGACGATCTTTCCTTTATGGATTGGCTGTTTGGCACCATTGATCCGCTGGAGCAGCAGATGTCGGATGAAGATACATACTGGGGCGCGAATCTCGCCATCATTGAGATGATGAAAAGCGGCACCACTTGCTTTAACGATATGCAGATGAATATCCACCAGACCACCCGTGCGGTGAAGGAATCGGGAATGCGGGCTGTGATCTGCCGCGGTCTTGTGGGGAGCGGGAATGACGAAGCGGGACAGTCGCGCCTGCGGCAGGCATACGAGGAGAGGGATGCTGCGGCCGACTGTGACCGGCTGACTTTCAGGCTCGGTCCTCACGCGCCTTATACCTGTGACGATGCTTTTTTAAAGATTGTTGCAGAGGAAGCGAAACGGGAACATATGGGGATTCACACACATCTGTCGGAGAGCGAAAGTGAGATTTCCCAAATTCAGGAAAAGTACGGCTGTACGCCGATTGCGCTGGCGGAGAAATGCGGGATTTTTGATGTGCCGGCTATCGCTGCACACTGCGTGCAGGTAACGGATGAAGATATCGCAATATTGAAACGTAAAAACGTCAGCGTCGTGACCAACCCCGCCAGCAATATGAAGCTGGGGAACGGTTTTGCGCCTATTGCAAAAATGCTGGAAGCCGGGGTGAATGTTTGTCTGGGGACGGACGGCGCGGCAAGCAACAACTGCTTAAATATGTTCCATGAACTGAGTCTGCTGACGCTGATCCACAAAGGCACGGGCAAAACGCCCCAGTGCGTCAGTGCAAAGGAAGGCTTCCGGATTGCGACGATAAACGGGGCAAAAGCGCTTGGTTTGGAAAACGAGATCGGCTCTATCGAGACAGGGAAAAAGGCGGATCTTGCCATCCTTGATCTGAATACGCCTTCCCTTACACCGCGAAACAACCTGATTGCGGGGCTGTCCTATTCCGCAAACGGCTCTGAGGTGGACACGGTGATCATTGACGGAAAAGTCACCATGGAAGGACGAAAGATACTGACGATGGACGAGGCGCTGGTTTATCGGAAGATACAGGATATTATTGTAAAAATGGGGCTCGACAGGAAAGTCTATTGATAATTGGCAAGATTTTTCCTGATTTTCGTTATTTTTCTGGAATTAGGGATAAATATCTGATATAATGGACTCAGCAGTCTTACCGAACCAATAAGGGGGGAAATATTATGCTGGCAACACTGATTCCGTACTTTGACAAGGATATGGAGGTTTCTGCCTATGCGCTGGTGTCGCAGAGGGAGAACTGTCTTTTGAATCCGCCGGTTTTTGGGTCAAGCAGTCCAAACGGTCTGGCGGAGATTGAGGGTGTGGAGATTGTTCACAATATTGGAATCGACACTCTTTCGCCGGGGACGGACGTGCTGATTCCGGTGAGTCATATTGCCGTATTTTCTTCCGATTTGGAGGCGCAGTGCGAAGAACTGCAGGGCAGAGTGGTTTTCGTGTTTGACAATGCGGTGGAGAATACGGAGGCATATAGAAATCGGTTTGCGCAGCTTAGGGAAAAAGGCTATAAGCTTGCCATATCGAAGCTTCCCGTGAGCCAGTATGAGGAGAAAAAAGAGCTTCTGAGGCTGATGGATTATGTTATTTTAGATCAGACAGAAGTGGATCTCTCCAAAGTAAAGATTTATTTCAGAAGGCAGTATCCGCAGATTAAGATCTGTGTAGGCAATATCGGCAGTCAGGAGATCTTTGACAGCTTAAAGGATGACGATAACTTTTATCTGTTTGAGGGAATGTTTTATCGCATCCCGATTACCAAAGGCGAGACAGAGGTATCCCCGCTTAAGATTAACTATCTCGAGCTTATGAATATCGTGAACGATGTGGATTTTGAGCTGACAAAAGCGGCGGACGTCATCGGTCGTGACACTGCGCTGGTGGTGGAGCTTTTGAAAATGGTGAACCACATCGCCATCAATTCTCAGGTAACATCCATTCGCCACGCTGCGGCGATCTTAGGGCAGCGCGAGTTGAAAAAGTGGATCAATACCGTGATCACGAAGGAGCTGTGTGCGGACAGACCCAACGAAGTTGCGCGTACTTCCATGCTGCGTGCAAAGTTTATGGAGTGTCTGGCGCCTGTCTTTGGATTAGGGATGAAATCTTCCGAAGTTTTCCTGATGGGTCTGTTTTCCATTTTGGATATCATTTTGAATATGCCGATAGAGGAAGCACTGAAGATGGTTACGGTTTCGAAGGAGATCGAGGATGCGCTGGTGCGCAGAAAGGGCGATCTGGCAGGAATCTATTCCTTTGTGGTCAGCTATGAGGCGGCGGACTGGCAGGAGATCAGCAGACAGCTGATTGTACTGAATGTGGATACAGATACCATTTATCAGGCATATACGGAGACAGTCTGCTGGTATAAGGAGATATTCTTCGAGACGAGCGTATAGGAGGAAACTATCAATGAGCAGTGAAATCAGAGACATTAGTCTTGCCGAATCCGGTGAGAGAAAGATCGAGTGGGTGAAGCGTAACTGCGATCTGCTTCGCACGCTGGAAAAAGAATTTACAGAGAGCAAGCCGTTTGCGGGCAAGAAAGTGACGCTGTCCGTGCACTTGGAGGCAAAGACCGCTTATCTGTGTCTGGTGTTGGCGGCAGGCGGGGCTGAAATGTATGTGACGGGGTCCAATCCTCTGTCCACGCAGGATGATGTGGCGGCGGCGCTGGTGAAGGCGGGACTTGAGGTACACGCATGGTACGACGCGACGCCCGAGGAATATGAGAATCATATCCGTGCGGTGTTGGAAGCGGGACCGAATATTATCATCGATGACGGCGGCGATCTGGTCAATATGGTGCATAAGGAGATGAAGCACCTGATTCCGAATATCATCGGCGGCTGTGAGGAGACCACCACAGGCATTATCCGTCTGGAAGCGATGAATAAGGCGGGCGAGTTGAAATTCCCGATGGTACGCGTCAACAATGCGGCGTGTAAGCATTTCTTTGATAACCGATATGGCACGGGACAATCCGTGTGGGATGGCATTAACAGGACCACAAACCTGATCGTGGCAGGAAAGATCGTAGTGGTAGCAGGCTACGGCTGGTGCGGTAAAGGTACCGCCATGAGAGCGAAGGGGCTCGGCGCGCGGGTTATCGTCACAGAGATCGACCCGATCAAGGCAATTGAAGCGGTGATGGATGGTTTCGATGTGATGCCGATGAAGGAAGCCGCGAAGGTGGGCGATTTCTTTATTACCGTGACAGGATGTGACGGCGTGATCGATAAAGAGGATTTTGCCGAGATGAAGGAAGGTGCGATCCTCTGTAACGCGGGACACTTTGACTGCGAGATCGATATGGCGTGGCTGAAAGCCAATGCGGTAGAGTGCAGAGAGCAGAGAAAGAATATCATGGGCTACAAGCTGCCGACGGGACAGTGGATCTTCGTGCTGGCGGAGGGTCGCCTCGTAAATCTGGCGGCAGGCGACGGGCATCCCGCGGAGATTATGGATATGAGTTTTGCGATTCAGGCGCTTTCCGCGAAATACTTGGTGGAGCACGGTAAGGAGCTGACGGAGAAGCTGATCGATGTACCCGAAGAAGTGGATAAGGATGTCGCTAAGAGAAAGCTTGCCTTCCTCGGAAAAGAGATCGATGTGCTGACGCCCGAGCAGGAGAGGTACCTGAACAGTTACAGTTTATAACCTAATTATATTTATGAAAGAAGTGAGCGCCGGGCAGGTTACTTTGCCCGGCTTTTCCAATGGAGGTGCGCAATGAAACGACTTTTTTTGCTGGAAGATGATCTGAGTTTGATAAACGGTCTTATCTTTGCGTTAAAGAAGCAGGGATATGAGGTGACGGTCGCGCGTACCACGAGGGAGGCAGCAGCCTTATGGGAAAAGGAGACGTTTGATCTGGCGGTTTTGGATGTATCGCTTCCTGACGGCTCCGGTTTTGATTTCTGCCAAAAACTGCGGGAAACTTCCAAGATACCGGTGCTGTTTCTGACGGCGGCCGATGAGGAGACGGATATCGTTATGGGATTGGATATCGGGGGCGATGATTATATGACGAAGCCCTTCAAGCTGGCGATTTTTCTGTCGCGGATCAATGCTTTACTGCGCAGGAGTGAAAACTTTAACGCCGCCGATACGGAACTGACCTCTCATGATATCACGGTACAGCTTTTAAAAGGCGAGGTCTATAAAAAAGGGCAGCTTCTCGACCTGACGGCAGGTGAGTATAAATTACTGTGTTTGTTTTTGGAAAATCCCGACTGCCTCCTTTCCGCGGAACAGATTTTGGGGAAGCTGTGGGATTGTAACGAGAGCTATATTGACAACAATTCCCTTGCCGTGTATATCCGCAGGCTGCGTACTAAGATCGAAGATGATCCGAGGGAGCCGAAGCGGATCGTGACGGTGCGGGGTATGGGGTATAAGTGGAGTACGGCGGAATAAAGATTGGGTCTGCTTATGGTTATCCTGTTTGTACAATTAGGTTTATGCTGAGAGGAGTTTTGCAGTCATTTAATTTAGATATAGAAAGAATAGGATGGTAACTGTATGACAAGAATCATGGCAAACAGAAAGATTAAACGGCTATTTTGTGGGATGATTGCCTGCATGGGGATTTTTACGGCGGTTTCTATGTTATTTATGTGTTTGAAAACGGGAGCAGAGGCGCTTCCCATTTTATTTTTTTCCATATGTATGAGCGGCGGGATTTTATTTCTCTGTTACCGCTATTTTCAAGAGCAGAACGGGATCATGGAAGACGCGATCTCGCAGATCAGGGAATATATCTCCGGCAGCAGGGACATTACGATCGAGTGCAACGACGAGGGCGAATTGTTTCGACTATTTCACGAAGTCAACTCTCTGGTTTCCATTCTAAACGCTCACGCGGAGAAAGAAAAAAAAGCAAAGCGATTCTTGAAGCAGACCATATCTGATATTTCACACCAGTTAAAGACGCCGCTTGCCGCTCTCAATATTTACAACGGCATTATGCAGGCGGAGACGGGCGATCCTTCTACGATGCAGGAATTTCTCCGGCTTTCCGAGCAGGAACTTGACCGTATGGAAACGCTGGTGCAGAATCTCCTAAAAATCACCAAACTGGATGCGGGTATGATTATATTAGAGAAGTCCATGGAAAACGTATCGGATTTCGCCAAAGGGATAAGGGATTCTTTTGCGTTTCGTGCCGCGCAGGAAGGAAAGGAAATGATATTGTCGGGCGACGAAACAGTCTCGCTTTTTTGCGACAAAAGCTGGATTGTGGAAGCGGTCGGCAACCTTGTCAAAAATGCGCTTGATCATACGGGGGAGGGCGGCGTGATTCGGATTGAGTGGAAAGCCTTCTCGTCTTTTGTGCAGATTACGGTAAAAGATAACGGGAGCGGCATCGATCCGGAAGATCTGTATCACATCTTCAAGCGATTTTATCGCAGTCGTTTTTCTCAGGACACGCAGGGTATCGGGCTGGGGCTGCCTTTGACGAAAGCGATCGTGGAGGCGCATGGCGGAACGATCGAAGTGGACAGCACCTTGGGAGCGGGGACTTCTTTTATCTTAAACTTTATGAGATGAATTTTGCAATTCTTACAAAATTGTAATCCGGTTGTAATGGGGGTGTCGGAATCCTTTGTTATAGTGACGTTATCCTAAAAAAATTTATGCAGGAGCGTCACAAATTTGTTTGCAGGGCAGATGCAAATTTGAGATTCGCATCGCTTTGTCGCGCAAACGCTCCGGAAGGGAGTTAAACATGAATCTACTGGAAGTCAACAAAATCAGCAAAACCTATGGCAGCGGGGAGGCGGCGGTACAGGCGTTAAAAAATGTCAGTTTTTCCGTTCCCAAAGGCGAGTTTGTGGCAATCGTCGGCGAGTCCGGTTCCGGCAAGAGTACGCTTCTTAACATGATCGGCGCGCTGGATGTACCAAATTCTGGCATGGTCACGATCGACGGCAAAGATATTTACGCCATGAACGACAGAAAGCTCACCATTTTCAGGCGGAGAAACATCGGTTTTATCTTTCAGGCGTTTAACCTGATACCGGAACTGACTGTAGAGCAGAATATCATTTTTCCGGTGCTGCTCGATTATCAGAAACCGGATCGGCAATATCTGGAAGAACTGCTTGCCGTACTGAACCTGAAAGAACGGCGAAACCACTTGCCAAGCCAGCTTTCCGGCGGGCAGCAGCAAAGAGTGGCGATCGGGAGAGCTTTACTGACTCGTCCCGCACTGATCCTCGCGGACGAACCGACAGGAAATCTGGATACGGTAAACAGCAGAGAAGTAATCGCTTTATTAAAAGAGGCGTCGAAAAAGTATGAGCAGACCATCATTATGATCACCCATAACCGCAGTATTGCGCATACGGCGGACCGGGTGCTGCAGGTATCGGACGGCGTGCTGACAGACTTTGGCAGAGCGCAGGATGGAAAGGAAGGTGAGAGAGCATGAAAAGTTATCTCAGCCTGGTTGCCGTTTCTGCGCGGGTTCACAAGCGTCAGAGCCGCATGACACGCCTTTGCATCGTACTGGCGGTGTTTCTGGTCACCACGATTTTCTCCATGGCGGAAATGCTGATCAGAGGGCAGCAGGAGGAAATGATCCGGAAACACGGAAACTATCATATTGCGCTGGTCGGCATAGAGGAGGATATTGCGAAACAGATAGGACAGCGTCCGGATGTGGCGGTTTTTTGCGAGTATAGTGAGAGAAATACCGAAAGGGACGAGGGTTACTGCTTAAAGGATAGAAATATTGTATTATACGGGGTGGAAGAAGCCTATTTTAGTAAGATCATGGGCTATCAAAAAGAAGGACTCTATCCTGTTAAGGAGAATGAAATCGCGCTTTCCGCCGACGCCAAGGAGCTGTTTGGCGTAGCATTGGGAGACAGCGTTACTCTGCAGACGCCTGCGGGAGATGTTGCCGCAACAATATCCGCTTTTTATGAAGACGATTCGGAGTGGAATGAAATCATTGACGGCTGCTGTGTCTATCTGAATCGTGCCGCTTTTCAAACCATCTGCAACGGCAGCGGGACCGATGCCGGGACGAAGTATTATCTCCGCTTTCATAAGAATGCCGATATCAAAAACGGGATTGCGGATATCAAAGAACAGTATGGATTGACGGCGGAAAATGTGGACGAAAATACGGCTGTTCTTGGGCTGATAGGAGCAAGCAGCAATCGACAGGCACAGGGTGTTTATCCTTTGGCAATTGCCTGTTTTGTGTTTGTTCTGCTTGCGGGTATCTTTATGATCTCCAGTTGTATGAACAGCACGGTTGCCCAAAGGACGAGTTTCTTTGGCATGATGCGCTGCATTGGTGCAAGCAAGGAGCAGATCGTGCGGTTTGTGAGACTGGAAGCGTTAAACTGGTGCAAGAGCGCCATCCCGACAGGCTGTGTTTTGGGGGTGGCGACGTGCTGGGCGGCGTGCGCGATATTACGGCTTGTCGTCAAAGGAGAATGGGCAGATATTCCGCTTTTTGGCGTCAGCGCAAGCGGAATCATCAGCGGTATCGTTATCGGTATCATCACAGTGTTTTTTGCGGCGCAGTCTCCCGCGAAACAGGCGGCGAGGGTGTCCCCCGTTGCTGCGGTATCCGGCAATGTACAGCAGCGGGAGACGGTCGGACATGCGGCGAATATTGGATTTTTCAAAGTGGAGACATCGCTGGGCATCCATCATGCGAAGGCGGCAAAGAAGAATCTGTTTTTGATGACAGGATCCTTTGCGCTTACAATCGTTTTGTTTCTGGTCTTTTCCTCCTGCCTTGATATTGTAAAGAAGCTGCTTCCGTCGGAAAGTAGTTTCTCGCCGGATCTTGCCATAATCAGCGAGGAGAATGAGAATACCATTGACAGACAGTTGGTTGAACAACTTGCTGAAATACCCGGTGTAGAACAGACCATTGGGACCATGTATGCTCTCAAGCTGCCTGTCTTGATCAACGGGAGCGAGAGAATAGTCGATTTGATATCCTATGACGAATATATGTTGGAGACTTCTAAAAAATCAGTGGCAAGCGGCGACTTGTCAAAGGTTTACGGGGATTCTGCATATGTGTCCAGTATTTTCAGTGAAGACGGTAAATTCAATGTGGGTGATAAAGTAATGATCGGAGAGCAGGAACTGGAAGTTGCCTGCGTTCTGTCGGAAGGGGTCGGAAGCGTCAGCGGATTGCCGGTGATCGTCTGCTCCGAAGAAACGTTTCGGCGCCTGATGGGAGAGCAGGGGTATATGATGATCAATATGATTTTGAAAAAAGGCACGGGAGAGACAGTCGTGAATCAGATCCGTTCTCTGGCAGGATCCCACGACTTCGTTGACCGCAGAGAGGAGATGGCGACGCAGCATGGCACTTTTTGGGTTATGCGGGTGGCGACATACGGATTTTTAGCGATCATTTCCCTGATTACGGTGCTGAATATCATGAATAATATTTCCATGGGCGTGTCTGCAAGGATCAGGCAGTATGGAGCGATGCGCGCCGTTGGTATGGAAAGCGGACAGATTACAAGGATGATCACGGCAGAGGCGGTTACGTATGCGTTTTGGGGGATGTTTGTCGGCATGGCGATTGGGCTGGCGTTCCATTATTTGATCTTCCGCACCCTTATCGTGAATCATTTTGGAGGAAGCTGGCAGATACCGTTTTCCACGCTTGCAGTCATCTTTACCCTGATCACCGCGTCCTGTATCTTGGCAGTCATAGCGCCCGCCAAGCGGATTCGGGGGATGGCAATCACGGAAACGATAAACGAGTTGTAAAAGAGATAAGCGCGATAGGATAAGAAAGTGAAAACCGCCCCGCATTCGGGACGGTTTTGCTTTCGGTGTGCTGCCAAATTTTAGAGACATTTTGGGGGTGTCAGCCTTTCGTGACAGGAACCCACAATTCGCAGAACAGACCGGTTTCACCTTTTTCAAAGTAGATTTCAAAGTCCGTATCGTCTGTCTGCACATAGCCTGTCTGGGGTGAAAACTCTTTGTAGAATTTGCTCCATGTCTCACCGATGCAGTCGCCGTCATCGCCCATGCACTGGAATACGGCATAGTCGGCGGCTGTCGTTTCCCATAAGGAATAGCCGTTTTCCAAAAGCTTTTTAACTCCTGCCGCGTCGGTATCCTCATCGACGATCACGCCGATGCCGTAATCAAAGTGTGTCTCGTTTTTCTTTGTGGGGCTGCATAAGCCATAGATGTCCCGCTTTCCTTCCTTGCGAAGCTGCTTCATGGGTTCGACCAGACCCTTATCATAGCACTCTCCCCAGAAATCGGGAATGCTGTGGTCGCTGTCATCGTTGATGATCTCGTTGGAAAAGGCTCTCACCCTTGCGAGAAACTGCTGCGGTTCTTTGTGTTCCATTCTGTAATCCATAATACTACCACCTTCCGTTATGATTTTTATCACAAGGGGATTGAACAGATGCAGTTTTGCGCCCTGTTTTTTTGCCTGTTTCGGCGTGGAGCCGTGGAAGCGCAAAAAGGCTTTGGAAAAGCTTTCCGGCGATTCATAGCCGTACTTGTAGGCGGCGTCAATGACGGACAGATTCGATGTCTGCAGCTCCTGCGCAGCGAGCGTGAGACGGCGGCTCCGCAGATATTCGTTGGCGGTCATCCCGGTAATGAAGCCAAAGGTGCGATGGAAGTTGTAGCTGGACATATGGATGCTTTTGGCCACGTCAGCATAGTTGATGTCCTCATAAATGTGTTCTTCCATATAGCGGATCGCCTGTTGGATCAGTTGCATGGACATAGCGGTTCCTGCCTTTCCTTAATTGCTGTGCGGGGCTTTCATCGGATCTCCTTGTGTAAACTCATTGTAGCAGGCGGAGGAGGGAAAGTCCTGTTTTCGTTTGCGCAAGTTTGGTTTGGTATTAACCATTTTCAATGATTGCTATCATTTCGGCAGGAGTTACAATAAAATCCCGAAATGGATAGTGTTTTTGATTTCCGGTTACTAAATAAGCGCTATCATCTCGTTTCTCCATGGCTACTTCATAGAATACAAGGTCGTCCATATCAATTAAAACGGCTCCTGTAGGCTGCGGAAACACTTCGACACCATATTGCCTGATTGCTTCAAGAACGGTTAATATTGTATTCTCCTGCAAATGAAATTTTTCTCGATGGAAAACCTCGTTATATTCGCGCAAAATATCCTGATGATACAGAGGAATGATGATTCCGTCAAATACAGCATCTAATACTTTTACCGTTGCGGCATCAGCATTTTTAGATAACATAGCCGATAACAAAACATTTGTATCAATTACAGCATAATATTCCATGTAAATTTACCTTTTTCTTTCAGTTCTTGCCGCTGAAATTTCAGCGTTTATTTCATCAAGTGTCATTTCCGGAACATCTGCAGCTTGGCGGCGTAATTCATAAAAAGCATTTTTTGCTTCTGTTTTTGTTATCGTCTGTTTCGGTAATGTGGCTTCAAAGGGCAGTCCTTTTACCATTTTGCTTTTTGCCATGAACATGCGAAATGCCGTAGGCAAATCCATACCAAGTCTTTCATATATTTCTGACACTTCCTGTTTTAACGCTTTGTCAGCCCTGAATTGAATTAAAACTTGCTCTGCCATGATACAATCTCCTTCCATATATTTTGAAGTTGTTTTACATATAAATATATTACTATTATATTTGTTTTATATAAATTTATCAATCCGCTTTCTAAGGTTTATGAAAAATATATTGACAAAATGTGTTTACGGATGTAGACTAATAATGCTAAGAAAGTCTACATCCGTAAACACAGGAAATAGAGATGTAATCGCGCGGCCTGGGACTTTGCACTGACGGCAAAGCCTGCGAAAACAGGTAAACTGAGGCAGCGGGGGATCGTCAAAGATGGGAGAAGATATGAAAGACACGAAAATATCCGACGCGGAACTGGAAATACTGGAAACGCTCTGGGCGGCGGAAGAAGCATTGAATGCGAATGAGATCCGCGCACGCCTGAATGAAAAAAAGGACTGGGAGCGCACCACGGTATTGACGCTGATCCGCAGACTGCTTGACAAGGGCGTGATCGCGCAGGAGAAGCGGGAGGTTTATTATTATATGCCTCTGGTGGCAAGAAATGATTACGTGAAGGGGGAGACGAAAAGTTTCTTAGATAAATTTTTCAAGGGGAATGCGAAAAATCTGGCGGCGGCTTTGATTGAGGATGAGGATTTGAGCAGGGAAGATATTGAGGAGCTGCGGGAGTATTTTCGTGAAAATTTTCGCTAGAAGGGCAGGGAGATATATTTCGCAAATGCCTATTTGGCTGCTATTTTGAGAGGAGAGAGGGGTTATGACACAATTATTTTCTGTGGTCTTTTCGTTATCAGTATCCGGCGCGTTGGTGGGGCTTTTGGTGCTGCTGTTTCGTCCGCTGTTTGGGAAGATTTTTTCTAAGAGATGGACATATTATCTTTGGCTGCTGGTAATCGTGAGGCTGCTCGTACCATTCCATGCGGATTTGAATCTGATGGAATATTTGGCGGGGAATCTTGCGGCGACCGGGAGTGCATTAGCGGACACCGGACGGGATAACGCAAACGCCGTGGAGAATACAGATGCGATTGGAAACGGAGCAGCAATTGGACTAAGCGGTGAGACGGATACAGCTGCAGTCGGGAATGAAGAAGCTGCGGCGCAGAACAGCAGCGGGATAGAAAAGATTTCTGCAAACGGTATCAACAGCGGCGCGGGAGTCGACATTTGGAATCGCTGCTTACAGGCGGCGGCTGTGATCTGGATTCTCGGCGTGCTTTTTACCGCTCTGCGGAAGCTTTGGATTTATCGTCGATTCGTAAAAGAAGTTTACTCAGGATCTATGGAGGCTGTGGGGCAAGAACAGATAAGCAATGGGAAATTTTGTGCGGCGTGTGCGCCTGTCACTGATGAGCGGATCCTTTGGCAGTATGCGGAAATCCAGAGAAAACTTAGAATTGGAAAGCGGGTACCGCTTTATGAGAGCACAGTCATTGATATTCCGATGCTGATCGGGCTTTGGAAGCCAAGCATTTATCTGCCGCAGGCGCTTCTTGCGCAGATGCGTGGGCAGGAGAATGAGATTTGCCTGATTATACATCACGAACTGGTGCATTATAAACGAAAAGATATTTGGTATAAGTGGCTGTTTCAGGCGGCGCTCTGTGTGCACTGGTTCAATCCGTTGGTGTATGTGTTTAACCGCAAGTTTAACGGGGACTGTGAACTTGCCTGCGATGAGACGGTGTTAAAGCTTCTTTCGGAGGAAGGGCGCAGGGCGTACGGCAATGTGCTTTTGGATGTGGCGAAGAAGGATTGGTTTGAGGGTATATTTGCGGGAAAAGGTTTGGGAAAGCATGGGAGCGTGCCGGCGATGACTTTGCTGGAAGAAAAAAGCACGCTGAAGGAACGGCTGCGCGGGATTGCAAGATATCATAAAACGGGATTGGCGGTCGGGCTTTGTTCGGCGGTGGTATTGGTCATGTTTTTGATGGCAGCAGTTGTATGCGGTGCGGCAGGGGTCCGCAGCGGTTCGGGGCAATCCTTGCTCCTGCATAATAATGGAAATCTTGTGGGTGGTATCATGGAGCGTGTCTGGGAAAAGTCGATGTGGTCAGACATGTGGAAAGATTCCTTTGATCTGGATCAGCCGATCGTGGTAAGCGAAAACGGAACCGCTTATCGGATGTATGACGACGACGCTCTGATCGCGGGGGACAGCGAAAGCGACTGCTGGCGTGCGTGGGTGTATAGCGGCGGAGACAGGAGCGTGGAAGCAAAGAAGTTTTTGTTTAACGGTTCCGAGTCTTTATGGATTTTATATGTCAATAAGGAGACAACATTGGAGATATCTTCTGTGTTTGGTCTCTATGACGGTCGTTTTAAGCTCGTCTGGGTAGGACCCGATCAGACCGTGCAGACGCTGAATGAGAGCGGGGAAGAAAACACGGTGAAACTCACATTGCCGCAGGGCAGAAATGTGATCAAGATGGTGGGGCAGAAGGCGAAGCTGACAGATTTTGGCGCAGCCTACGGAAGAATAAAGAAGGAAGATTTTGATTGTATCTACAATAATGAAGCTGAGGAGTATGCCTATCAGGTGTGGGAGGGGAAACAACCGTTTGATGTCGCCAGACTGGAAGAAGTCTGTCCCTATTTGAAAGAAAAAGAGGTCAGCGAATTATCTCGAACCGCATGGGGAAACGGGGTAGATTTATCAAAAGAAGACTGGCAGGAGTTGTTTGTCTATTCGGATGATAAGCTGACGGCACAGTATCTCTTGGAAGATTTACAGGCAGGCAAAGTCGGGGAGTTTGAAAGCGGAATACTTGTCCGAATCGCACCGTATATGCAAGAGGAAGATGTGAGCGAGTGTTTTCGGTATCTTTTGGAGCGGGATGCGGTGTCTGATTCCGATTGGGAACATATTTTTGCGTATTCCGATGCGGATCAGTCGGCGGCGTATCTTGCTAAGGCACTGCGGAAAGGGAAGGGGAGCGGTTTTAGTGCTGAGGCGCTTGAGCGCATCTGCTATCGGGTGTCCGTGAAAGAGTTGACGGATATTGTGACGGCGATGGATGAGCTGCCCTTTGAAAGTCTGGAACGTGTGCTGGCTTATGTGCAGGATATGGACGAGGCGGCAACGTGTGTTTGTCATTACATTGATTTAGGAAATGTGCTGACGAATGAACAGCTGCGGGAGATAGAGGCTTATTTGGATGAGGAGGATTTTTATCGGGTCGTGGAGTATAGTATAACGGGAAGAAAAATAGAAAAGTCGCAAATTGACGCAAAAATCAGCACGGTGTAAAGGGTAAAGATTTACGGGAGGGTGTCACGAAATCATCCAGTCAGGTGATTGCGTGATGCCCTCTCGGATGCTCTTTTTTGTTGCATAAAATTTATATACCGGCAGACTCAGGACCTCCTACAAACCGTAGTTTCTTCTGTTGCCTTACGCAGTCGTCCAGATAGTAATTCATCAGGACCTGATATGGGATGCCGGATTCATCAGACATTGCTTTGAAATATTCAATCGTTGTGACGCTCATATTCATTGTGACAGGTTTTTTAATCTTTTTTGCATAAGGATTTTTTCTGGGGTTTAAGGCTTTAATATCATATTCCTCCCGCATATCCATTTCTTCCATTACAAAATCACCACCCTTCATTGATCTCAATATATTGCTGTGTTTCCGCTTTCGTTGCTTTCCTTGCTGAAATAATACGGATAATATCATCAGCGCTTCGATAACAGTGGCAGACGATTAGCATTTTGGCTTGGCTGCTCATTCCTAAAAGCATAAACCTTTCTTCCTCCGTTGAATGTTCGGGATCGTCAAACAGGACTGCATTTTCGTCTAAAAAAACAGTGCTCGCCTCATTAAAAGTGATGCCATGTTTTTCAATATTTGTTCGTGCCTTATTATTATCCCATTCAAATTTTATGTCATTCATATTTATATTATATTTATTATATCAATAG
>DETS01000110.1 GCA_002361735.1 Lachnospiraceae bacterium UBA3282 | reverse complement strand
AAGTTCCAGCTCCTCCTGCTTCTGCTCCATGGCTGCCTGGGCCGCCTTATACTCGTCCAACACCTTCTTTTGATAAGCGGAAAGCTGCTCAATATACTCATTTTTATTC
The DNA here is from genome assembly GCA_002361735.1 of Lachnospiraceae bacterium UBA3282. Lineage (GTDB taxonomy): Bacteria > Bacillota > Clostridia > Lachnospirales > Lachnospiraceae > UBA3282. Next base: position 8,075 of record DETS01000110.1, on the reverse strand, counting down.
AGAAAGTCAGACAGACTCCCCGAGGAAAAAAACAATTCCATGTACAGATTACTGCTGCGCTCATAAGTAAACTGAATCTGCCTTTTCATAGTGGCATACTGTTCGTCCTTCAAAGCGATGGCCTCCGCGAGCTCCTCTTCCACCTGAGCGATATCCTCCTCAAGGTCGTCGATTTCCGCTTCCTTGTCCGCAATCTGTTCCTCCAGGTCATTCAGATTATTGCTCACCTGGGCAAGCTCCGTATTTAATGTGGAGAGTGTTCCCTGCAGAGAGTCATGCTGCTCGTTTAAACCCCTCAGGTTTTCCTCCGTCTCATCCAGCCTGCTTTCCGTCTCTTCCCTCTGCTGCTCCGCCTCCCGGATCTGCTGTCTGGTCTCCTCCGTAGCCTGCACGGAGAGCGGCACCATACCGCAAAGCAGAATCAAAGCCAGACACCCGGCCGCTCTTCGTTTCATCTCCATAATAACAACCGTCAACTTTCAATCTGATTGATTCTTCTCTGATGCTTCTCTTCGTCGGAGAAGGGCGTATCCATAAAAATATCTACAATATTAAGCGCTACTCTCTCTCCGATAATCGCTGCTCCCATGGCAAGCACGTTCGCATCGTTGTGTTCCCTTGTAAGTCTTGCGGATACCGGATCGCCGCAGAGCGCACAGCGAATCCCCTTCACTTTGTTCGCCGTGATGGAGATACCGATGCCCGTGGTACAGATCACAATACCCCTGTCGCACTCTCCCGAGGCTACCGCCTTTGCCACCGCCGCACCATAAACCGGATAATCGCAGGAATTTTTGTCCGGGCAGCCAAAATCCCTGCACGCAAGCCCCCGTTCCTCCAAATGTGCAATTACCTTCTGTTTCAAATCATATCCGCCGTGGTCACTTCCGATTGCTATCATCCTTTTTACCTCCTTTTGCATGATACATCTATAACTCTGTGTCCGGCCGCCTTTAGCAGCCGGTTCATAACAGCCTGTGACACGCCGCCCCCGTCAAAGCTCTCCGAGTAAATCAACTCGACGCCCTCGTCGTCAAACTCCCGCAAAATCCGGTACAACCCTTTTGCCACCGCATTTACATCCGTCCTTTTTCCCACACTGCGCAGTACATCCGCCCTGTAGCTTCCAATCGTCTCGTCCGTTGCTATAACGCCCGTTTTTTTATTATTTTCTCTGCCTTCGGAAAGACTGGTGTTGATGTAATCCGTCACTGCCGCCGCAGAACCCCTGACAATCGTGAGTTCACCCTTCGGCGCGTAATGCCTGTACTTCATACCCGGCGCTTTCGGGGCTTGTCCACTGTCATCCGCAAAGAGCGTGGCATCCTGTTCCACCTGCCCAAGCACTCTGACAAGATCCTCCTCCGTGACGAAACCCGGTCTCAGAATCACCGGCGGTTCCACTGTTAAATCTACAATTGTAGACTCCAGCCCCAGCTCCACATCGCCGCCATCCAGTATCATCTCTATCCTGCCGTCCAGATCTTCCGCCACATAATCTGCCACAGTAGGGCTTGGCCTGCCAGATCGGTTCGCGCTGGGCGCCGCCACATAGCCGCCTGCCTCCCTGATAAAAGCCAGCGCCGTCGGATGAGAAGGCATGCGCACCGCCACCGTATCAAGCCCGCCCGTAGTCTCCTTCGGAACAGCCTCTGACTTTTCCAGAATCATAGTCAGTGGCCCCGGCCAGAATGCTGCCGCCAGCTTTTTCGCCGTCTCCGGCACATTCTTTACAATGGCCGGCAGAGCGTCCATACTTGCAATGTGTACAATCAGCGGATTGTCGGAAGGCCTGCCCTTCGCCTCATAAATTTTTTTTGACGAAGCTGGGTTGAGCGCATCTCCTCCCAGCCCGTATACCGTCTCCGTCGGGAAAGCCACCAAACCGCCCGTTTTGATGATCTCCCCCGCCTCCCTGATCCGCGCGTTGTCTATATGTTGTTCGTCGATCCGAACCACTTTCGTATTCACTTGCTTATCCTTCTTTATTAAGATAATTCAAAACGGCCAGATGGATTGCCCATGCCGTCTTTTCCTGATAAAGCTCCGAGGACAGCTTCTGCGCCTCCTCATAATTTGAGAGGAAACCGCACTCCACGATAACGATAGGAGTGGAGGTCTTTTTCAGGAGATAATAACTGTCGTTTGCTTTGGCCTGTCTGGCGTTGTCCGGATCAATCTCCGCCGCCAGAACCTGCTGGATCCGCTCCGCCAGTGCCTTACTCTCCTGACTGCCCCCGTAATAAAATACCTGTGCACCGTGCACATACTCTTCATGGTAACTGTTCTGATGGATACTCACCGTCAGCGCTGGCTTTTTCTCCTCGATAAGAGCCACCCTGTTCTTCATATCCTGCACTTTTTTATTGGAAATATTCTCGTCATAAAGACCCGCGTCAGTCTCTCTGGTCAGAACCACATCCACATCCGCCGCCGTGAGAAAGGCAGCCAGCTTTTTCGCAATCTTTAAGTTGATATCCTTCTCCAAGCTGCCGTCAACACCCACTTTGCCCGGATCGGCCCCTCCGTGTCCGGCGTCTATGACGACGCAGGGTTTTACCTTTACTTCTCCGTCTGTCCCGATTCGGCTCGAAGATACCAGACGCGCGCCGCCCCGCATAACAAATCCCGTCGCAACGCATAATAACAGAAGCAGTGCATTTCTGACAATTTTGTCACAATTCTCCCTTTTTTCTCTCTCCATTTTCCACCAAACGTTAACCGTCTTTGTGCCATATATATGAAGAAAGAAACGGAAAAATTACGGCTGGTTCATATATTCCTCTATCACGTCCCAGACGTTCGCCGTCTCATGGCCAAGCCGCCACGCCGCCACGCCGGCAATATCATAATTTTGCATAATATTCAGCTTCACGCGGATCGAATCCGCATCTTCAAGCCACACCTGATACAGGGTGTCGCCTTCCTGCGACTCCCCGTAATTCTGGCAGGTGGTCTCGTCCCATCTGACCACGATGCCGTGATTCTCGACAAACTCCTGTGCCATACCCATGGTCACCGCCTCGCTGCTTAAGCCCTCCGGACCGGATTTCCAAATTCTGGTATAGAACGGAATCCCGTTGATCACCTTCTCCGCCGGCACCTCCGCCACCGTGTTTTCGATGCCTTTTTCCACAAAATTGATGGAAGCAACGGAACCCGCCTCCTCACTTCCGGCATAATGTTCGTCGTACCCCATAATAATCACATAATCCGCCACCACTCCCTGCTCGGCACGATCATAGTGATCCGTGTGGCCCATAGGCACATAGTTGTCCACCGAAAGCACAATGCCCAGTTGTCTGCAGGGAATGGAAAGTTCCCTGATAAACTGGATAAAGGGTTCTCCCGCATCCAGACTGATATTTTCAAAGTCAATGTTGATGCCGTCCAGATTATATTCCTGTGCGGTTGCAACCAAATTGCGAATCAAATTCCATCTGCTCGACGTCCGGGAAAGCAGTTCGTACATATCCACATCCGCGCTCTCGGTCTCCACGTTGCTCACAAGCGCCCAGACCTCAAGTCCCATCCCATGCGCCTTCTCCACATAGTCAGCCGAGGCAAAGCTGGTAAACTCTCCCTCGTTGCCGGTAAGCCTGAACCAGGTAGGCGAGATCACGTTCAGTCCCTTCGTCTGCGCCACAACGCTCTCCAGCGTAACGTTTCCATCCACGCCGCCGATCACATGCCAGCCAAGATTAATCTTATAGTCGCGGGTGTTCGACTCATAGACCGGCTCCACATAGTCCGCCGGCGGCACCGTAATCTCCGCCTCCCGTCTTCCCAACCGTTTGTTCTCCACATAACCGATGAAGGAATCCTTTGTCTTCACCTTGGTCCAGTTCTCCATCTCTTCCAATATAACAACCGTATCTCCCTCGGAGACATCCGTCAGGATATCGCTCTTGATGCCGCCCTGATAACGTACCTGCGTATCCTTCGTAATATCAGCTGTCGGACGCTCTCCCCATTCCGTGTAAATCTGCATATGGTCCGGCTCCGTAAAAAGTTCGTAGGTAAAATTAGAATACTGCTGCACAAAATCCGCCGCGATATAGAGCACATCCCCCTCATAGCGGGAAATCACATAATCCCACGCTGTGCCGGACGACTCAAAATCCGCATCATAATTTGTCAGGTTTGCTTCCCCGACCGGGATCGTAATAATAGAGTCCGGTTTCGTAAAAACCACGATCCCCTGCGCCTTATCCTCGTAAAACCTGTCGTTAAAATACTTGTGTACCGTAGCTATATCAAAATAGCACATGTTATCGAATATCTTTGCATGTTCCTCAACCAATTCATCCTGCAGGATAATAGGTACGTCGTTATCTCCCTGAATGCCAAAATATTCCGTTAAATCCGCCCTCTCCTTCGAATAGGAGTACCTTTCCAGCAGCTTCGCTCCGAATCCTGCTACCGCAATCAATATAATAAGGACGATCGCGACTATCACCGGAATCATCTTTTTCATTTGTCCAACCCCTTTCCGACCGTCTGTAGTAAACGGCGACCAAGCAGGGAAGTTTTCCCTCCCCTGCCCGCCGCATTTACCACAATTATAACAAACTATTCCCTTTCAGTCATTAGTTTTTTTTGATGTTTCAGCCTCAGCGCCTTTCAGCGGGAACCTCCTTGCGCCACTCACATATGACAGGCCCTCTTATGCCGCATCCTCCAAAAAGAGAAAAAAACAAAAAAACGCAACCGTGATATACTATCGGCATATGATATATGGGGCGGAAACAGTTTTAAAGATACTTCTGACATGCAGATAAATTTGAGAAATAACTGTATAACCTACTCGTTCCTTGTGAATTATAATTTGTGTGTACTCGAAAATACAAAGCTTATAGAAGAGAGTAAGATATGTTTTCCGACAGGCACATCGCCCATAAGACTGTCCCCGCTTTACAATGCTGCGAAGACACAGATGTTATTAATAAATTTCGCATGCCTCCCTTCCCTGCGGACTATCAGAAGACATCTTGCAGTTTGATTATATCCATAATCTGACATAAAATGCAAGCATTTTCTAAAATTATTAAAATTTTTTAAACACTTTCCGCGCGCTATTGACTAAAACTGACGCAAAGTATAAGATAATTGCAAAAAAGTAATTTCCTATAATATATAACAATATAACAAAAAGGATGTGAACATCTCATGAAAATAGAAAAAGTAAATGAACACCAGATTCGATGCACTCTTACCAGAGAAGATCTTCTCAACCGGGAATTAAAGATCAGTGAACTGGCTTATGGTACCGAGAAAGCCAAGAGCCTTTTTCGTGATATGATGCAGCAGGCCGCTTATGAATGTGGCTTTGAGGCTGAAGACATCCCGCTGATGATCGAAGCAATTCCTCTGAACGCTGAGTGTATTGTATTGATCGTTACCAAAGTAGAGGATCCTGAAGAACTGGATACCCGTTTTTCCAAATTCGCACCTTCCGTGCATGATGAAGACGGATTGGCAGAAGAAACCGAAGAACTCATGGAAAGCTTTGCCGACGGTGCAGACGAAGTACTCAATATGCTTCGTAAGATGAACGGCTCCGGTCTGTCCGAAGAGATGTCCCAGCCGACCGCTCCCGTTTCCAGCCGCCGCCCTATGAAAAACGACAAGGAATCCGCTCCTGTCAGGATTACGAGCCGGCTGTTCTCTTTCCCTTCTCTGCGGGAAGTAACCAGACTGGCACACGTAGCGGCCTCCTCTTATCCGGATGCCAACTCTCTTTATAAAGATGAGACCACCGACAGATACCTGCTTCTATTAGATCCGGCCTCCATTACTATTGATGAATATAACCGTGTATGCAGTCTTATCTCGGAATACGCAAGAATAGAGAAAACAGCAGCAGCAACCAGCGCATATCTGGAAGAACACTATTCTCCTTTGATCAAAGATAACGCTTTAGAAGTTTTATCACAGATCTAAAAGGTAAATTCCTGCACAGCTTCGGATAGGCGAAAGAATTTCTTACAGCATAAAAGAGGGTGCCCAGTCATCTCCTGACTTTTGGGACACCCTCTTTATCTTACTTCCGCTGCGTCCTTATGCACCTGTGACCGCATCAATCTTAGACATCAAATCCTCGATCGCAATACCGTGTACCATTGCCGCTTCTTCCAGCGTCTCACCTTGTGCGGACGGACAACCTAAACAATGCATGCCGATCTCCATGAGTACCGGTGCAATATCCATATTGATCCTGAGTGCTTCGCCAATCGTTGTATCTTTACTGATCTGTGCCATATTCACACCTCCGATTTATTCTTTATTGTAATAGTCTCTTAGAATAGCCACAATCTATTCATGTAGATTATAATAGGAATACAGATGTTGTGCAAGCAATTTCTCACTTCCCTTTTTATGGGATCATTTCTTTATCAATAGTATCGTAATAATCAACATTTTGTATCTGGCATTTTTTACATACAAATTTCACAAATTTTTAAGTTAATTTTTGGCATTTGTATGCGAAAAAGTACAAAGGCCGACTTGACTCTTTCAGTTCCTATAACATATAATATTGGTACTGGATAAGCATGTTTTAACCATAAAACATTATTAAAAAATTTTAAATAGGAGGTTATTTCAAAATGAGACCAGAATGGAAAGATTTTGTAGGCGGTAAGTGGGACAAAGAAATCAATGTCCGTGACTTTATCCAGAGGAATTATCATCCTTATGACGGTGACGAGTCCTTCTTAGCTGAACCTACACAGAACACAAAAGACTTATGGGCACAGGTTCTTGACTTACAGAAGCAGGAACGTGAAGCCGGCGGTGTACTTGATATGGACACCAAGGTAGTTTCCACCATCACATCCCACGGTCCCGGCTACTTGGACAAGAGCAAAGAGACAATCGTAGGTTTCCAGACAGATAAGCCTTTCAAGCGTTCCCTTCAGCCTTATGGCGGTATCAGAATGGCAGAGAAGGCATGTTCTGACAACGGTTACGAAGTTGACCCTGAAATCAGCGAATTCTTCTCTACTCACAGAAAGACACACAATGCAGGCTGTTTCGATGCTTACAATCAGGAAATGAGAGCATGCCGTTCTTCTCATATCATTACAGGTCTTCCGGATGCTTATGGCCGTGGCCGTATCATCGGTGACTACAGACGTGTTGCTCTGTACGGTATCGACAGACTGATTGAAGACAAACAGGCACAGAAGGATTCCACAGGCCGCGTTATGACAGACGATGTAATCCGTCTCCGTGAAGAGCTTTCCGAGCAGATGGTTGCTTTAAAGATGATGAAAGAAATGGCTGCATCTTACGGCTGCGATATTTCCAAACCGGCATCTAACGTACAGGAAGCGATTCAGGCTACCTACTTCGGATATCTTTGTGCAGTGAAGGAGCAGAATGGTGCTGCTATGTCTCTTGGCCGTACTTCTACTTTCCTTGACGTATATGCAGAGCGCGATCTTGCTAACGGTACTTTCACCGAGCAGCAGATTCAGGAATTCGTTGATCACTTCATTATGAAGTTAAGATGTATCAAATTTGCTCGTACACCTGAGTACAACCAGATTTTCGCCGGCGATCCGGTATGGGTAACAGAGTCCCTCGGCGGTGTTGGTGTTGACGGTCGTTCCATGGTTACCAAGATGAGCTTCCGTTATCTGCACACATTAACCAACTTAGGACCTTCTCCGGAACCCAACTTAACAGTTCTGTGGTCCACAAGGCTTCCTGAAGCTTGGAAGAAATACTGTGCTAAGATGTCCATCCAGACCTCTTCCATCCAGTATGAGAATGACGATCTGATGAGAGTGACGCACGGCGATGACTACGGTATTGCATGCTGTGTATCCTCCATGGTAATCGGTAAGGAAATGCAGTTCTTTGGCGCGCGTGCAAACCTTGCAAAGTGCTTGCTGTACGCATTAAACGGCGGTATCGACGAGGTTACCAAAAAGCAGGTCGGCCCGAAGTACCGTCCTGTTACAGGCGATGTCCTTGACTATGACGATGTAGTGGATAAGTTCATGGATATGATGGAATGGCAGGCTGACGTATATGTTAACACGCTGAACATCATTCACTACATGCAT
>DETS01000111.1 GCA_002361735.1 Lachnospiraceae bacterium UBA3282 | reverse complement strand
TGGCAGGTGCTTAAATCCATTATAAGTGCAACCATCGCATTTGTAGTGGTTTTTGCTATGTACATTTTTTATGATTTTGAAATCTTTATGACAGATATCTATAAGATGGATCTGCTGGAGTTTGCGAAGAATGTTTTATTCTGGTATCTTGCCACTGTCGGCATCTATGCGGTGATCGCGTACGCGGTCTACACGGTCAGATACAGCAGGGCGAAAAGGAGTCTGCGGACCTATTATATGAATCTGCACAGGCTTGCTGCCATGTATAAAAAATCGTCTCATGGCGGCGATTAAGAGAATGTCCCGCATTTACGCGGCATTTGATACGAGAACAACGAACAAAGGAATTGACAGGGAATGACGACGCTATTGCTTATCAAACAGATGTTGCTAACTATATATGGCAAATACGAGGTGTATATCACGCCCCTTCTGAAATTCATGCTGGCATTTATTACCCTCATTCTGCTCAATTCCAGGCTTGGGTACATGGAGATGCTGAATCGGATTACTTTGGTGCTGATCGTGGCGCTGATGTGCTCCTTCATGCCGATGAATTTTATCGTGGTGATGGGGGCGGCTTTTTCGATTTTGCACCTTTACTCTTTCAGCATGGAATGCGCGGCGGTGATAGGAGCCGGTTTCTTACTGCTCTTTTTACTGTATCTGCGGTTTTCCCCGAAGGATACTCTGGTGGTAGTGCTTTTGCCGATTTGTTTTCTCATGCGGATTCCGTATGTGATCCCCATTTCCATGGGACTGATTGGGGGACCTGTCTCTGCGATTTCTGTTGCCTGCGGCGTGATCGTTTACTATATGCTGCACTATGTGACGAAAAATGAAACGGTGATCGCATCCATGGCGGAGGAAGAGACAGCCGCCAAGTTTAAGTTTATTATTGACGGTTTATTAAAAAATAAGGAGATGGTGGTAGTGATTGCCGCCTTTGCCATTACGGTGATCGTTGTTTATCTTCTGCGGCGGCTGAGCGTCGATTACGCATGGACGATCGCCATGATTGCGGGCGCGGTGGTCAATATTATGGTGCTTCTTGTGGGCGACCTGATCTTTGATACGAACCAGTCTTTGATCAGTATTATTTTGGGAACCGTCATTTCCTTCCTCATCGTGCTGGTACTGCAGTTTTTTGTCTTTTATGTCGATTACAGTCGAACGGAAAAGGTTCAATTTGAGGACGATGAATACTATTATTATGTTAAGGCCGTACCCAAGGTTACGGTGACCAGACCTGAGAAGAAAGTGAAGCAGATCAATTCCAAGAGGCGGTGATGAGAGATGGAACAACTGAATAATTGGATCGGCGTCTATCTCGCAAGGCTGCATATGCCTACGCTCCACTGGAATGATGTCGCGGAGATCGCCATTTTGACCTTCGTGGCGTACCACATTCTGCTCTGGATCAAGAATACGAGAGCATGGGCACTCCTAAAAGGCGTGATTGTGATTTTGATTTTTATCATTATCGCGGCTTTTTGTAAGATGAACACGATTCTCTGGATCGTGCCTAATCTGATCAGTATCGCCGCCACTGCTTTTGTGGTGGTGCTGCAGCCGGAGCTGCGCTCCGCATTGGAGGAACTGGGGCGCAAAAATTTTCTTGCCACCTTTTTGGATTCCAATAAGCGGGAGGACGGTCGTTTTTCCGACCGTACCATCGGGGAGATCGTGAAGGCATCCGTTGAAATGGGAAAAGTCAAAACGGGAGCGCTGATCGTCATTGAACACGAGCAGTCCCTGAGAGAATATGAGAGAACAGGAATCGATGTGGACGGTATTATTTCCAGCCAGCTCCTCATCAATATCTTTGAGCATAATACGCCCCTCCACGACGGGGCGGTGATCGTGCGCGGCAACCGTATTGTATCCGCGACCTGCTATCTGCCGCTGTCCGATAATATGGCGCTGAGCAAAGATCTCGGCACCAGACACAGGGCGGGCGTCGGCATTTCCGAGGTGACGGATTCCCTGACGGTGATCGTTTCTGAGGAGACCGGAAAGATCAGCGTAGCTTACGGCGGCGCGCTGGAGAGAAGCCTTGACGCGGGAAGACTGCGCGAACGGCTTCAGGAGATTCAGGATAAGCCAATTGAGGAAAAGAAGCGCAAGCTCTTTAAGGGAAAAGTCGGCGGAAAGGCAGGGATCAAGTATGAAAAATAAGCTTACTGCCAATTTGGGCTTAAAGATTGCTTCCTTTCTCTGCGCTGCTTTGCTCTGGCTGGTGGTGACGAATATCAATGATCCCATTGCCACTTTTCGCGTAAACGACGTCCCTGTGACCATCAAGAATGCCAACCTGATCACGGACAGGGGTCAGGTGTACGAAGTGCTGGACGGCACGGATACGGTGGATGTCGTAACGATATCGGCGCCGCGTTCCATCATTGACGCGCTGGATAAGAGCAATATCGTGGCGGAAGCTGATGTGAATGACCTGACCAGCGTGGACACGGTCGCCATCAAATTCTCCACAAATAAATACAACGATAAATTAGACAGTATTAAAGGAAATATCGACAGCGTAAAGCTGAGCATCGAGGAGAAACAGACCCGTTCTCTGCCCTTAAAATCCATTACCACAGGAGAAGTACGGGAGGGCTATATGGTAGGAGACGTGACCACGGAGCAGAACCTGATCCGCATATCGGGGCCGCAGTCCGTGATTTCCCGCGTGACCAAAGCGCAGGCAGAGGTGGACATTTCCGGCTTTACAAATGCCATTTCCACAGACTCCAATATCCGCCTCTACGATGAGGACGGTGGGGAAATCGTCTCGAGCAACATCGAGAAAAGTATTACCAGGGTACGCGTCAGCGTGGATATCCTGGAGCTCAAGAAGCTGCCCCTCACCTGTAAGGTCACGGGCAGACCGGAAGACGGTTACGGTTTTACGGGCGAGGTTTCCTTCACCAGACCGAGCATTACGGTAGCCGCGCGCTCAAAGTATCTGTCAAGGCTTGACGCGATCGAGATTCCCGAGGGCATCCTGGATGTGACGGATGCAACGGAGGATGTGACGGCGTCGGTGGATATCAATGATTATCTTCCGGCAAATGTGGTTCTTGCGGAGGAAGATTTTGACGGTAAAGTCAATGCCGTGGCAAAGATCGAGGCGGAACAGAACCGCGCGGTACGGATTCCTGTCGGTAAGATCCTCTTTGAGGGACTGCCGGACCAATACGAAGCGGTCATCACTGAGCCGGCAAATGAATGCAGCGTGATGCTGACGGGGTTGTCCACCGTTTTGGACGAGATCACGGCGGAAGATGTGACTGCGGTAATCGATCTGGATGCTTGGATGGACGAGGAAGGTTTAGAGGAGATTGCCGAGGGCAGTTATTGGATGCCGGTGAACGCGACTACCGCGTTGGAAACTGTCAAACAGGGCAATCCTACGGAAGTGCGCGTGCATTTGATAGAAAAGGAATAAAAACCCGGAAAGGATAAGAACGATATGGCGAGATTATTTGGCACGGACGGTGTGCGCGGCATCGCAAACGAGGAACTCACTCCCCTTTTGGCGATGCAGCTGGGGCAGGCAGGCGCTTATGTCCTCACGAGGGAGAACGCGCACAAACCTACGATCATGGTGGGGTGCGACACGAGGATTTCCGGCGACATGCTGGCGAATGCCCTGATGGCAGGCGTGTGCTCCGTGGGTGCGAATGCGGTTTACGTGGGTGTTGTTCCTACGCCCGCGGTGGCGTATCTGACCAGAAAATATAAGGTGGATGCAGGCGTTGTTATTTCCGCCTCCCATAATACCGTGGAATTTAACGGTATCAAATTTTTTGACGGCAACGGTTACAAGCTGCCCGATTCTCTGGAAGATGAAATTGAGGAATTGATCAAGAGCGATATGCGCGGTGTCAAGTTTCCTACCGGAGCGAGCGTCGGCAAGATCAAGTACCGTACCGATGCCAGGGAGGAGTACATTAACCACGCTATGAAAGCGGTGAATGTCGATCTCACCGGCATGAAGATCGTGATGGACTGCGCGGAGGGCGCGTCGTTCTACACTTCCGTGGAGACCATGAAAGAGCTGGGCGCAGAGGTCGTGGCGATCCATAATAATCCGGATGGTACGAACATCAACGCCAATTGCGGTTCCACACATATGGAGGAATTACAGGCGAGGGTTGTCTACGAGAAGGCACAGCTCGGTCTGGCTTTCGACGGAGACGCGGACAGACTGCTTGCCGTGGATGAGCTGGGACACATTGTAAACGGCGATCAGATCATGGCGATCGTCGGCACTCATATGAAAGCGCAGGGTAAACTCAACCACGACACCATTGTCGCTACCGTCATGAGCAACCTCGGCTTTTTCCTGATGGGCGAGGAGAACGGCATTAAGATCGAACAGACCAAGGTCGGTGACCGTTATGTGCTGGAACGGATGCGGGAGATCGGAGCCAGCCTCGGCGGCGAGCAGTCCGGTCACGTGATCTTCCTTGATGAGAATACCACGGGAGACGGTCTTCTCAGCGCACTGCATCTTTTGCAGGTGCTCGTGGAGACGAAAAAGCCTTTGTCGGAGTTAGCTTCCATCATGGAAGTGATGCCGCAGGCGCTTGTCGGCGCTAAGGTGCCGAATCATAAAAAAGAGAATTTCATGGACTATCCCGAGATCGCGGAAGCGATTGCCGCGCTCGATAAAAAATTTGCGGGCGAGGGCCGTGTGCTCATCCGTCCTTCCGGAACGGAGCCGCTCGTGCGTGTGATGATCGAGGGAAAGGATCAGAAGCTGATCACGGCGGAAGCAAAAAAGCTTGCCGAGTTGATTCAGAATATTATGTTGTAGGGCTTGAGATATATTGGGGAAGATGGTATACTCATACTATCCACTATGACAGATAAGAAAGAGGACGGGGTTATGGTAAGTCAAAAGGTAGTGATTAAAAATCCAACGGGGCTGCACCTAAGACCTGCTGGCATCCTATGTAAGGAAGCGATGCAGTTCAAATCTCTCATAACGTTTTCATTCCGTGAAAATACAGCGAACGCCAAAAGCGTCCTAAGCGTCTTGGGGGCGTGTGTCAAATGTGGCGATGAGATTGAGTTTGTGTGTGATGGAGAGGATGAGGAAGAGGCCCTGAAGGCGCTGGTTGGCGCGATCGAAAACGGTCTTGGAGAATAACGTCACAAAACGGACCCGCTGTAATGGCGGGTCCTTCACATTGTTAAGGAAAGAGGACAGATTGAAAAATCACATTGATCATTGCTATAAGGAGGAGGCACAATTATGTTGAATTATAAGAGATACCGCAGAAATCCCGTGGTGGATTATCCGGAAAGAGAATGGGTTAATAAACAGATCGAAAAGGCGCCCATATGGTGCAGCGTTGATTTAAGGGACGGCAACCAGGCGCTGATCGACCCGATGGTCGTGTCGGAAAAAATTGAGTTTTTTAACTACCTCATTAAGCTGGGTTTTAAGGAGATCGAGATCGGTTTCCCGGCAGCCAGCCAGATTGAATATGATTTCCTGCGTCAGCTCGTAGACCGGAAACTGATTCCGGATGATGTGGTGGTGCAGGTATTGACCCAGTGCCGTGAGGAGCTTTTGGAGCGCACCTTCGAGTCCATAGAGGGCTGCAAACAGGCAATCGTGCATATTTATAATTCCACCTCGACCCTGCAGCGGGACGTCGTGTTCAACATGAGCCGCGAGGAGATCACGAACATTGCCGTGGAAGGCGTAAAGATGGTGAAACGCCATGCGGCAAACTTCCCCGGAAAGATCATTTTAGAGTACTCGCCCGAGAGCTTTACGGGCACGGAACTCGATTACGCACTGGAAGTCTGCAATGCCGTCCAGAGGGAGTGGGGACCGACCAAAGAAAATCCTATGATCATCAACCTTCCTTCCACGGTGGAGATGACCACGCCCAACGTCTTTGCGGACAGGATCGAGTGGATGAATAAGCATCTGGAAAACCGTGAGGCCATTATTTTAAGCGTCCATCCCCATAATGACAGGGGAACCGGCGTTGCCAGCGCTGAATTATCGCTTCTGGCAGGCGCGGACCGCATCGAGGGTACGCTTTTCGGAAACGGCGAACGCACGGGCAACGTAGATATCTTAAACATTGCCTATAACATGTTCTCGCAGGGCATCGATCCGCAGCTTGCCATCGAGCATGTGAACGAGAGCATTGAAATATACGAGAGATGCTGTAAGATTCCCGTACATCCCAGACACCCCTACGCGGGCAAACTCGTGTTTACCGCTTTCTCAGGATCGCATCAGGATGCCATCAACAAGGGTGTAAAGGCGATGAAGGAGCGCGGCGGCGAATATTGGGAGGTGCCCTATCTGCCGATCGATCCCGCTGATATCGGTAGGGAGTACGAACCCATCGTGCGCATCAATTCACAGTCCGGCAAAGGCGGCGTTGCCTTTATTATGGACACCTATTTCGGCTTTAAGCTGCCGAAGGGAATGCACCGTGAGTTTGCCAATGTGATTCAGGCGATTTCCGAGAAACAGGGCGAAGTAAGTCCCGATCAGATCATGGAGAGTTTCCGCGAGGAGTACCTGCTGAAGAAAGAACCCATTCATTTCAGGAAACTCAAAGTGGATGACTTGAGCGATGAGACAGAATCCGAATTTGATACCAAGGTGACGGTAGTCTATACCGATGCAGGGACAGAGAAGACCTTTGAGGCGGTTGGAAACGGTCCTATCGACGCCGTAAAGCGCGGTTTGCAGGAGGAGCTGGAGATTTCCATCAAGATCCTTGATTACGAGGAGCACGCGCTCCAGAGCGGCTCCAATTCGCAGGCGGCTGCTTATATCCATCTGCTTGATGTGGAGACTGGTCACGTGACCTATGGCGTGGGCGTCAGCTCCAATATCACGAGGGCGTCCGTGCGGGCTATTTTCTCGGCGGTGAATCGGCTGGGACTCGGACAGAAGTAAATAAAAAGGGGGTATCTTTATGAATGCAGTAGAACAGTTACGCGAGTGGGTGAACGGATCGGATAACATCGTCTTTTTCGGGGGCGCGGGCGTCTCCACGGAGAGCGGCATTCCGGATTTTCGGAGCGTGGACGGTCTCTACAATCAACAGTATGACTATCCCCCGGAGACCATCTTAAGCCATACCTTTTACAGGAGGAATACCGAGGAATTTTACAGGTTCTATCGCAATAAGATGCTCTGCCTCGACGCGAAGCCAAATGCTGCGCACCTGAAGCTGGCGCAGTGGGAAAAAGAAGGAAAGCTGAAAGCGGTGGTGACCCAGAACATCGACGGGCTGCATCAGGCGGCAGGCAGCAAAAAAGTGTATGAGCTGCACGGGTCGGTGCTGCGCAATTTCTGCGAGACCTGTCATAAGTTTTATGATGTAAACTATATCGCAAATTCCGAAGGCGTTCCGCATTGCGAATGCGGCGGAGACATCAAACCCGATGTGGTCCTTTATGAGGAAGGGCTTGACCAGAGCACGCTTTCGGGAGCTATCCGTGCCATCAGCGAGGCGGATGTACTGATCGTTGGCGGAACGTCTCTCGCAGTGTATCCGGCAGCGGGGCTTTTGGATTATTATAACGGGCATAAACTGGTGCTTGTCAATAAGACACCTACGGCAAGAGACGGGATCGCGGATCTCGTGGTGCAGGGAAGCATCGGAGAGATCTTTTCGCAGCTTGACTGACCCGATCCGCGAAACACTTTACATTTGTTGATATAGCTTGTCCCGATATGCCGCATCGCTTGCTGCTCTGGACAGGTCATCTGCACGACCTTCCCGCAGCAGGAATGCGGCTAATTCTGCAAATTTGGATTCTCCTTCGGCACGTCCTTTTTCTAAGCCTTCGGCGCGTCCTTTTTCTATACCCTCAGCAAGCCCCTTGGCGCGTCCTTCCTTTATACCCTTAGCAAGCCCCTCGACGCGTCCTTCCTCCAGACCGTCCGCGAGGCTGGTCTGGCGTTCCTCAGACAATAGTTCATTCAAAGTGTTATGGCGATTCGAGATATCCAGATACAGATCGTCGTATACACCTACTTTTATCCGCTCAGAAAACGGATACAGAGTTGGGGTGTCGCTCTTTTTCCAATCATATACCGTCACCTGTTCATGCTTCGGATCGACGATCCAGTATTCCCCGACGCCTGCTTCGTGGTAGAGGGCGAGCTTTCTCACATAGTCATGTTTCCTGTTTGAAGGCGAGACGACCTCGATCACAAAGTCCGGCGCGCCGGCACTTCCTCGTTCTCTCATTTGTTCGTCGTCGCAGATCAGCGTGATGTCCGGCTCAACATAATTGTAGATGTCCTTTTTAGGCCGTACACCGAAGGGGGCAAAATACACGTGGCACTTCCCCTGTTTTCTTTGGATATAGGCCTCTATCTGAAAGAACAGACCTGCCAGAATATCCTGATGGATCGTCAGGGGAGCGCTCACCTTGACAAAAATCTCGCCGTCGATCAGTTCCGCACGTACCCATTCCGGCAGTGTCTCGATATCCGCGATCGTGTACTGCCATTTTCCTTTCCGGTCCAGCCCCATCCGCACCAGATCTTCATGCGTCACCCTCCTGTACATCCCATCTGTCTCGATTTCCATTTCCATTTCCTCTTTTCTGAGTCTTGCGTACTCCATAAACTACCTTCCTTTCCTTTGTGGTGCGGCGGAAAGTGCATATTCCGGGTGAAGGCGTGCGCCCCTGTCTTCGGAGCTGTGATGCCTGTTGTCGGAACGAATCGTCAATGGAGTCTGTCCTGGTTTTTCCGCCGCGTTTTCTGTTGTCATGTTACTTAATGTGAGTAAGCGGCAGAAACTGCCTGAATGTGCGAATGCACAAATGCGTGCGCTTATGCGACGCCGGAGCCCGTGAATAGACTCTTTTTCTTTACTCTGTGTGATTGATTATACAGGCAGCAAAAGGATCTGTCAATAGAAAATTTGAAAAATTATAAACGAAATTTCGTTCTTGACACAAACTGCGCATTCCCGCATAATTGATAAAAGAAACATTATCTCCCGACAATAAATATTCGGTATAAAAAATGCGTAAATTGTTTGGGATAAGAAAAGAGATTGCAGATGGACATTCAGGTTGGCGATATCTTAAAAATGAAGAAACAGCACCCCTGCGGTTCAGCCGAGTGGGAGGTACTGCGCATCGGTGCGGACTTTCGCCTGAAATGCACGGGCTGCGGGCACCAGATCATGATTCCGCGGGTAAAGGCGGAGAAGAATGTGCGCGGAGTTACGCGGCTGGACACGCCCTAAGAAAGCAGATTGCCGAATCGTTCCCGATAAATGACAAAAAACGACCGCCCTTTTCAGAGCGGTCATTTTTTGATTCTTTCCATTCTATAAACTTAGGAAAATTTGTTGTTCGCAAAAGGCTTCGGGATTATGATGTTACCTCAACTTTTGCAGTCTGCGTTACACCGCCTGCCGTAACGGTGACTGTCAATTTCTTTTTGTTGCCATCACTGGAATCCTCTTCACCATTTTCGTTGGAGCCAACAGTCAGGGTTGCCTCATTTTTCTTGGACGCGTCAGCCTCAATTTTTGTATTAGGCGTATCTGTATCGCCTGATACCTCCCATGTAACAGTGATGTCATCAAGATCGGTAATCGCATCTCCGTTAGAATCCTTTAATGTAGCGGTAAATTTCAGTGTGGTACCCTTTGCAACGGATGTCGCATTTCCCGCTGCCTCTAATACGATAGAGCTCACTGTTACCGGTGTGGGCGGAGTTGTTCAGCCACCGCTGCTGCCTTCCTCAGCCAGAACTTGGATATAAATTTCATCCAAATCGGAACCTTTCTGAATCGTCAGCACAACATACCAATCTCCAGTTTCTTCGTCTTTCACTACGCTGGTTCCCGTCACGGTAAAGCCGGTATTATAAGCCTTGAGCGCATGATTCTTAAGGTAATTGCCAACCTCTGTCGCAAGAGCATTCTTTGCCGCGTTCTTTTCTGCGGGCACAATGCTGCTTAAGTTTGCTGCCATCAGTTTCGTTGTCCAAGGATCCGGATTAGAATAGATCAGGTTCACTGCCGAAGCTACGGTCACAGGGTCGGGCGTTGCGGTAACTTCCGCTGCCGTTGCCTTAGCGACTATCGTTACTTTTACAGGAATACCGTATTTCTCAATGGCTGCCTGATATTTTGCCTTATCCGCCTTGACGGCTTCTATCGCATCCATGAAGCGGCTGCTGAGCGGAACGACCTTCATGTTCGTACTGTAGGTCTTCTTTGCCTCAACGCCCTTAACTGCGATGAGGATCTGTCCCTTCTCGTTGATGGCATCCGCCTTGAGGTTCGCGGTCTCATAAATCACCGCTGCACCCACTGTTACATACTCGTTGCCGGACATTACGTTGATTACTGCCTTTTCGTTGTCCTTTGCAAGCACTTCCGCCTTGTTGGTCGTATACTTCAAAGAAGCTTTCCAAGCATTCTCCTTCTTCGGGTTAGCAGCAAGCTTCACCGTGATCTTAACCGTACCGCTTACTCCGTTAGAGTAGCCGGTGGTGCCGATGCCGTAGAACTTCTTGCTTGCACGCGCGTCATAGCTGACATAACCGGTCAGATCCTTCTTATCAATCTTTGTCAGATCGATGGTATCCCAGTTGATCAGCGCCTGATCCGTAATACCGAACTTCGCCTTGAATACGGGATCGCTATCGTTCAGTACGAGTCTCTGCGTATTGTTGATCGCGTCGTACTCGATCGTGAAGTAATGTGTAAAGTCATTCGGGCGTCCTGCTACGTTTGCGTTCTTCAGGTCATAGAAGTTCATGTAGGTCTTTTCGCCCTTTGTAGCATTGCTCTTACCGGTCAGGATCGCACCGCCGTCAATCTTGCCGATGGTGTAAGAGGTCTGCGGCTTAAAGGTGAACGCCTTATTCTTTACAACCTTTAAGGTTACGTTTGCAGGCAGGGTCTCCGCCTTAAAGTTAGCTGCTGTCGTTCCCGCGCCTACCGTCACTTTTAACTTATAGCTGCCGGGATTGAAGCCAATATATTCATCGCCGGGATACGCGAAGGACAGTGTCATTTCGCCTGTCTTATCATTAAGCTGGATCACATTGCCGGTAAGGGTTTCATTCAGCCAATTCAATGTTGCGCTGTTCTTTGTGTTCATGGAAGACCAGTCGATTTCAACCTTTGCTGCCTTCTTACCATAGAGCTCCTTGCCGTTTTTGACGATCATGGTCACCTGCTGCTCGCTCTTGTGGGCGTTTTCATGCAGGCTGCCCTTTACGGTCACCTTAGGAGCCTTCGCGGTCAGCTCATAAGCCTTATTGGTAATGGTGTAAACGCTCTTTTTCGCAGCTTTGCCGGTACCAATGGTGAGCGTCAAGGTGGTCACCTTTGCAGTGGTCACCAGATCGGCGTAACCATAATTGTTGTAGGTCAGCTTACCGCCTTTTACGGCAAGTTTGTAATTTGTAAAGCTGTCTGCATCAGTAAAGGTTGTGGAAGTGCCGTCGCTCTTATTGCCTTCCATCAGGCAAATGTTAAGTCTTACTGCACCCGTAGCCGTGATCGGTTTTACAGCGATCGCCGTTTTATCTTTTAATGCCTTATATTCCGTATTCGGATTAAAGACATCAAAGGTTTCGCTGTCCCTAAACTGAATGCCAAGCGCCAGATCTTTCTCTGCACCGGTCCAGCCCAGATTCAGAGGCAGAACGCGTTTCTGCTTGCTGCCGTCATTTGCCGTTACCGTGAGTTTTACTTTCTTGCCCGCCGTCAGTACATTAAGGCGATTGTTATCATATACGGATACAATCTTCTTGCCGCCGGAGGTAACGCTGTAGTTTGCAGGATCGATCAGCTTACCGCTGAGCGTAGCCCACTGAGTGCTATTGTATTCTTTTACCAGATTTACGTTCTTAGGTACCGCATACACAAACGTACCATTTACTGCGGTTGCATCGAGCTTGAGCTCCTCGTTATTCGCATTCTGAACCGCTACGACTTCATAGTTGTATAATCCGATGTCTCCGGTTCTTCTTACGAGCGCAAGCTTTTCGATGCTCAGCGCCTCGCTTGTGATCTCGATATTAGGACTGTAACCAACTGTGGTGTTGCCTGCATAATCCGTTGCCGTCGCCTTTACGCAGAAGCGGTTATTTGCCTTGTTCTTGCTGACCGCAAACTTCTTATCTACGGTGATGGTTCCGTTCTTTGGATTGATGGTCACTGCCTTGTTGCCAAAGCTTTCGGGAAGCGCCGTATCATAGCCATCCGAACTGTCTTCGCCGACGAGCTCCCACTTCAGGCTCTTGGACTTCGGCTTTTTCGTATTCTTCTTGCCGTCCCAGCTATTGACAGCAGAGCTGCCGACAAAGTCATTAAGAGCTGCCGTCATTTTCAGGCTTGCCTTTGACTTGGCATCCTTCTTGTAGATCTTTTCACTCGCGGGTGTGATCGAAATGTCTTCGATACCCTTTGCCACGGTGACGTTGATGGTTGCACGGGACTTATACATCTCGTGATCGGTGGTCTGGTCCGCCGTCGCCTCGACGGTGATGGTGTGCTTACCGAGCCAGGTATCCTTTGGTACGCTGGTGACCACAATCTGTCCGGACGCATTCTGTCCGACAGTCAGACCAGTCAGACGATTTGCTTCGCTGTCATATTTCTCACCATCGGTGATACCGTCGCTGAGGATCTTATAGGTAACATTCTTGGTGCTCCACTTCGGATTCGCGATCACGATCTCATTGCTCTGTCCGGTGTAGAGTGTGCCCTTAAAGCTCTTGTCTTTCACAAGCTTTAAGTTGTTTTCGTACTTGATCTCTTTGCCGTCGATGGTCTTAAATTCCGTGGAAGTTATTACCTTAGTGGATTCTTTGGTGGTTCCGCCATCAACATCGTAGGTCAGTTTTGCTTTTACTTCATAGTCGCATGCTGCGCCTTCACCCAGTCTCTGGCTCTTGGCAACCGGGATCTGCACGTTCTGGCTGTTGCCGTTTTTGTCAACAGGTTCAACCGTCACGGTGGAGAGCAGCTTGTTGCTGAGAGTCGTGCCAGCCGCCGGCTTCGGTGTTACTGTCAGCTCGTAATATAATTTGCCGCCGTTTTCAGGTACTGCAACACCGTCCAGACCGAGCGTTACGTTCAGTACGGTATCCGCCTGATCGCCAGCCGTCAGGGTAATCTCCTTGTTGGTGATATCTTCGATAAAAGGTTTTGCCGTCACAACGATGCTCGCTTCCAGATCAGGATCATCATCGGAAGCCAGGGTGATGGTCGCGCTGTGGTACACCGCAGGCGTCTTTCCGTCGGCGGAAGCAGGTGTTTTTGTAATCTGTGCTGTGGTCATCGGGTTCAAAGTAACAACCAGATTGTTGCCAAAGATATAAGCACTATTGATGATACTTTCGGTATCGGTTGTATCAGTTATATCTACCTTACCGTCTGTATCAATGGCATACTTGACAACGCTGTCTACGCGCTGTTCTTTTTCCGCTTTTGCCACACCTTCGATGGTGAGCTTGGAAGTCTTCTTGTTAACGCTCAGGATGTAAGTGTCTACCACCTTATCGCCGACAACCATGTCGATGGTAATCGTCTGACCTGCCACACTGGTCTTGGCTCTGGCAAGGTCGATCTTAAGCTTGGTGCCTATGGTAATTCTGGGCAGTTTCACCTCGGCGCCCGTCTCATCCTTCACAACAGCCTTGAAGTCTTTTACGGGGACATCCACGTTACCGTTGGTAAGACCTACAAGGTATGCCTCGTCGTATCTTACGTTATAGACATCGCCGGTCTTATCTATTACAGCCTTTCCATCTTTATCCTGTAAAACAATCTTTTGATAATCCTTCTCAGCCGTTACGGTGATGGTCACCTTTGCGGTCACCTCAGGAATAACGACTGATGCTTTGCCGTCTACGCTCAGGGTTACAGGGGTATCCGTGCCGCCCATGTTGTAGGACACGCTCACCAGATGGCAGCCTGTAGCGGCTGTGATATCGGTGGTCAGTTTGGAACCGTAAGGGATGGTCTTGCCGCTCGTGTAATCAACCTGAACGGTAGGAGCATCCTTTGTGTAATATTTCAGAGGGGCAGTATAAAGTCTTGTGCTTGCCTCATCAGCGGGCTCTACTTTCGCTTCGAGCGTGATGCCTTCTTCCACAACGGCGATCGTAGTCGGGCTGGCATCAGTCCCCGTTATCCCTGATGCAAGCAGGGTTACGGTATAGGTTACCTTTCCGTCTGCCACAACATCGGTGATAGACTTAAGCTTGGGATAGCTGTTTGTACCCTTTAACTGATAACCTGCGTCTGCAGTTACCTTAAACTCTACGGTCTTAACGCCGCCCTTTACCTTATATGCTACTATTTTTGTTGCATCCTCCGTAGCTTTAACTTCATCGACCTTGCCATCTACCGTAGCTACGGTAATGTCTTTGATATGGGGGTTTTGTTTCTTATCGCAGGTCACTTTGAAGAACGTCTCGTTCGCTGCTGCGGTCGCCACAACATCCGTCTCCACGTTAACTGTCATGGCAGCTTCGATTGCCTTATTCGTGGCTTTAGGATCTGTAAACTTGTAAACAGCTGGACCGGTGCCATCTGCAGCATCAATCGTGATATGTGTGTCCGCATCGCCTTTTACAATTTTATAGCCATCTGCGGGTGTCACGGTAACCTCAATTGCCGTAATCTTTTTTCCGCCCTGTTCTTTCAGAATGGAAACAGCCTTGTCTTTTACCAGTTCAGCAGAATCTTTAGTGCCAAGGAGAGCCGCGATATCTACGCCTGTTGTAGGAAAATCTTCTCCTACCGTGATGCTGGTAATTTCTACCTTCTTAACAGACTCCTTATCGCAGGTGTCCTTAAGTGTATAGGTCAGCTTGTTCACTCCCGCCGCCTTATAATCGGTCTCAACGGTGAAAGCTGTGGTGTCCGCATCTACGGTAAAGGAGTAGACACCACTCTCTGCGGCTGTGATTTCCACATTATTACCGTTTACCGTTCTGGTCACCTTGGCGATTTCTTTGGTATTCTTGTCAGCTTCTTTTACGACAGCCTTGAACTTAAAGGTTTCGCCGACATAAGCCTTTTTAATCGGGTCATATTTCGTCGCATTATCGCCTTCAACCCATGCTTCCGCGGGATCGGCTGCTGTTGTGCCCTCAGACTTCTTTGTGCCCCAATATACGATATCCACATTAGAAACAGCTGTCAGCATATAGGTAAAATCAACCTTTGTTTCCTTTTTCACAATAATCTCAATGGAATGGAAGTCTTCGAGGTCTTCTTTCTTTACCGTGTAGGTATCGACTTCTGTGGTGCTCGGAGCCGTACCAACAGTCTCCTTCACAGCTGTGATCGGTGTCTTCTCCTCAGAACCGTTCGCTGCGTAGAAAACGTTGTATCTGGAATCAGCGCCTGCAGGGCTGCCAACCAGTGTAAACTTCAGATCTGCATCCTGCGCGATGTCAGCGGATGTACGAGACAGAGCCTCATCATTCGCCGCGCCGACTGCCTCTTTCAGGCTGGCATCCAGCTTGATTGCCGTTACGTCACTTGCGCCTGTGAAGTCTGTGGTCAACTTGTAAGCGGATGCTGCTTCGACAGTGATCGAAGTGTCAGCCGCAAGACTGGAGAGCTTGATGGTATAGGTACCATCTGCTGCCGATACAGCCGTCTCACCATTCTTTACGCTGGTGATTTTCGCACCGCTCTTAGCTGCAATGGTAACGACTACAGTAGCATTCTTTGCCGCGGTCAGGGAACCGGTTCTTACAAAGCCCTTGTTAGAGTCGCCGCCAACAGTAGCGGATGCCGTGATATAAGCCTTTACGTCGTCAAAGTTTGTGATGGAAACCGTATAGGTCGTGGCTTCGTCTGCGTTCACCGTTACGTCAGCATCCGCAGGAATCTCGTCTTCGATCACGGGCTCCTCAACGGGATCCGTTACGACAGGCTCGTCAGCGGGTGCTTCGGGGTCTGCGGGTGCCTCGGGATCTGCAGGTACTTCCGGTGCAGGCTCCTGAACAGGCGCCTCGGGATCTGCAGGTGTCTCGGGATCCGTCACGACGGGTTCGTCAGCAGGCGGAATAACACCTGTTTCGTCTTCTCCTCCTTCCTCGGGGATTTGCTCGTCGGAAGCCTCGGAAACTGGCTCCTCCACAACCCGGATTTTTCCCTGCCTTATTTTTGGGGATTTTCGGTTTTTGCAGTGGGGATGCGGGATTGCAGGGCTTTGGGTTGGAATTTATGTCACTACGATGATAAAATAGGAACGTTTTGCAGACTATTTGTTACTAATGTGTACTTTATGAAAGTTTTCTAAAATTTGCGAAGCCGCGCGGAGCGGGGGATGGGAGGGGATTTTGGGGGAAATTTCGTGTTACTAATGTGTTACTAATTGATTGTAAAACAGGCGTTATTGAATAAGGAGAGCGGGTGTTATTTATTGATGATATAACATAAAAAAATGCACATTTTCATGTGCATTTTCAGTAGGGTATCAATGAAAGACGGAATGTTTTGAGACACCTAAATTCGTCCCAATTCCTCCCTGCGTTTTCGGATGCCGTCAAGGATCACTTTCTTTTTTTCCACCAGTTTATCCTTATCCATGGCGGGAACGCCGGCAAGTTTATATTCCATGCCCAGCTTCTCGTATTTGGATTCTCCCATGGTGTGGTAGGGGAGGGCGTCCAATGCTTTCAGGTTCGAGAGACCGCCGATGAAGTAACCGAGTTTGTAGAGATACTCATCGTCATCGGTGATCCCCGGCACGATCACATGGCGGATCCACATATCTACATGTTTCTCGTCCAGATACTCCGCAAAAGCGAGGATACCTTCGTTTGGCTGCGAAGTGAGCTCCTTATGTTTTTCGGGGTCGATGTGCTTGATATCGAGCATCACGAGGTCTGTCAGCGTCATCAGCCGATCGAGTTTCGCGAGCCAGTCCGGGTTTGCGTTCTTTTTATAAGCGATGCCCGAGGAGTCGATGCAGGTATGCACGTTATTTTTCTTGGCAATGGTAAAAAGATCGATCAGAAAATCGACCTGCATCAGCGGTTCGCCGCCGGTGACGGTGATGCCGCCGCCGTGATAGAACGCTTCGTTTCTTTTATACTGTTCAAAAATTTCTTCCGGCTCCATCAGTGTGCCGCCGTTCATGTCCCAGGTGTCGGGATTATGGCAGTAGGCGCAGCGCATGGGGCAGCCCTGTACAAATACGACAAATCGTGTGCCCGGACCGTCTACGGTGCCGAAACTTTCTAAAGAATGGATTCTTCCCTGCATAATGATATCCCTTTCTTTATCCCTCTATTTTGTCAAATTTTGAAAGATTAACGCCTAAAGACGTCAGTGTGATTTTCAATTCTGCATATCTGTCATACATCAACTGATAGACTGTAGAGTCTTTGTCTTCGACGACCAGCATCCAATTTTGCACTCTGGAAAATTCGTTAATGGAATCCCTGATAATATCTGCTGCACTCGGCATACAATCACCCGCCTTTCCTTATTTATATTGTGTACGAGTTATACTTATATTATAACAAAGCGGGTTATGGTGTGTAAAGAATATAAATCGCGGTGAATGAAAAGAAATTGATACAAAAGAGCTGCTTGGAAGTCAAGCAGCTCTCTGTCGTTCATCATTCATTTGTCAGGCGAGATTATACGCTCTCGTGGAATGTACGGGAGATAACGTCAGCCTGCTGTTCCGGGGTCAGCTTGATGAAGTTTACTGCGTAGCCGGAAACGCGGATGGTCAACTGAGGATAGTTCTCGGGATGCTTCTGTGCATCGAGTAAGGTATCTCTGTTGAGCACGTTTACGTTGAGGTGATGACCGCCTTTTGTTGCATAGCCATCCAATAAGTTTACTAAGTTATCTACCTGAGCTGTTGCTGCTGCCATTGTATTGTCCTCCTCTATTATTTTTATTTAAAGTCGTCCAACCCATCGTGGAGGGTAGGAACACTGCATGCCAGGGGAGTGCGGGAACAATCCGTACACCCCATGGTCTGCACATTTTTAGAGTTGTCGGCATTGGCATCGACGTCTACATTCACATGTCCGACGCCCTGCGTCATCCCGGAATCCATCATCTTGATAAAATCATCTATCATTTGTTTGTCATCCATAACAACTCCTCCTAATTATTTTATATGCCGAGCCTGCGAAGCAGTGCTCGCGTGGTTAATTCCGCAGGAATTTACCACTAGCGAAGCGATACTCGAGAAGTTAATTGCGAAGCAATTTACTTCAGCGTAGGAATTTACCACTGTTATTTGCTGAGATCTACCTCGAGGTCGCCTGCGAACACCTTATCTTCCTTGCCGAGTGCGCCCGGGATGATGGTGAAGGTATTGGAGATACCATCCTGTGCATCGTTGAACGGAAGCTTGGATACGGAAGACAGGGAAGCGACTGCACCGTGGGTGTCACGTCCGTGCATCGGGTTAGCACCGGGAGCGAAAGGCTGACCTTTCTTACGTCCGTCAGGGGTGTTGCCTGTTGCCTTACCGTAGGTTACGTTGGAAGTAATGGTAAGGATGGAAGTTGTAGGAACGCCTTCTCTGTAGGTGTGATGTCTTCTGATCGCCGTCATGAACTTGTGAACGATCATCTGTGCGATCTCGTCAACGCGGTCATCGTCGTTACCGTATTTCGGGAACTCGCCGGTGGTCTTGAAGTCAACGATGATGCCGTCCTCGTCTCTGATGGGCTCAACCTTAGCGTACTTGATTGCGGATAAGGAGTCAGCCACGATGGAGAGACCTGCCACACCGGTTGCGAAGTAGCGCTTTACGTTCTTGTCATGAAGAGCCATCTCTGCTCTCTCGTAGCAGTATTTGTCGTGCATGTAGTGGATGATGTTCAGGGTATTAACATACACGTCAGCCTGCCACTCCAGCATGTCAATGAATTTATCCATAACATCGTCGTAGTCGAGTACGTCGCCGGTAACAGGACGATACTTAGGACCAACCTGCTTCTTGGTAACTTCGTCGATACCGCCGTTCAATGCGTAGAGCAGGCACTTAGCAACGTTAGCACGTGCGCCGAAGAACTGCATCTCCTTACCGATTACCATGGAGGATACGCAGCATGCGATACCGTAGTCGTCGCCGTGTGTTACTCTCATCAGATCGTCGTTCTCGTACTGGATGGAAGAAGTCTGGATGGACATCTTTGCACAGTATTTCTTCCATGCCTCAGGAAGCCTGGTGGACCAGAGAACGGTCAGGTTCGGCTCCGGAGAAGGACCAAGGTTTGTCAGGGTGTGCATATAACGGAAGCTCATCTTCGTTACCATCGGACGTCCGTCAACGCCAACGCCGCCGAGGGACTCGGTTACCCATACCGGATCGCCTGCGAAGATCTGGTTGTACTCAGGTGTGCGGGCGAACTTGATGCAGCGAAGTTTCATGATAAAGTGGTCAACGAACTCCTGGATCTGCTGCTCGGTGAAGGTGCCGTTTGCAAGGTCGCGCTCTGCGTATACATCCAGGAAGGTGGAGGTACGTCCAAGGGACATAGCCGCACCGTTCTGCTCCTTTACTGCGCAGAGGTAACCGAAGTAAACTGCCTGAATTGCTTCCTGTACATTGGAAGCGGGCTTGGAGATATCGCAGCCGTAAGAAGCAGCCATCTCCTTCATCATCTTAAGAGCAACCATCTGCTCGGAAAGCTCCTCGCGGAGACGGATCACATCGTCTGTCATAACGCGTCCGGTGGAATCCTTCTGATCCTGCTTATCCTCGATCAGTCTGTCGATACCGTACAGAGCCACACGTCTGTAGTCGCCGATGATACGACCGCGGCCGTAAGCATCCGGAAGACCCGTGATGATGTGAGAAGAACGGCAAGCTCTCATCTCCTGATTGTAAGCGTCGAAGCAGCCTGCGTTATGTGTCTTTCTGTGGGTAGAGAAGAACTCGCTGATTTCGGGATCTACCTCGTAGCCGTTATCGGAGCAAGCTTTCTCAGCCATTCTGATACCGCCGTAAGGCTGTAAGGAACGCTTGAAGGGCTTGTCGGTCTGGAAACCTACGATGGTCTCTTTGCTCTTGTCCAGATAGCCGGGGCCGTGGGAAGTGATGGTGGAGATCACCTTGGTGTCCATATCAAGGACGCCGCCTGCCTCACGCTCCTGCTTCTGCAGGTCA
>DETS01000019.1 GCA_002361735.1 Lachnospiraceae bacterium UBA3282 | reverse complement strand
CACTACTACTATATAATACGAGGATGTGAGCGTTATGTGTAATCTGAGTCAGGGCATTGAGGATAAAGGGATTGCAATTGGAAAGGCTGCGGCTGAAGCAGAGATAATTGTAACGATGCATAATAATGGCTTTACAGCAGAACAGATAGCGTCTGCTATCAATAAGGATAAAGAAGAGGTAGAAGCTGTTATTGAGAGGAAAGAATTGGAATTAGTGTAAGACAGGGATTGAAATGCCTCCAAGTCATCAAAGATTTGGAGGTATTTTTCTATAAAAGTATCAGAGAAACAAAATTGGGGTGATCATGAGATGAGTAATAAAGAATTAATTGGAGAATTGTTTCCATTTGAAAAGCCATTGACATCACGTTTCAGAAAAAAATATGTAGAAACGCTGGCATTAGGAATTTTGCAATACTGTTATAAAGAAAAATATGATGGTTTTGAAGTACATGATGCGCCGGATATCAGTGACGGAAATAAGTTAATAGGCATAGAGGTCACAGAAGCAATCTCTGATGAGCAGGCACAAATACAAGGAGAATTTGTGAAATACCGATTGGAAAGCAAATCAGAGGAGAAAGAGCGCAGAAAACGGGTTATTGAAAATAACGGAGCAAGTGTTAATAAATTGGGTTTGACGTATCCTGTAAAAAATGGAGACGATGAAAAACAGATTTTTCAAAATGCAATAAGAAAGAAAATGGAAAAATTGGAATCATATAGAACACAGGGTTATCAGAAAGTAGAATTACTTGTCTTCTATGATGAACCCCCCGATACCCGTTAAACTTGAAGAGCTAAAAGATTACTTTGATGAAGCGATGGATTAAAGATGCAGGATTTCCCATATCCCGAAGAATTGTGGAAGCGATACATTAAGGAAAAAGATCTGACAGAAGATGAGGTTAGATTGATTAATCAGCCTTGACAAAGAGATTAGAAAAATAAAGGGACTGCCCATTGCAGAATATGACGATAAAACAGGAAGAGCTTATTTGGAATATCCAGACGGAAAGAGAGAGTATGTCGGTGAACTGTCTTAGAGTATCAGAAGTTTTTAGTTATGATTGCGATAAAATAAGTTGTTTTGGTAAATCGTAGATATGTGTGCACAGGTTGCGGGCTTGCCAGAACACAGATATAATAATGGTAAACAATTTCAGGAATGAGGTGCAGTTTTGGATATATCAGGATTATTGGAAAAAAAGAAGCGGTACGAGGCAGTAAAGGACAGCATTCCGGAGGCAACAAGGATATCGTTGGAGAATGCTTTTGAGGTGGAGTATACCCATCATTCAACTGCCATTGAAGGTAATACATTGACCCTGATGGAAACAAAGGTAGTGCTGGAAGACGGGATTGCGATTGGCGGGAAATCTCTCAGGGAGATTTATGAAGTGGTAAACCACAATAAGGCATATCAGTATGTAAAAGAGTGTATTGGCAAAGGGCTCGCATTGGAGGAAAACATGGTAAAGGATATTCATGCCCTGCTTATGGAGAATATCCTTACCGGCGGCATCTACCGAAGAGAAGATGTTGGTGATCAGCGGCGCGGACACACGCTAAGTTTGTGCGAATACATCCTTTTTCGGACGGAAACGGCAGGACATCACGGTTGCTTATGAATTACCGGTTGATGGGAAAAGGTTTCCTGCCTGTATCCATTGCGAAGGAGGACAGACTGGCGTATTATAACGCATTGGACCAATATGCTTCGCAGGGCAGGCTGGATGATTTTGCAGAGATGATAGCTTTGCTGGAGGAGAAAAAGTTAGACAAGTATCTGGAATTGGCTGCCATACAGGAGCAGGAATCGTCGACACAGACCATGTAAACAATATCATAGAAACAGAACGGAAAAAGTATCAGACGAATTGCAGAATCTTAATAAATTTAATGGATGTTGCACTAATGAAAGGATACATTTCAAAGTTATGATTTACCTAAGCAGTTTCCTGTTTTCCGGAGAAACAGTGAAAAATCCCAATATCTATCCCTATCATGTATTTGCGAAAAAAAGCGAAAGACTGCTGCTTTTTGCACCGATCACGATTCTATATGGCAATAATGCCTCCGGAAAATCTACAATGCTGAATATTATAGCGAATAAACTAAAACTGGAAGGTCAAGAGTACGCAAGCAATAACCAATATGGAAACACCGCTTATTTTATGAATTTTGTAAGAGAATGCGAGTTTGCGTTAGGCGAAGATGAGGAGGGGAAAAGGATAGCCGGCATTCCCCCCAAAAGCCGATATATAAAGAGCGAAGATATTTTATATGAGATAAAGAAAATACAGCAGGAAAAGATTTTAGGGGAGGGCTATATTTATGAGCATGTCAGGAGAGGAATGTCAAAGGAAGAAATAGAAAAGTTAAAGGATTCCTATACGATGAAGCGGCAATTGGAAATCATAAAATTTGCGCAAGAAAAGTATTCAAACGGGGAAACGACATTGCAGATGCTGGATGATTATATAGAACCTGATGCGCTGTACCTTTTGGATGAGCCGGAGGTTTCTTTGTCGCCGCAGAATCAAACGATATTGGCGGAGAAATTGAACAGCATGGCAAGATTTCTTGGATGCCAGTTTATTATATCGACGCATTCACCATTTATGCTAGGAACACTGCATGGCAAAATATATAATATCGATACGGAAGAACTGGATGAAGTAAACTGGACGGAACTTGAAAATGTAAGATATTTTTACGATTTTTTTGAAAAACACAAAAAGGAATTTCATAAAAACAAAAAGGGATAAATTCTACCGCCTTTCTCTTGTTGACACAAATTTTCAGGCTTGTTAGAATGAAAATAACGATTAAAATACACACGGACTGAGGAAAACAGATATGTATACATGTAGTCTCCACATTTATTCTGCAGGGCATCCGAGCCACGCGTTGGACGTGCTTAAGAAAATGCCTTCTCTTGAGCGTTTTACCCATATTTTTTCCGAAAGTGACGAAGCGGAGGCTGCCCTGTCTGCAAAGGCGGACGTCATCATAGCCGACCTGTCTCATATGGACGTGCAGTACACGCTGCAGATTTTGTTGCAAAACCGCCGTGAAGACACGGAGGTTATTTTGCTTGCAGACAAAAAACAGATGCAGATTCTCTGCGCAGAGTCGATTTTAAAGGATATTTCGGATGTGTGGATTATGCCTATGTCCGACGAGGAACTCCGCTTCCGCTTCCTGAGATGGCAGCAAACCTGTAAAATGAGCAAAGACCTCTGGGAGACCGCTCATTTTCTGGAGGCTACGATCAACAACGTTCCCAACTTGGTCTGGTATAAGGATAAGGACGGCGTTCACGAAAAAGTAAACAACAGCTTCTGCCTTGCCGTCAACAAGACTAGGGAACAGGTGCAGGGGCAGCACCACGCCTATATTTGGGACGTGGCGGAAGACGATCCCGCCTGCATTGAATCGGAGCATCAGGTCATGAGCAAGAAACAGACCTTTGTATCCGAGGAGACCATCATGGCAGGGAATGAGACGAGAACCCTGATGTGTTACAAATCTCCTCTCTATGACTGCGACGGCACCGTCATGGGAACTGTCGGCGTGGGTGTTGACGTGACGCAGGAACGCGCTTACGAGCAGGAGATCATTAAGAAAAACAAGACGCTCGAAACCATCCTTGCCACCATCGACTGCGGCGTCATGAACCACAGTTTAAATGATTCGCGCATTTTGAATATTAACAGGGCGGCTCTCAAAATTCTGGGCTACGAAACACCGGACGAGATGATGGCGGACGGCTTTAATCTGATTGCGGCCTCTGTGATGGAGGAAGACCAACAACGGCTTCTGGACAGTATTCGCGGGCTGAAAAAGGCCGGGGACACGGTCAATGTTGAATACCGTGTACAGCATAAAAACGGGGAAATTCTTCACGTAATGGGGAATATCAAGCTCTATGAGGAAAATGGAGAGCTTTTTTGCCAGCGTTTCCTTGTAGATGTCACCGAGCAGAAATTGCAGGAAAAGAAAAACGAGCGGCGGCAGATGGAACTGGTACAGGCGTTAAGCCTCGACTTCACACTCGTATGCTTTGTGGAGCCGGATACGGGTATGCTCGTCCCGGTCCGCACGGGCAGGCGCGAGTTGAATAATATTTTTGACAATAAAATTTCTCTGCAGGAGAGTATGGATCAGTACATAGAGGAGTGTGTCTATGAGGAAGACCGGGAAACGCTGCGGCACGCTGTTTCTCTGGATACGCTGAAAGAAGAACTGAGCGGGAAGCAGGCATATTCTGTCAATTACCGAAAGCAGAGGGGAAATCAGATCGTTTATTTCCAGATGAAGGCTGTGAGTGCCGGTGCGGAGGACGGCAGCCGGGGTATCGTTCTCGGCTTCCGCAGTGTGGACGCGGAAATTCGCCGGGAGATGGAGCAGAACACGCTGTTGGAAAACGCCCTTTCACAGGCAAACCGGGCAAGCAAGGCAAAAACGGTATTCTTATCGAATATGTCCCATGATATCCGCACCCCGATGAATGCCATCGTCGGCTTTACGAACCTTGCTATCACGCATATCGATCAGACGGATCTGGTTGCGGAATATCTGAAAAAAATCCAGACTTCCGGCAATCATCTGTTGAGTTTGATCAACGATATACTGGATATGAGTCATATCGAGAGCGGAAAGATCCGTCTGGAGGAAAAACTTTGCAGTCTTCCCGAAATTCTGCATGGGCTGCGCAATATTTTGCAGGCGGATATCCATGCAAAGCAGCTTGAACTGCACATTGACACGGTGGACGTTGTGGACGAAGAAATTTACTGTGATAAACTCCGACTGAATCAGGTGCTTTTGAATCTTTTGAGCAACGCCGTAAAATATACCGGTGCGGGCGGCAATGTCAGCATGCGTATTACGGAAAAAGCAGGTGCACCCGCGGGAAGCGCTAACTATATTTTCACCATCAAGGACAGCGGCATCGGCATGAGCCCGGAGTTCGTGGAACATATTTTTGAACCTTTTGAGCGGGAACGCAACACCACCATCAGCAAAATCCAAGGGACGGGGCTTGGTATGGCGATTACTAAAAATATCGTGGATATGATGAACGGTTCCATTTCCGTGACGAGCGAACAGGGTGTTGGCAGTGAATTTACGGTCACCTTCACTTTCCGTCTGCACGAGGGAAAGAGAGAGCCGATGATCCTGCCGGAGTTAAAAAACTGTAAGGCTCTTGTGGTGGACGACGATTTCAACACCTGTGACAGCGTTTCTTATATGCTGGGGCAGATCGGTATGCAGGCGGAGTGGACGCTTTCCGGTAAAGAGGCGGTACTTCGCAGCCATCAGGCCGTCACACGCGGCACCGACTACTCTGTCTATATCGTGGACTGGCTGCTGCCTGACATGAACGGCGTTGAGGTGACCAGAAGAATCAGAAAGGAGACCGGGGAAAATGTGCCCGTTATCATTCTGACTGCTTACGATTGGTCGGATATCGAAACGGAGGCAAAGGAGGCGGGCGTTACGGCGTTTTGCAATAAACCGCTGTTCTTATCGGAATTGAGTTCCTGCCTCCAATCCGTGCTGCGGCCGAAATCCCCGGAATCGGAAACTGCGGAAAAGGAAATCACCCCCCGCCATACCGGGCGGATCCTGTTGGCGGAAGATGTGGAAATGAATCAGGAGCTCGCGGTGGCGATCCTGGAAAATGCCGGTTTTACCGTAGATGTGGCGGATAACGGACAGATTGCCTTTGAAAAGCTGAAAAAATCGGAACCGGGATACTATCAGGCGATCCTGATGGATATTCAGATGCCGGTGATGGACGGTTACGAGGCAACGAAACGGATCAGAAAACTGGAAAATCACGAACTTGCTTCTGTCCCGATCATCGCCATGACGGCAAACGCATTTACGGAAGACAGGGAAGAAGCGCTCAAATGCGGGATGAACAGCCATATTCCCAAGCCGATTGACGTGCAGCTATTGTTTAAGACGTTGGACGAGGTGTGCGATAAACCACAGTAGGCGGAGAAAGAAAAAAGTGAATCCGGCAGCCCGTCAGCCGAAAGGACATGCTATGAAAAAAGATTTATACCGCATCATCAGGATTGCCGTACTTAGTCTGCTGCTTACAGCCTGCGGCGCACCGTCGGAAAATGCAGAAAAACCGCATCGTGTTGAAAACGAGGGTGATATGCAAAGTACCGAATCCAAGGAAGATC
This sequence comes from Lachnospiraceae bacterium UBA3282, assembly GCA_002361735.1. GTDB lineage: Bacteria > Bacillota > Clostridia > Lachnospirales > Lachnospiraceae > UBA3282. The sequence continues at coordinate 31,142 of DETS01000019.1, read as the reverse complement.
AGTCAGACCCTGAAACAAAGGAAGAACCCCGAGAATGGCCTGTAGAGCATGACAGCTGCATGGTGCAGGAGCTTGGCGGGTATCTGTATGAACATACTTCCGCAAGTCCTTATGCCGGCGCGGAGATTACGGTGACGGATTATCAGGGGGAAAGGCTGAGCGACGGCTGGGATGAACCGGCGATTTTTCAGTTTGCGGGAGAGGCGGATATCACATGGCGGTATTACAATTCCCTGGCGGAAATGGAAACGGCGTTTGACGAAGCGGCCAAGCAGGAAACGGAGGATGGCTTGCTTCGTTTTCTGTACTATACCTTCCCCTTGGCAGAAAATGACCATGTTCTCGATCTGTACCAAAGTTTGAAAAGAGAATTTGATACGAATGGACATCCTCTGAGAGTATGGGGCGTGGACCGCGGCAAGATGGTTCAATTTATACAGGAGACGCTGAAAGAGGAGGACGGTTATGAGTACGGCTATCTACAGAATCGGAATTCGAAGATCAACCTCTTTTTGAAGGATCGGACGGCATTTGGGCTTACCTTATTGAATATGCCAATGGATGATGATGAGACTCTCGAGTATGTATTTGAGGATTTTTTTCAGCGTTATGGCGAATATTCGAGCGGCTGGGGGTTGGATGAGGAAAACCTGTACTGGATCGATCATGAGGAGCGGCTGACCGAGATGGAGGATCCAAAGCGCAGCTTTCGGGAGGTCCGTGGAATCGACGAGAATTGGCTGTCTGCCGGGGACGAGGGGATCATGAGTTATTTTGGCCTGCTTATGGAGGCGGATTATGAATTGCCGCTTACGGAGGATGGCAGGATGCTTTCCCTGCACTTTTTGCTTTCAGAGGATGATGAGGAAGTAGTGGAATCGGTTGACGATTATTTGTATGACTTCAGGAAAGAAAACATTATTTCCGCGGCCGCTTCTCTGACGGAAAGAGATGGGGAGACTTTCACGGATGAAATGGACACATCAGAGGAAGAAGGGAAAAAGGAACTTCGCTACTATCTCCTGAACGGCTTTTGTATGGATGAACCTTTCGACATGACGGTGACGGATTTAGAGACCGGTAAAGTGCTGCAGGAGCGCAGGGTATCCTTAAGCATTGAGCTACCGGATACGATCACTTATCCGGATTTAAATGGGGACGGTTACGCGGATATGCGGGTCGGTGCGCCGGCTCATGCGAGCGGTGCAAAGCCGGTGGAGGAGGATTATACGTCGCCCACTTATCTGCTCTGGAACCCGCAGACGGAGCAGTTTGAACGTAAGACGGAAAAAGAGGTATTAAACAGCAAACGGGCGGTGGCAAACGGCTTGACAGAGGAAGAGCAGGAAGAAAAGTCTAAGCGGGAAAGGAGCGATACTTTTGCGCCTGTTCAGAAGTTGTCGGAGTGGGCGGATCAGGAAGATTATATTAAGCTCATAGGCGAAAAGATGACGGAATATGAGGTGCAGAAAGGAGATTGTCTCTGGCGGATCAGTGAACGTTTTTACGGAAGCGGGTACGAATGGATGTCTATCATAAGAGCGGAGGATGCGCCGAAGGATCCGGATTATCTGCCGGTCGGGGAGACGGTACTGATTCCTGAGATTAGCTATATCCCTAAAGATCCGCTTTCCAGGGGCGGTCTGCGCTCCGAGGGGAGTTTTCAGATCGAGCAGCCGTATGGGTTTTCCTATTATTTTCTGGATGACGATGTGACATATGCGTTTTGGGAGGAAGAGAACCAGATCCATAGTCTGCCTGTCACGAATCCCGTGGGGAAAAATCCCTTTCATGAACCGGAAGACTGGGAAGCGTTTCAGGCGGAAGCGAAGCGGTGCAGTGAAGAACTTTGCGCGGAAAGAGTGTCGAACCTTGCGTTTGAAAAGTATCATATGGAGGATGGCTGCGATTTGTACGGGTATTCCTTTGTGTATGATACGGGAGAAGAGATTGTTGAGTATGTGGATTTCTTTAAGTTTGACAATGTCAATATGTCGGAAGTGATCGGGGTGCGTAAGCAGGAACCGAACACAGTTCTTTTAAATACCGTTCGCTATGTGGCGGCCAGTTTTACCGATTACGGCGGCAAGCCGGGCATGGGCTGGAGCGATGACGGTACAATTCCTAACGTAGGCGCGGATCTATGGGATTACCCTTACCTTCATAATCTGTTTGAGGCGGCGAGGGAGCAGTTTGAGGCTTCTGATGATGACGGGGAAGAATCCGTATCGTAAATGATGCAATAAAGGAGATTGGATATGTCCAAAGTAGTTCTGATATGCGGCAAAATATGTGTTGGGAAAAGCACCTATGCAAATAAACTGCGGGCGGAAGGCAATGCGGTCCTGCTCTCGGTGGACGAGATCATGCTCGCGGTTTTCGGGCAGTATGCGGGTGAAAAACACGACGAATATGTGCGTAACGTACAGCAGTATATTTTTGATAAATCATTTGAAATATTGCAGGCGGGAGCGGATGTGCTGCTGGACTGCGGTTTCTGGACAAAAGAGCACCGCGATTACGCAAAAGAGCTGTACAGGCAGCGGGGTATTCCCTGCGAACTGCACCTGATAGACATAAGCGACGAGGAATGGCGCAGGCGCATCGAGAAACGGAACCGTGCCGTTTCCGCAGGGGAGGGCAACGCTTATTTTGTGGATGAAAATCTTTTGAGAAAAGTTGAGGGAGGTTATGAGGAGCCTTCTGAGGATGAGGTTGACGTTTGGGTGAAATAAGGAGATAAATAGGAGCAAAAATCACCTGATCTCCTCCAGTAACTTCACTCCCAGCACGGTAGCCGGAATCCTGTAACTTGGCGGAAGATTTGATAAGATGACGACTGCCGTTTGGGATTCAGGATGAAAACCCAGGTAGCTGTTATAATCCCCCGTGCCACCATTATGCCAGATGATGCCGTTTTCTGTATCAAGAATCCACGCCATGCCGATTTCATCCATACGGATGCCCATGGACTCATATGACGCATTGGAAACGTTGATGGTGGCAAGCGTTTGGTGGCAGTCGGCGAAATGTGGATCGCCGTTAAGCTGCATCTGCGCATAGGAAAGCATATCGGAAATATTAGAGGTAATGGCGCCTGCCGACAAGTAGGCGTCATTTGTTTTCCAAACCCAATAGTTGTCAAGGTCTCCGTTCTGGTCGGAGATTTTTGTGTTTGTCAGCCCCAGATCGTTTTGTGCAAAGTCATTTACCAGAGTCGTGTAATCCGTATCATACACGTCTTCCAGCACAAGCCCTAAAACGGCGTATCCGTAATTGGAATAGGTAAAGTCGTAATGGTTCTGATCCATGCTTAATTGACTTAATTGGTCAACAATCGTTTTCCTTGTAATGCCGTAAAAATCATTTCTGCCGATCATAAAATTTTCTATCATCGGAGTTTCAAAATAATAGCCGCGATAACCCGATGTGTGTGTCAAAAGTTCCCTGACGGTCGGATACGGATTGCCGTTTGGGAGCGGCAGGTAGTTGTCTATTGTGTCTTCAAGGTCAATGCGCCCCTCGCTGACTGCTTTATTGATGAGGGCGGCGGTAAAGGTTTTGGTCAGAGAACCGATTTCATAGGTATGAAGGGCGGCGGGAAGTTCTCTGCCGTCTTCTCCGTATACCCGAAAAGATACTTGTCCGTCTTTGATGATACCGGCGGTTATCACGGCGTCAGGATTATGTTTCGTCGTGTAGGCAAGCGATTCGGCAAAGGTAAGCTGCGGCAGTTTCTGCATTCGGGAATTGCCGTAGATCATCAGTCCGACCAATCCCAAAGCGGCGCAGAGAAAGATGGAAACAATGAGGATCCGTTTGGGGTTTTTCCCGTAAGCTCTGTCAATGATAAAGTATCTTCCGGTCCGTCTTTTATATTCGAGGTATGGTTCCCCAAAAGCGGCAGTCAGAAACGATTCTTCCTGTAAGATCTGCAAATGAAGCATCACCATCGCAAACACCGCAAACAGCAGATGCAGGTAATTGAAAAAGGAGATAAGGATGCCAAGATACATGAAGTCGAATCCGAGAAAGGCGGGATTACGGCTGAAACGATAAATGCCGCTTGTGACAAGCGCGGTCTTATCCTTTTCGGGAATGCCTGCCCGCCAGCTGTCCCGCATGGTGGTCATGGCAATGACAAAGATAAAAACGCCAAGGGCGGCAATGATGATGCCGATACGGGAAGCAGGGGATTTCCACATGCGAAGGTCATAAAGGATGCTGACTGTTTCGACGGGAATGATGCAGTAGGTTGCCATTTTCAGCAGACTTTCAATGATAATCAGCTTCCGCGGTTTGTTTCCTTTTGCCATCTGGTTTGTTTTTACGCCCTTTTTTGCCTGCAATATCATCTTGGTAAAGTAGGCGGTATAAAATAAGGCAAGGATGACAAGAGCAGCTGTTTGATATAATTTCATTTGCAATATCTCCTTCACGTCAGTGATTTTATTATAACGCATCGCAAGCATTTTTACGATCCTTTTTGGAGCGAGAAGATGTACTTGGTGGCTGTCTGTTTTGAGGAGAGGAAGCACCCAAAAAGATATGGACGAGTTTATATTGACATAGAGCGTATTATTGTATACAATAATGCAGACGTGTTATATAGGGAAAGGAGATGTATTGCGCCATGGCAGATGCCAAATATTTTGAAAATCGTCCCGTTTCGATGAATGAACATAATAATCTGTTACAGATTGAGGAGCATATGTATCAGCTTCAGGATGTGGAAAAGCCGAATGCGTTCAGAAATATGTTCCCTTATGATGAGATACCCAAAATACCTTTTAACGACAGGGTCGTTCCGCATAATATGCCAAAGGAGATCTGGATCACGGACACAACTTTCAGAGACGGGCAGCAGTCGAGGGCGCCTTACAGTACGGAACAGATTGTGACGATTTACGATTATCTGCACAGACTCGGCGGTCCAAACGGTATGATACGTCAGAGCGAGTTTTTCTTATACAGCAAAAAGGACAGAGATGCGGTCTATAAGTGTATGGAGCGCGGCTATCGGTTTCCGGAGGTTACTTCGTGGATTCGGGCAAATAAAGAGGACTTTAAGCTGGTAAAAGATATCGGCATGAAGCAGACGGGAATCCTGGTGAGCTGCTCGGATTATCATATTTTCTTTAAGCTTAAGATGACGAGAAAACAGGCGATGGAGCATTATCTGTCTGTCGTCAAGGAATGTCTTGACGAGGGGATCAGTGTCAGATGTCATTTGGAAGATATCACAAGGGCGGATATTTACGGATATGTTGTACCGTTTTGCCAGGAACTGATGAAGTTGTCGGAGCAGTATGGGCTGCCGATCATCGTGCGCGCATGCGATACCATGGGATATGGAGTGAATTTTCCGGGCGCGGTCATTCCAAGAAGCGTGCAGGGCATCATCTATGCGCTTCATACACATGCAGGGGTGCCGCATGAGTGGATAGAATGGCACGGTCACAACGATTTTTATAAGGCGGTGGTAAACTCGACGACTGCTTGGCTTTATGGCTGTGCCGGTGTGAATACGTCGATCTTCGGAATCGGAGAGCGTACCGGTAATACGCCGCTGGAAGCCATGGTATTTGAGTATGCGCAGCTGCGGGGAACATTAAACGGTATGGATACCACGGTCATTACGGAGCTGGCGGAATATTATGAGAAGGAAATAGGATATCAGATTCCGCCGAGAACGCCTTTTGTCGGAAAGAATTTCAACGTTACAAGGGCAGGTATTCATGCGGACGGTCTGTTAAAGAATGAGGAAATTTACAATATCTTTGACACCGAAAAATTCCTGCACAGACCTGTGCTTTGCGCGGTATCAAATACTTCAGGGCTTGCGGGCATTGCGCATTGGATCAATACTTATTTCAGACTTTCCGATGACGATAAAGTAGAAAAGACTTCGGAATTGGTAGCTTATGTGAAAACATGGGTAGACGCGGAGTACGAGGGCGGCAGAGTAACCGTGCTTACGGACGATGAGCTTTTGGTGGTCATCAACGAGGGGTGCAGGATACTCGGGATCACATTGAAGACGGATTAGGGAGGATAAGCAAATGGTCTTGGAAAATATTACCGTCAACACCCAGAGCAGCATCCGCATCGCAGGCGCGAAAATCCTATACTTTGACCCGTATCTGATTCAGAACGAAACGCATGACGCGGACTTTATCTTTATCACACATGAACATTACGATCACTTTGAGCCGGAATCCGTCGCGAAACTGAAGAAAGAAGATACGATTCTTGTTGCGCCCGAATCTATGAAAAAGAAGGCGCTTTCCGAGTCCGGTATCGCAGCGGAGAATTGTCTGTTTTATCAGCCCGGGGAAACGCATGAGACGGGCGGCATTGTGATCGAGACGATTCCTGCTTACAATAAAATGAAACCCTTTCATACAAAGGGGAAGAAGTGGCAGGGCTATGTGGTAACGCTGGACGATACCCGTTATTATGTGGCAGGGGATACGGATGTGAATGACGAGATCAAAAAGGTAAGCTGCGATGTGGCGCTTGTTCCCATCGGAGGATTTTATACGATGGATGGAAAGCAGGCGGCGGAGTACATTGCACAGATCAAGCCGAAAGCAGTGATTCCCACACATTACGGCAGCATTGTGGGGAATCAGACCGACGGCGAGGCATTCCAAAAGATGCTGGAAAGTCTGGATAGCAGTATCAATGTGGCATTAAAACTGTAAATGGTGTTTTACAGGTATCCGGCGGGGAAGCTTTACGCAAGTTTTTTCAGCTTGTTCGTATCGGCGATCACGATCATTTTCATGGATGCCTGTAACGGCATCTCGGGATCGATGTCGATGCGGACATTTTTATCTTCGATGATAGCCACCACATTGATGGTATATTTTTTGCGCAGATTTAATTCCATAAGGCTTTTGCCCTCCCATTCCGGCTTAACGGGCAGCTCTACCATGGAGACGTTCTTGGAAAGCTCCATGATATCCATAAAACCGGAGCTGAGAAGGTTTTTGGCAAGGCGGATGCCGGATTCGCTTTCCGGGAACACGACCCTGTCGGCGCCTACCTTACTCAATATTTTGCGGTCCAGGTCAGTGGCGCATTTTGCGATCACGGTTTTGACGCCGATTTCTTTGCAAAGCATGGTTGCCATCACGCTGGCCTTGAGACTGCTCGCCATAGCGATCACAACGACGTCGATATTGGCGATGCCAAGCTGCTTAATGACCTCCGCCTCCGTGATATCCGCACATTTGCAGTAGGGGATTTCGGCGATGGCGGCATTGACAAGCTCTTCGTCCGAATCTACGGCGAGTACTTCCGCGCCGTTGTTTACCAGTTCTTTTGCTACGGCAAGTCCGTATCTGCCGAGGCCGAATACGGCATAAGATTGATGAATACCCATGAGTTTATCTTCCTTTCTTTAGCCCACACTGATATCTTCCGTAGGGTTCTTGATGATGTTCTTTGTTTCTTTTTTTGTATTCAACGCGATCATAAGTGAGATCGGACCGACTCTCCCGAGATACATGGTGATGATGATAATGATCCTACCCCATAAATTCAGGCTGGATGTAAGGCTTCTTGTCAAGCCAACCGTAGCGGCGGCGCTGACGGTTTCATAAACGACGTCGAGAGCGTCCGCATCCGTGACGGCTGATAAGAGAAGGGTTGCCGTAAACAGGATCAGAAAAGCCATACTCACCACCGCGACAGATTTGCTGACAGCGTGCTTGGGGATGGTCCGTTGAAAAAGCTCCGCCTCAGCATGAGATTTCATGGTAGCAAACGCGGAGATGATCAGCACCGCAAACGTCACCGTCTTAATGCCTCCGGCTGTGCCCACCGGCGAACCGCCGATAAACATCAACAGCAGAGAAACGATGGCGGAGGCGTTCGTCAGGTCTTCCTGTGGAATGGTGGCAAAGCCGGCAGTTCTCGTAGTTACGGACTGAAACAGAGCGGCCTGTAGTTTATCAAAGAAAGAAAAACCGCCTATGGTCAGGGGGTTATTGTATTCAAAGACAAAGATAGCGACCGTTCCCGCAAGAATCAGAAGTCCCGTCATGGAGAGTGCGATTTTGCTGTGGAGGGTGAGATTTGCAAAGCATTTTATCTTTTGCTGCCTGATATTTTTCAGAGCGCCTACGAGATCCCACCAGACAATATAGCCGATTCCGCCGAAAACGATCAACAGGATCGTCACAATGTTGATGACGGGGTTATGTACATAAGCATACAGGCTGTCTTCGGATATCACATCCATGCCCGCATTGCAGAAGGCAGAAACGGCGTTAAAAACAGAGATCCAGATGCCTCTTATGCCAAACTCCGGAACAAATACCGTCATGTACAAAAGAGCGCCGATTCCTTCTATAATAAGCGTTCCGGCGATGACTTTGCGGATAAATTTTACCATGCCTGACAGGGTATTTAAGTTAAATGCGTCCTGAATCAGCATTCTGTCTTTAATGCCGATTCGCCTGTGAAGGCTGATCATTAGTCCCGACATGATGGTGACGACGCCGAGCCCGCCGATCTGTATCAGAAACAGGATGACGATTTGACCGAAAAGGCTCCATGTGGAAAAGGTAGGAACGGTCACCAGGCCTGTCACGCAGATGGCGGTCGTTGCCGTAAAAAGTGCGTCGATATAGGGTACGGCTGTGCCGTCAGCGGCACTGACGGGCATAGCCAGCAGTACGCTTCCGACTGCAATAGCCAGCAAAAAACTGAGCAGGATGGTTTGTGTTGTAGAAAAATGAAAGACTCCTTTTTTCATTTGAAAATCCTTTCCAATATGTCGGGCAATCCCGGCACAAATATAGAGTACGCCAATGGAAAAGGTTTGTAAAGTAAAAATATTTGCATGAATCAAATAGCAGTTTTATACAATTTTGAAAGAATGTACAAAAACTAGCCTCTACGGAATTGACGACCGTCGGTCGGAATGCTATATTGCCTCTTGAATAAGAGAGGAGTGTTTCCATGGAAAAGGAACAAAATGAGAAAAGGGGCGGCAATCAGACGATGGTCAAAATCTGCGGATTCATTGTAGATAAACGAAATCTCTTTTTTCTGCTGTTTGGCATTTTGATTATTTTTTCTGCCGTGTCAAGAAACTGGGTCAATGTTGAGAACTCCATGTCCCATTATCTGCCGGATTCCACAGAGACGAAGCAGGGATTGGATCTGATGGAGCAGGAATTTATTACATACGGAACCTGTGATGTGATGGTGGCAAACGTGTCCTATGAACAGGCGGAGTCTATTGAGCGGGATCTGGAGTTTATGCCGGGCGTCTTTATGGTAGACTTTGACGATTCCGAAGAACATTATATTAATGGATCTTCCTATTATAATGTTACGTTTGACTATGACGAAAAAGACGACAGATGCCTGGAAGTATTGGAGCGGGTGAAGGAAAAACTTGGCGGATATGATTATTATCTGTCCACGACGCTGGGGAATATCGAGGCGGATCTGATTGCGGAGGAAATGAATGTCATCGTTGTCCTGGTAGCATTTGTGGTGGTGACGGTACTGTTTCTCACCTCGCAGGCATATGCGGAAGTACCTGTCCTGTTGATCACTTTTGTGGCGGCGGCGATTTTGCAGATGGGTACAAACTTCATATTTGGCACGATTTCGTTTGTGTCAAATTCCGTGACGGTGGTATTGCAGCTTGCGCTGTCGGTAGATTACGCCATTATCCTTCTGAATCGCTACAAAGAGGAGCACGCAGCGCTGGAAGCCCGCGAGGCAATCATTATCGCTTTGAGTAAAGCGATTCCGGAGATTTGCGGCAGCTCGCTGACGACGATAGGCGGTCTGATTGCCATGGGATTTATGCAGTATAAGATGGGACCGGATCTGTCCATGTGCCTGATCAAGTCTATTTTTCTGGCGCTGGGTTCCGTGTTCCTGTTAATGCCGGGCGTTATCATGCTGTTTTCCAATTTGATGGATCGAACGAAACATAAGAATTTTATTCCGGATATTCCGTTTGTGGGCAAGTTTGACTATGCGACACGATTTATCGTGGCGCCGCTTTTTGTGCTGGTAATCGTGGGAGCATATATGCTTTCTAGCAAATGTCCCTATGTGTTTGGCGACTCTACGATCACGCCGCCGATCCAGAACAGCATCCAGAAAACGGAGGAACTGCAGACGGAGAATTTCGGCGCCAGCAATATGGTTGCGCTGATCGTGCCTGCGGGAGATTATGAAAAGGAAGCAAAGTTATTAGAGGAACTGGAAACTTGTCCGGAAGTAGATTATACGCAGGGTCTTTCCAATATCGAGGCGCTTGACGGGTACTGTCTGACGGATAAGCTGACGCCCAGACAGTTTTCGGAGCTGATCGATCTGGACTATGAGGTGGCGGAGCTGGTATATGCTGCTTACGCCGTGAATGATGAGGATTACGCGAAGGTGGTCAACGGACTGCCCGAATACAAAGTGTCGCTGATTGACATGTTTATGTTTGTACATGACGAAGTGGAAGAAGGGTATGTCACGTTGGAGGACGATCTGCAGGATACGCTGGATGATGCCTTTGATGCCATGAATTTTGCCAAGAACCAGCTGCAGGGCGAGAATTACAGCCGTATGCTTGTTTTCCTGACGCTTCCCGAGGAGAGTGAGGAGACCTTCGCTTTTCTCGACAGAATGCATGAGATCACGGAGCAGTACTATCCGAGCGGCAGGGTGCTGGTCTGCGGTGAGTCGGTGAGTCAGTACGATCTGCAAAAGACATTCGGCCGTGACAATCTGGTCAATAACGTGGTATCTATACTTGCCGTGCTGGTGGTGCTTTTGTTTACCTTTAAGTCGGCGGGTATGCCAGTGCTTTTGATCGCGGTGATTCAGGGCTGTATCTGGCTGAACTTTTCGGTTCCGTCGCTGCAGCATGATAATATTTTCTTCATGTCCTATCTGATCGTCAGCTCGATCCAGATGGGTGCAAACATTGACTACGCCATCGTTATTGCGGGCCGTTATATGGAGCTTCGGAAAGAAAACGGCAGACGGCAGTCCATCATTGATTCCATGAACCAGGCGTTCCCGACGATCATTACCTCGGGAACCATGATGGTGGTGGCGGGCTTCCTGATTGGTAAGCTGACTTCTAACGCGGCAATCTTCGGTATCGGGAAATGTCTGGGAAGAGGTACAACCATTTCCATTTTGGTGACCATGTTCGTTCTGCCGCAGATCCTTTTGGTGGGCGATAAGATCATTGAGAAGACTGCCTTTGTAATGAATATGCCGATCCGCACGAAGAACGTGACCGGACTGATGAGAGTAGACGGTCTGGTGCGCGGCAGGATCGAGGGTACCGTGACAGGTACTATGAGCGCCATCGTCAGAGGTAATGTGAGCGCCTATGTGGAAGCCGGCGATGTCACGGAGCTTACGGAGGAGGAATATCGGCAGCTGACAGAGACGGTGTCGGAGGAGATGGCGAGCAGACAGCCGATTGACGTGATGGGTGAAAACGATAGGAACATCGGGGCGGCTGAACAGGATAAGAGCAGGGAGGTGGCTGACCATGCGTAAGAAGAGACTGACAGCGCTGCTGCTTACGGCTGCAGTATTTATGGGCGCTTTGCCGGTGATATCTGTACAGGCGGAGGAAGAAAAGCCGCAGGAGGAGACAGAAGCGGCTTCCGAAGAAGCTGAGAAGGAGGTCGCCAGTGTAGAGGATGCCAACGAGACGATTGCTTCCTATAATAACGAGGAAATGGAATGGAAAGAGATTTACATCAGTAACGCGGACGAGCTGAAGGATTTTTCCAAAAACTGTTGGTTGGATACCTGGTCACAGGATAAAAAGGTATATTTGACGGCGGACATTGATCTTACCGGAGAGAATTTTGTCTCCATACCGACGTTTGGCGGATATTTTGACGGACAGGGGCATATTGTCAGTGGATTTATTGTGCGTGACCCGCTTTCTTATGTGGGACTCTTTAATTACACACAGGAGACGGCGGTCATTGCCAATCTGAAGGTAGAAGGTTCGATCAAACCGAACGGGAAACAGATGGTAGTGGGCGGCATCGTAGGGGATAACAGCGGCGTTCTGCTAAACTGCGTCTTTGACGGTGTGGTGGAGGCAAGTGATTATGTGGGCGGTATCACCGGTTATAATGAGATCAGCGGCGTACTGATGAACAGCGAAGCAAAGGGCACGATCACGGGCGCACATTATACGGGAGGCATAGCAGGCGATAATGTCGGTAACATTGTGAGTTGTCTCAATCGTGCCGATGTCAATATCTCCAGCGAAGACAAGGCGAAATCACTGGAGGAGATCAATCTGGACCAGTATACGACAGGGCTTTTAGGCTCTATAGAGGGGGGAACGGACGAAAAGAGCGAAAAGCTGTCAACCACGGAGAATACGGTGGATACGGGAGGTATCGCAGGACTTTCCACAGGGATCATACAAAACTGTGTCAACGAGGGCACGATCGGTTACGAGCATGTGGGTTATAACGTAGGCGGCATCGTCGGAAGACAGTCGGGATATGTGTACTCATGTGCAAATAAGGGAAAGATTTATGGGCGTAAAGATGCGGGCGGTATTGTCGGACAGGCGGAGCCGTACATAGCGGTGGATCTGTCGGAAGATATTGTAAGGCAGTTATCGGATCACATTGATGTGCTGCACGATCAGGTGGGAAAAATGCTGGATGACGCAGGAGACCGTTCAGATGTACTCTCCAACAGACTCTCGGTGATTCAAGGGTTTGCGGACCGGGCGCTTGATGATACCTACTCTCTGGCGGACCGGACGGTTGAGTGGACGGATAGCATGATGGACTCCGTTAATGAGGCGGTGAGCCGTTTCGATTATGTATTGGATGAAACGGCAAAAGACGGCGGTGTGATCGATCATGCTTCGGATGCGGCGGGAGATGTGAAGAATGCGGCCGCAAAACTGGAAGACATGGTAAAATCCATGGATCTCTATCAATATATGACGCCCGAGGAAAAAGAGCGGTACGATCGGGCAAAGAAAGCGATCGAGGAGGCGGGAAAGCAGCATAGTGAGGATGCGGCGAAGGTTACAGAGGCTTATGAGAATTATTATATCGCTAAGGCCGCGAATGACAATACGACGTACGAGTATGACTTAAAGCCTGTGAGGGAATCAGGCGTGGACGGCAGTTGGGGGTTTGTGTCGATTTCTTTTGCGGATGTGCCGGGACAGTACATGGGTATCAGCGGATGGGTACATTATAGCAGCAACGGCGAGAGCAGGGAGTTTCCGCTTACGGACGATAGCCCACAGGCAGCGGCTGACCGTCAGGTGCAGGAAAAGGCAGCGGAGCAGATGACGTTAAATGCCGCACCGATAGCGGAGGAAGCCGAAAAATATGCGGATAAACAGTACCGCGATGCGCACGGGGGCAGCAGTTATGCTGATGATATGCGTAAGAATCTGGAGATTATGACAGATATCGCATCCAAACACTCGGATGAGATGACGGAGGATGCAAGAAAACAACTGCAGGCGGCGGCTTCCTCGGCGAAATCTGCGGCGTCGAATCTGGAAGATATGGGGGAGGAGACGAAGGATATCCTGACGACGATCAATGATAAGCCGGATCTCGGTTTTCCCAGGCTGGGAGAGGACTACCGTTCTACAACGGGGAGTCTTAATTCCAACTTAAAGAATATCTCTGAAAATATGGGATATCTCAATGATGAGATGTCTTCTTCCGAGGATCTTTTGGGAGATGATCTGTCCAATATCAATGATCAGTTCAGCGAGATCATGCTGTTGTATACGGATGCGCTGGACGGTGTGCTGGAAATGGATTATTCCAGTCGATATGAGGATGAGTCGCAGGAGGATGCGGAGGAGAGCATGGATGCCACCATCGCGAACTGTACCAACGGCGGAAACGTGGCGGCAGATCTGAATGTATCGGGGATTGCGGGGACGATGGCGATCGAGTATGATTTTGACTTAGAGAGCGACGTCACGGGGCTTGATGATGCCAGAGTAAATTCTACGTTTCTCACGAAGTGTGTGCTCAGGAAAAATGTGAATCAGGCAAAAGTGACTGCGCAGAAAAGTTATGCGGGCGGTATCTGTGGTCTGCAGGAGATGGGAATGGTGCTTCACTGTGAAAACTACGGCAGGATCGAGAGCACTTCCGGCGATTATGTGGGTGGCGTTGCGGGTCAGTCGTTGTCCCATATCAGGCAAAGCTATGCTAAGTGTACGGTAGCGGGCGGCGAGTATGTAGCCGGAATAGCCGGATGGGGAAATGGACTGGAAGGCTGTCTTGCGATGGTGAAAGTGAAGGAGGCGGACGCATTTTCGGGCGCTATAGCAGGTAAGCTCTCCGATAACGCGGAGTTTGCGGATAATTATTTCGTATCGGAGGAGATCGCCGGAATCGACCGTATCAGTTACAGTGGGAAGGCGGAGCCGGTAAGTTATCAGACCCTTTTGCAGACGGAGGGGATTCCTGCGCGTTTCCGCAAAATGAAGATTACGTTCTATGCCGATGATGAAGAAGTGGGGACAGCTGAATGCCCTTACGGCGGCAGTGTGGCATTGGATCAATATCCCAACATTCCCGTGAAGGAAGGTTTTTATGCGGATTGGGATAACAAGGATCTTACGAATGTCAGACTTGACGAGGATGTATCGGTGGAGTATGTGCGGTATCTGACAACGCTGGCGGGAAGCTGGATGCGGGATAACGGACAGTCGTCCCTTTTGGCGGATGGACGGTTTTTCCGGGAGGATGAGCTGACTGTTGATAAAATGGAGGTGAATGCGGCGGATGTAATGTTGCCGCAGGGTGAGGAAGCCGGAGAATTGACGGAGTGCTGGCAGATTACCATTCCCGATGACGGGGCACAGACCCACCAGATCCGCTATCAGGCGCCGCAGGGACAGACCGAAGGCGTGGAAATCTATGTGCAGGACGGCGCGGGGTGGAGAAAAGCCGAGACAGAGCTTATGGGGATTTATCATCTGTTTCCCGTGGAGGGAAGCAGTGTGAAGATCGCTGTCAGCGTGACGGAGAAGGATATCATGAAGTATCTCGTCTTTGCCGTGCCCGGCGGTATTGTGGTGATCTTAGCAGTGGTGTTTGTGATCCGTCAGAAAAGGAAGAAGCGTAAGGGAAACCAAAAGGTTGCATCATCGAAAGATGCGAAGGAGGGATCGGAAAGCTAAACCTTGACTGGGCAGGTGAAATTATGGTATTTTTAACAGGAAGCAAATTCAAAAAATTACCGTAATTTCATATAAGGAGATACTATGAGAGAATTGATCAATGTAATAGGACTGGGGTACATCGGTCTGCCGACTGCTCTGATGATGGCGTCCAAGGGTCTGCAAGTGACAGGAACGGATTATGATGCGAAAAAGGTGCAAAATCTGCAGCATGGACATTTGACCTTTGAAGAAGACGGTTTGCAGGAATTATACCAAAAAGCCCTTGAAAACGGGATTACTTTCACGGAGGAATATCAGGAAGCGGATATTTACATTGCTGCCGTCCCCACACCGTTTGATAAAACAAGCAAGAAGGTGATTGCAGATTATCTGATCCGGGCGATTGAGAATATTCTCGAAAAGTGTAAAAAAGATTCGGTGATCGTTGTAGAGTCTACGATTTCCCCCGGGACGATCGACAACTATGTCAGACCCCTGGTGGATCGGGAAAATAAAGAACATAATAAGGCGATTCAAATCTCTCATGCGCCCGAGAGGATTATTCCCGGGAAAATGGTAGAGGAGCTCATCCACAATAACAGGACGATTGGGGCGGACAGTCCGGAGATCGCGGAGAGAATCAGGAAAATTTACGCTTCTTTCTGTCAGGGAGATATTGTGCTGACGGATATTAAGACAGCGGAGATGTCAAAGGTAGTGGAGAACGCTTACAGGGATATCAACATCGCCTATGCGAATGAACTGGTAAAGATATGCAAGGAAGCGGGCGTAGATGTCTATGAGCTGATACAGATCGCCAATAAGCACCCGCGGGTCAATATCTTAACACCGGGCCCCGGCGTCGGTGGGCATTGCATTTCCGTTGACCCCTGGTTTTTGGTGGGCGATTACCCGGGGCTTGCCAATATTATCTATGCGGCGAGGAAGATCAATGATTCCATGCCGGAATATGTATTGAAACGGATCAGCGAGCTGATGGAACAGGAAAAGATTGAATCCGTGAAAAGAGTAGGACTGTATGGCTTGACCTATAAGGAAAATGTGGATGATGTGAGAGAGAGTCCGACCCTGCAGCTGTTAGAAAATATGAAGCATCATTTGGCGACGGGGATCAAGGTATACGATCCTTATATCAGGGAAGATATGGTTGAGAATCAGTATCATGATTTTCATGAGTTTATCAAGGAGATCGACTTGTTGGTAGTCATGGTAGGTCATGACGAGATTAAGGAAAAAGCGGATGAGATCAAGGATAAGGTGATTCTGGATACGCGTAATGTCATTACAGGCAGCAGGGTATTTCGACTGTAGGACATGAAAGAAAAAAGAAACAGACGAAGGGAAGAAGATTGAAAATTGAAATTTTCAATCGCGAGATTTGTGTCTGCGCGTTGCTTGTCACAAACTCGTTCATGCGCAAAAAGCAGCGCAGAAATGGGGAAAAACGATGAAGATTATGCTGGTATTCGGCACGCGGCCGGAAGCGATAAAGATGTGTCCGATCATTAAGGAGTTGAAACGGCATCAGGAGATAGAGACGGTTGTCTGTATCACGGGACAGCACAGAGAGATGCTAAAGCCGATATTAGATGTTTTTCAGGTGATTCCCCACTATAATCTGGATATTATGAAAGAAAAGCAGGATTTGTTTGATATTACCATCAACGTCCTGCAAAGGATAAGAGAGGTTCTGGACAAGGAGAGACCGGACATTGTTTTGGTACATGGAGACACGACCTCGGCATTTGCGACAGCATTGGCATGTTTTTACATGAGCATCCCTGTAGGGCATGTAGAAGCGGGATTGCGTACTTATAACAAATTTTCACCCTATCCGGAAGAATTTAACAGACAGGCTGTTGATGTGATTTCCGATTTGTATTTTGCGCCCACCGATTGCGCGAAGGAAAATCTGCTGGCGGAGGGGAAAGAAAAAGAAACGATATTTGTGACCGGAAATACGGTAATTGACGCCTTGAAAACGACGGTTTCCAAGGCGTTTTCCAGTGAGATTCTCGATTGGGCAAAAGGCAGCAGACTTATCCTATTGACGGCACACCGACGGGAAAATATCGGAAATTCGATGCAGATGATGTTTGAGGCGATTAAGGAAGTCGTGGAAGTTTACGAAGATATCAAGGTCGTTTATCCCGTGCATATGAATCCGGTGGTCAGACAAACAGCAGATGATATTTTGGGTGAGACGGACAGGATCAGACTGATAGAGCCGTTGGATGTTGTGGCGTTTCATAACCTGATGGATCACGCGTATCTGATCATGACAGACAGCGGTGGGATTCAGGAGGAGGCGCCGTCGCTTGGCAAACCGGTATTGGTCATGCGCGATACGACGGAGAGACCGGAAGGTATAGCGGCGGGGACACTTAAGCTGGTTGGCACCCAAAAAGCCGATATCAAAAAACATTTGATCGAGTTATTGACGAATCCCGATGTCTATCAAAGTATGGCACAGGCGAAAAACCCATATGGTGACGGGCATGCTTCTGAGAGGATCATAAGGATATTAAGCGAGTGGGCGGAGAACAGGTCATCTACCACTGAAATACATCCTTAACAAACAGATAAGCGACTGTCAGGATCAGTCCCACACAGAATAACAGCAGCCCGAAGGACATACTTCTGGCGATCAGCGTGGTGTTTTCATTCAATTCTTCCTGCATGAGAGCCAGTTTGTGTTCATAATCCGTGTGTTTCGGATGTGTTTTTCTAAACGTATGGTTCCAAAGTTCCTGAAAAGCATTCGCCGTGCAGGCGCACAGGTGAGTAAAGAGTGTGCCTTCAAAGCGCTCGTGCGGCAGCTTTTCATCCCGGTATATCGTCTTTCTCAGCACTACCACCACCGTGTCAACCAAGCTGTCCAAAAAGCGGCAGATCATACCAAAGGTAAAGGGCAGGATCTGTAAGAGCAGCGGGCGGTAAATAAGGTTTTCCAAGTCGAGCCAGGCGGGCCATAGGTTAACATAATATCTATCCGCGCCGTCTGCGGATTTTCTTCGTAAAAGAGGGCGCACAATACACACATAGAGCAGTCCGCCGATGACCAGAGAAATCAGGGCGCCGCGCAGATTTGTAACAGAGAAGTAGGAGACGGGTTCCGCCTCCGCTGCATGCAGAAATCCCTGTCCCATATTCGCAATGCCGTCCATCACGATGTTTGGAAGAAATCCCATAAGCGGCAGCAGGGTGGCGCTGAGTGTAAGAGCAAAGGCGCTCGTTTGATTCATATAGCTTCCCCGCAGATCGTCATAATGTTTCTGTACCGCAGCATCCGCATTTTTCTCCCGGAAGATACAAATATAAAGTTTCAGCATATAGGCAACTGTCAGCCCGCCGCTGATCAAAAAGATCCATTCCACGGCGCGCATAAAGGAAGTGCCAAAGAGGCCGGGGAGGATTCCCGCGTTGATGGCAGAGATATATTCCACAATGCTCTCATGAATCAGCGTTTTGCTGACATAGCCGTTCCAGAGCGGCATTCCGCCGATGCCAAAAAGCCCCATCAGAAAAATATAGTGAAGGAGCGGTTTTTTCCGCCCGAAGCCGCGGATGGCATTGAGATCCAGTTTATGCGCATTCATAAAGACCACGCCTGCAGCCATAAAGAGCACGAGTTTTAACAGGGAATGATTCACCATATGAAGCAGGCTGCCCCGCAGGGCAAGGGCGTTTTCTTCCGCCAATAAGCCGGACATTCCCACGCCGACCAGGATAAAGCCGATCTGGGACACCGACGAGCAGGCGAGCGTCCGTTTTAAGTCGATAGAAAAGACCGCAAGTACCGCGCCGATCACCATGGTAAGGACGCCGAGTATCAAGATCAGACCGCCCCAGAGAGCGTTCCCCAAAAACAGGTAAGAAGTCAGAATCAGGATGCCGAACATCCCTGCCTTAGTCAAAATACCGGAAAGCAGTGCCGAGGCGGGAGCCGGAGCCACAGGATGGGCTTTCGGCAGCCAGATATGCAGCGGAAAGGCGCCCGCTTTCGCGCCGAAACCAAACAGCAGGCAGAGCCCCGCCGCCCAGATTTTGGATAGCGCATCGTGATGAGAGGATACCGGTCCGTAATGGACGTATGCCTTGACCAGATCGTCAAAGAACAAAGTGCCTGTCACATCGTAGAGCAGGAAAATACCCATCAGCATGACCAGACCGCCGATCACGGCTACCGCCAGATAAGTCGCGCCTGCCCGCAGAGATTCGGGTTTTTCATCCTGTGCCACCCACACATAAGAGGTGAGAGACATGATCTCAAAAAAGATAAAAGTGGTAAAAAAGTCTGCGGAAAAGAACACTCCTTCCGTGGCGGCAAGTGTGATGAGCAGGAAAATATAGTATCTTCCCGTATGGTGGTCACGATCGGGTTCCATTTTTTCATGGCGGGCAAAGTATTCTCCGGAAAAAAGTGTTGCCATAAACCACATAAAGGCGGCAATCGTTCCGTACAGGGCACGAAAATCGTCTGTCCGGAAATGCAGACCCAGACCGCACACATAGGGGATATCAAAGGTCAAACCACTCGAGGCGCCCGTCAACATCTGTATTGCGAGCAGACCGCAGAGGGCAAAGGCCGCTCCTGTTATGATATTTGCAGTTATCTGATAAGATTTCTTCATAGGAACCTTCATTTCCACCTAACCTCCTTACGCATTCCCGATGGCAACATTGCTGAAAAAGTCTACGATCGGCTGCGAGCACAAGCCGAAATAGATAATAAACAGGGTAAATACAAACAGAGGTACCAGCATCTGCCAGTTCGGATCTTTCGCCCCTTCCACTTTGGCATAATCGAAATCCTTTCCGGGGAAGAAGGCGCGCACCACGATCGTAAGCATATAGATGGCGGTCAGAAGCGCCGACACCAGCAGGCAGGCAATGCCGCCCCAGGCAAGGGGATTTTCGCTCTCCACGGCTGCTTGGGCAAGATTCCATTTACTGATAAAGCCTGCCAGACCGGGAACGCCCATGAGTGCAAAGGCGGAGATGGCAAAGATGCCAAACACGCAGGGCATTTTATAGCCGAGTCCATCGAGTTCGCGTACATAGTGGCGGTCGGTCTGGTGCATGATGGCGCCCGCACAGAAAAAGGAGCAGATCTTCATAACGGCATGGAATACCAAATGCGTCAGAGCAGCCGCAAGTCCCAATGGCGTCATAATGACGACGCCAAACAGGATGTAGGAAAGGTTGCTGATCGTCGAGTAGGCGAGCCGTCTTTTGATGTGCGTCTCCTTTACTGCCCGGCTGCAGCCGTAGATGATGGTAAACATGACGATCGCCATCACCACATCCTGTGCCCAGGTGCCTTTTAGGAAATCCGTCCCAAAACTGAAATAGGTCAGTCTGATAATGGCAAAGGCGCCCGATTTTACCACGGCTACCGCATGAAGCAGGGCGGTAACGGGAGTGGGGGCAACGCCCGCCTGGGGGAGCCAGGAGTTAAAGGGGCAGACCGCTGCCTTTACACCGAAACCCAGAAAAGCCATCACATAGATCAACAGCAGGACATTGGTCTTGCCGTTGATTTTTGCGGGATCCAGCACGCCGCCAAGAATAAAATCGGTGGTGGTTCCATACACGATGACCATGATCAGACCAAGGAAGGCAAACGCAGCGCCGCCCAGCGAATAGTAGAGGTATTTACGGCTTGCCAGTACCGCCTCGCGGGTCAGCGTGTGCATGACCAAAGGCACGGTCACAAGCGTTAACAGCTCATAAAAGAAATACATGGTGAGCAAATTAGCGGCAAGAGCAATGCCCAGCGTCACCCCGTAGGTCAGGGTGTAAAAGAGGAAAAACACGTTCTCGTGCTCCTCTTTTGTCATATATTCAAAGGCATAGAGCGTGGCAAACGGCCAGAGCGCGGAGACCAGCCCCGCAAACACCATACTCACGCCATCCACGCGAAAGCTGATATTTAGGTCACCCGTAAAGTGCGCCAGCAAAAAGGTGCTGGTCGAGTGGTGTAAAAGCAGATACCACACGAGAATGCTGTTGAGCACCACCGCTGTTTCCAGAAACACTTCCTTTTGCCAGCGTTTCTGAAAAGGAATCACGGGGACGAGGATTCCTGTTATCAATGGAATGATAATCACTAAAATAATCATGGATACCTTCGATTGAAAATCAGCACATCCGTGTGATGTTTCAATCTTACCTCCTTATCAAATCTATCAGTGCCATATAAAAGCAACACTGTCCGGAAACAGACCGATCAAAACTGACAGAGTTGTCAGAATTAGGATCGGTACCGTCATCAATTTGCCGGGTTCTTTCTTTTCCAACGGATTGCGATCATAATCCGCTCCCGGGAAAAAGCCGCGTACTGTGATTGGCAGCAGGTAGCCTGCAGTCAGCAACGCGCTTACCAGAAGGATGATCGGTCCCAGCACGCCCAGAACGGGAATGTTGCTTTTTAGGGAGCCGATCGCCAGATACCACTTGCTGATAAAGCCGCCTGTCGGGGGAATACCGATCAGACCCAGAGAGGCAATCGTCCAGCACCAGAGGGTGAGCGGCATTTCCCTGCCGATACCGCGAAGCTCGTCCACCCGCGTCTTCCCGGTTTTATAAATGAATGCTCCGGCGCAGAGGAAAAGCGCTGCTTTGACAAAACCATGTGCCAGCACTTGAAGTACGCTGCCGATATAAGCCTCCTCATTCATCACGGCAAGACCAAAGAGGATGTAGGAAAGCTGGCTGACCGTGGAGTAGGCCAGTCTCTTTTTTAAGATGGGTTCTCGGTAGGCGAGAAGCGATCCCATAAATATCGTTACAAGCGTCAGACAGATCCAGGCGGTCTGCACCCAGGTACCTTGCAGAAAATCATCGCCAAAAAAGTGAGTCACCCGAATGATGGCGAGCACACCGGCCTTCACGATCATGGCGGACAGAAGCGCGGAAGCGGGCGCGGGCGCCACGGGATGCGCCGTGGGCAGCCAGGCGTGCATGGGAAACATGCCTGCCTTCACACCGAAGCCGAGAATCATGATAAAGGCAATCAGTAAAAGGAAGCCGCCATGTTCCGCTATAGCGGTAACATATAATGAGCCGTGGAAGAAAGTCAGCGTATCAGTATATTGATAGAGAAAATAGATGCCGAACAATCCCGCGTAGGCGCCGCAAAGCGAGTAAAACAGATACTTTAAGCCTGCCATAACAGCTTCTTTCGTACCGCAGTGCAATACCAAAGGCATGGAGGAAAGCGTTAACAGTTCAAAAAAGAGATAGAAGGTGATCAGGTTGCCCGCAAAGCATAAAGCATTCAATACCCCGAATACGATCAGGTAAAAGCCGTAATAACGTCCCTCCCGCTCCTCGTGTTTCATGTATTCAAAGGAAAAGAAACCTGCGCAGAGCACGACAATCATAGCGAGCAGGGAAAATAACGTCCCCGTCGTGTCGATCTTAAAATAGATCGGCAGCGTTTCCGTCAAATAAAACAGTGTAAAGCGTTCCGTTGCCGTAAGCAGAGCAGCAGCGGTCAAAAGCGCCGTGGTGACAAGAAACGTTCCCGTCAAAAGCAGGAGCTTTTTTCGATCTTCGTTTTTCTTTTCACCCGCAAGCGGCGTCCGAAAGCGAATCAGTAAAAACAGCCCCGCAAGGATGGGGAAAAAGATGGATAATAAAATACAGTACATATGGTCATCTCCTTGTAAAACAGTTGTAACTGTTCGGAATCCCGTTTTTCAGAATTAAAAACTTTCCATATAATATGTGACAGCTTAGGAGAACATGGCAAGCCCTTGCTCGATCAGATCCACGATCGGCTGAGAACTTACGCCCAGCAATATATTCAAAAGGATGAAAAAGATCAGTGTTATAGCATATCGCTTCATCTTTCCAAAGGTAATCCCCCGGTAAGGAGAATTTCCTGTCGCAGTATAAAGGCGGATTACGGTCTTCATAAAGTAAATGGCATTCAAAATGGTGCTGATACCCAAAACAATCAGGGAGGCAAGCATCTTACCCTCTACCTGAACGGCTGCCTGCGCAAAAAGCAGCTTGCTGATAAAGCCCGAGAAAAGGGGAATACCGACCATGGACAGAGAGCCTGCGGTAAAGGCTACGCCCGCCCATTTGTTGCGGTAACCGGAACCTGTCAGGTCAACAAGTTTACGGCTGCCGCCCGACACCTCTGTCAGGCCGATTGCGGCGATAAACAGCAGGGACTTGGTTGCTGCGTGGGAGAGGATATGGTAAACGCTCGCCACCATGCCCGCCTGTGTGCCCATGCCGAAGCCCATATAGATATAGCCGATCTGTGCCACGGAGGAAAAGGCGATCATCCGACGGACATCATTTTCCCTGATGGCGCTGGTGGAACCGAAAATCATCCCCATCAGACCAAAAACAAAGAGGACGTCGATAATTCTGGTATTGTTAAAGATGTTAAAGCCGATGACACGGTAAATAATTTTAATCAGTAAAAAGATGTAACCCTTGGACACCAAGCTGGAAAGGATTGCCGCGGAGGATACCGTGGAATATCCATAGGCATCAGGCAGCCAGGCGTGAAAAGGAAACAGTGCGCTTTTGATGCACAGACCCACACACATCAAAGCGACGGAAACGATCAGCGGGATCTGGTATTCGCCGCTTGCCACGAGCAGAGCGACGGATTCCTTGATGTTGCTCATCAAAAGGTGTCCCGTGAGGTCATACATGATGCAGAGACCAAAGAGTAGAAGTCCGGACCCCAATAGGCTCATGATCATATAGCGCACAGCCGCCTCAATGGTGCGCCCCACCTGCCTGATCATGATCAGACCGCAGGCGGAGATGGTGTTGATCTCCACAAAAACGTATGCCGTGAACATATCGTTGGTGTAAACCAATGCGAGCAGGGAGGAGAGCAGCAGGTTTACCAGAATATAGTAGAGGTTATGTTTGCTCTCATCCACCTCATCGAAAAGCTTATGTGCACCGCCCGCCATGGATAAGTACATGATGATACAAAAAAACAGTGCCATGCCCGCTTCCAGAATGCCGGCACGGATCTCATTGCCCCAGGGGGCGGGGAAATGCCCCATCCAATAGATAAAGGGTTCGCCCACCGATATAAGGTAAAGGAGCAGAGTTGCGGAAAGCAGCCCGACCACGACGATCACCACACGGTTTACGATCTTTGCCGCCTTTGCGGGCAGTACGGAACAGATTGTGCCCGAAAAAAGGCTTAACAGGATGGAAAAGAAGGGAAAATTGCATACAAAATTCATCTAACGCCCCTCCTTCTTTAGCTGCATGGATATCTCGTCCAGATCCAGCGTGTGATAACGCGTATACAGGCGGATCGTCAGAGACAGCATGAGCGCAGTCACGGATACGGACACGACGATACCCGTCAGCACAAGACCGCTGGGAATCGGATTGATGTAAGCTTCCGTGCTTGTCACGCCGTCAACTACGATAGGCGCGACCCGTCCGGCGATATAGCCTTTTTCCGCCAGAAAAAGATAAATCGCGCTGTCCATGATATTCAGACCGATGATTTTCTTGATTAAGTTTGTCTGTAAAAGCAGATTGGTAAAGCCGATGCAGAACAAAATCGCCGATACCGCTTCCCCATAATTTGCAAGCAGATTTGGACCCATGTTAACCTCGATTCCGGAGCATTTATGCGACGGGGCGACGCAAATATCAAATTTGCGTCTGCCATCAATCAAATTTGTGATGCTCCTGCACAAATTTGCGTGTGAAAAATCAGCACATCAGTGTGATTTTTCACACTAGAACCCTCCTTTGCGGAACATAGCGTAAAAGGCGTAGATCGTGCAGGCGACGACCAGCCCCACGGCGATGTTTAAGGGCAGGATCAGACCGCTTGAAAGAATCGCGCCGGGCGTCCCCTTCGGGATGACGCTGTGGAGCTGATTAGCGCCTGTATAGAAGGAATAGCTCTTAGCCAGGCAGTAAAAGGAGAGGGAGAAAAAGCATACCCATTTATAGGTTTTCTCCGTAAAAAACCGCTCTGTTTTGGCAAAGCCGAATGCGTTTAGATAAAGAACCAACCCCGCACCGATCACAGCACCCCCGGAAAAACCGCCGCCGGGACCGAGATGCCCGTTTAGGATGATGTAAATGCCGAAGATCATGATGATCGGCACCAGGAAAGTCGCGACAAGCTGTAAGATCGCGTCATTTTTCGGCTCAAAAATACGGTCGTTCTTATCTTCCTGCCCCTTATTCAGGCGCAGCAGAATGAGCACCGTAATCGTGGCGACAAACAGGACATGGGATTCTCCCAAAGTGTCGAATGCTCTGTAGTCCAGGATCATGCCGGCAACAATGTTGACGGCGCCTGTTTCTTCCAGTCCGTTTTCGATGTAGCGCGCCGACACTTCGTTGTTGACCGGACGGGTCACTGTACCGACGGCAGGCAGATAGGAAACCGTCACCAAGAGCAGGGCGATCAGAAACAGGCAGAACAAAACGCTGGTAATCTCATAAAGGCTGTGAAAAAGCCGCAGCCCTTTATTGTGCTTCGTATCATAGACCTTGTCCAGGATGGCATCGTGTTCTTTTTCGTGGCGGAGAATGCTCTCCTCGCTCAGATGATATTCTTCCTGGGGTTGCATTTCTATTTCGCCGAGATAGGGATCTTTTTCTCCGCGGATCCATCTGAAAAAGTGAAAGGCAAAGGTCTTCTGATAGGCTTCAGGCGCCTTTTTCTTACTCATTTGTCATTTCCTCCGTTTCTCCTTCCGATTTCTGCTCCTCTTTCACGGCTTCGATCGCATGAATCTTTTTTAAGGTCACAAAAAAGAGCACACTGGTGATCCCCGCGCCCACGGCAGCTTCCGTAATAGCCAGGTCGGGAGACTCCAGACAGATCCAGAGCATGGACATCACCAGACTGAAGGACATGTAGATCAATATGGAGTTTAGGAGATTTTTGGAAAAGCTGACGGAGACTGCACAGATGATCAGGAGTCCCAGTAAAATAATCTGAAAAATTGTCATGATACAGGCGCCTCCGTTTCCTTCGCGGTCTCAGCGATTTTATCCTCGGTTCTTGCGGCAAGCTCCCGCTCCAGCCCGCTGATATCTTCATAAATTTCACAGTGCTCATGCAGATTTTCGCAGGTTACCGTCTCCAGTTTTGCCAGGACATGAGAGGAGACAGGGGATGCAAACCATAAAAACACAATGATCAAAAACAACTTCAGGGTGGTAAAGTTAAGCCCCGAGAAGATCATCAAACCAAGCAGACAGGCGCTGATCGCCAGCGTATCTCCCATGGCGGCGGCGTGCATCCGGTTCAGGACATACTTAAAATGGAACACCCCGAACAGTTCTGTCAGAAAGATAACGACGCCGACTAGCAGAAACAGGCTTCCAATCAGGAAGCGGATCCATTCAAATGCTGTCATGAGAATTATCCTCCTTCCCGTTCTCTTTATGCATGCGCTCCTCATAAATGCCGATGTAGACCTTGGAGAGGACTACCACCGAAAGGAAACTGATCATAGCGTAGATCAGGCAGATATCTATCAGATAGCCCTCGTTCAATAAAAGCGCCAGTATGGAGATCATGACCATGACCATGGTGCCCATCATGTTGACTGCCATCAGGCGGTCAGCTACTCGGGGCCCCTTTACGGCGCGGATCAGACAAATGATCAGCAGGAAGGAAAAGAGCAGTAATAACGCAATGTAGAGTGTGTGATAAGGTTCCATTGTTTCCTCCGTAGGGACATCAGTCCTTCTCGATCTTTTTCAATAGTGTTACAAACACGGAGGAATCAAGGCCCTCCGCAAGCTCCTTGTCAAGACAGTGTACCGTGTATCGGTTTTCCCGGAGAGAGACCGTGATGGTGCCCGGTGTCAGCGTGATAGAATTGGCAAGGAGCACCCGCGCGAAAGTAGAGCGTAAATCCGTTTGAAAGTTTACAATGGCGGGCTCCAGCTCATATTCCGCCGTGTAAATCAGGCGAAAAACGGTCAGATTTGCCTTGATAATTTCTAAAATAAGCGTAACCATATATTGAATCAAAAGAGGGGATTTCTTCAGAAAAAAAAGGTCGTATTTCGGGCTGTAGTTTAAAAATTTGCATAAAAAGAGATACATGACGCCTGCGATGACCACGCCGAAGGCCGCAATTTCTGCGGTCAACTGACCGTTAAAGATAACCCAGACCAAAAAAAACAGTATAAACATCCGCTTACCCCACTCATCTGTAATTCTCTGAAAAGTTTCTTCCTATTAAAAAGCAGTCTATACAACGATGCTATTATGGACCTAAAAGCGGGATGTGTCAAGAGGGCTTTTGCGGAAGAAAATCTTCGCTTGTGATTGTGACCAATTTTCTATAGAATATGCTTATAAGAAAGAAATAGGAAAGGATGAATGATATGAAATATCTTGTAATCGGCGCAGGCGGTACGGGCGGCAGCATTGGCGCTTATATGACACAGGCGGGTAAGGATGTGACCCTGATCGCAAGAGGCGAACATCTGAAAAAGATGCAGGAAGAAGGGCTTAAGATGGAGACCACGGGGAAGGGGAATTACACCGTGCACCCCATCAAGGCGACAGATATGGAGCATTACGATGAGCAGCCGGACGTTATCTTTGTGTGTGTGAAGGGATATTCTCTGGAAGATACCATTCCCTTCATCCGGCGCGTGGCAAAAAGTGACACGATTGTCATTCCTATCCTTAATATTTATGGAACAGGCGGCAGAATGCAGGAGCAGCTTCCCGATCTTCTGGTGACGGACGGCTGTATCTACATAGCCGGAGAAATCAAGGAGCCGGGAACGATCCTGCTGCGCGGCGATATCTTCCGCATTGTGTATGGTGTGCGGAACGAGGCAGAAATGCGTCCCGCCCTGTTTGATGTGGCAAAGGATTTGAAGGAGAGCGGCATAGACGGAGTGCTGTCCGAGAACATCAGGCGGGACGCCCTGCAAAAGTTCGCTTATGTGTCGCCGATGGCGGCCTGCGGTCTTTACTATCATGTTTCTGCGGGAGCAGTGCAGGAAACGGGCGAGCCCAGAGACACCTTTGTGAAGCTGATGCGGGAGATCGACGCGCTGGCGGTGGCCATGGGCGTGCCGTTCCTCGTGGATATCGTCACCACCAACCTGCAGATCTTAGACAGTCTGAACCCTGAGGCAAGCACTTCCATGCAGCGGGATATCTATGCGGACAGGCCCTCCGAGATCGACGGTCTTATCTATGAGGTGGTGCGGATGGGGGCGCAGTACGGTGTACCGACCCCCATGTATGAGATGGTGGCGAGAAAGGCGCGATTAGGATTCCCCGCGCTTGAGTTTCCACACGGAAATGGCGCAGCACAACAGGATGTAGACGATGCATCCGGAGAGAAACTGCCCGACGGGAAGCTCCATATTGGGGTTGTTGGCGCGCATGCCGACCGGATAAAGCGAGTAGGGATAAAAGCAGCCGAGCCCTTTGTTGGTGATGAGCAGGCCGCCGATGCCGCCCGCCAGCGCAATGCCGATGGGGATGGCAAAGGAACGAATGAACATGGAAAGCGTAAGCTGGATACCGCAGACAACGATGCCGCCGAGCGTTCCGTAGAGAAACCATGAGAGGGCTGCTTTCGGTACGGGAGTGGTCAGTCCGCAGAGTTTTCCGCACACGTAATATAGGAAAAATACCCAGGCGTTGCCGAGGATCGTCATCAGGACGCCTTGAAAAAGTTTGCCGAAATAGAGGGCAAAGTGTGATACGGGTGCTGTCAAAAAACAGTTCCAGTTGTTGCGCTGATGTTCCAGCCGCCACAGATACGAACAGTACGTTCCGATCAGGGCAGGCATGAAAAAGAAACAGAGAAACAGGGAATGCTGTGTCCAGAGACTGAACCATTCGCTCTTTAGGATACCCTGATTCATGCGATAATTGTTTGTACCAAAGAAGGCGGAGATCAGAGGCAGACTAAAGAAAGCCAGCCAGACGGGGCTCCGTCTTAATTTAATGCGTTCTGCAGTAATGGTTTTTTGAAGTGCAGTCATTGTTATAATCCTCCTCGTTTGATATTGTCATAGCTTTTTACACTTCCCGCCGTGTAAAAAGGAGCCGCCCAGCCGCGTAGAATACGACAACCCAAACAAAGATACAGATGACGGCGACTGTTTCTGTCGGCGAGTAATCGCGATAAAAATAGGTGATGATCCGGGTCTTTTGATCCCAGTCCATCCCGACCAGAGTGCTGGTGAGGATGCCGCCCCAGGGCAGGAAAGAATAATGTGAGACAAACATCACAAGCAGCGCGATCATGGAACCGCCAAGCCCTATGACTAACGGAATCATCTGATTGGCAAAGAGCATGGAGAGCAAGAGCTGTAACAAAAACAGGGAGAGGCAGCTGGCAAATTTTAACCCATAGGATAACAGATAATACTTCGGATCAGGATTGCCCTCATAGCCCAGGAAATAGCCGTACAGGATGAAGACGGCAGCCTGTGCAGCCAGCAGGACGATCAGGATGATCGTGCCGCAGAGTGCTTTTGCGTGGTAAAGGCTGGCGGACGGGCGCAGCGTTTTGAGCTGCTTGTAGGTATTGCCCTTGTGCTCGATGTCAGCCAGACGGGAAGCCAACAGTGACATGATGGTGGGCATCATCATGCCGTCCAGAACGCTCAAAGAGTAAAGCAGGGACATCCATCCGCTTGCAAGCTCCCAGTCTTTGGGATCACGCATTGCCCACAACCCCCATGAAAGCTGTATGCCAAGCATGGCGAACATGGATAGCCACACATTTCTTCGTTTAATCTTGTAAAATTCAAGCTGTAAGGTCTTCATAAGCTGCTCTCCTTTCCCGTCAGCGTCAGGAAGATATCTTCAAGGCTGGTTTCCCGTTGCTCTATGCGATACAGAGAGATATTTTGTCCGATCAAGTTTCGGAGGAGTTTCGCAGTCAGGGCATCTTCCAGCATGGGCAGCAAAAGCCACCCTTCTTCCTGCTGCGTTTCAATGCCTTCCTGCCGCAGTAAGTCCGCCGCGATGGTTGCATTGCTGACCCGAAGCGCAAGCTGTTCCTTTGCGTGGGAATGCAGGGATTCCAGCGTATCCTGATAGACCAGCTCTCCTTTGCGGATGATGCCCACATGATCCGCCATCTGGTCAATTTCGCTCAAAAGATGAGAGGAAACCACCACGGTAATACCGTATTCTGAGGGGAGACTGCAGATCAGCTCGCGCATTTCCTGAATACCTGCCGGATCAAGCCCGTTTGTGGGCTCATCCAGAATCAGGAGCTTCGGGAAGCCGAGGAGTGCGGCGGCGAGTCCCAGACGCTGTTTCATTCCGAGGGAATAGTGACCGACCAGTTTGTGCCTTGCATCCGTCAGACGGACGATTTTCAGCACTTCGTCCACATCCGATTTAGAACAGCCTTTTAGCGTCTGGATGATGTGCAGATTTTCCTCGCCGCTCAAATGCCCGTAGTAGCTGGGGGATTCGATCAGGGAACCCGTATCCGCAAGAAGGTAAATGCGGTTTTTTTCATCCATGGGGGAGCCAAAGAGCGTGATTGTACCTGCGGTGGGTCTGACCAATCCCAGGATCATTTTCAGGGTGGTGGACTTACCTGCGCCATTTGGCCCTAAGAAGCCGTAAACCGCGCCGGGCGGAACCTGCATGTTAAGGGTGTTGACGCTTAAGGCTTTGCCGTAGCGTTTGGTGAGATTGTGGGTTTCGATGAGATTTTGCACTGCCATTGGAATAAACACCGTCCTTTTCTGTAAATTTTATTTTGCAGTTAATGCTGTTTGCCTTGCTGTAGACAGGATAAGCAATTTGGATTACGCGGAAATGAAGCCTGCCTTACGATTACCTTAAGAATGTTTTGATTGCTTTTTTAGAACAGAACAATTATAATTAAAGAAAAAATTACATTTTGTAATATTTTTACGAAAGATGAACATACTATGATAAAAAAGAGGTATGAGAGAT